>JAZQYT010000039.1:0-4161 GCA_045633665.1 Eubacteriales bacterium | reverse complement strand
AACGGTACCCTTATCGTTGGTTTCATCATCATCGGACCATGTGAAGGTGATCTTCTCGTCTTCGATTACGTAAGTACCGGTCTGGGTGTTTACGATGGTGCCGAGAATCGGGATTTCGGTCTTGGTGGTTACGGTTACGTTCTTACCCTTGAACTCATAGGAGTAAGAAACACCGGACAGCAGGCCGGAACCCTTACCGGAGTAAGTGCCGCTGATGGTGTTGCCGCAAGAAGCGAGCATCATGCACATAATTACAGCTACAAGCGCAACTGCAACAACTTTTGTCATGGTTTTCATAGTTGATAATTCTCCTTTTGATGTGTTTTGGGGGTGTTCCCCATGTGAACATTATAGCAGTTTTCA
Source organism: Eubacteriales bacterium (assembly GCA_045633665.1). GTDB lineage: Bacteria > Bacillota > Clostridia > Oscillospirales > CAG-272 > SVQP01. The sequence goes on along the minus strand of JAZQYT010000039.1, from coordinate 3,798 downwards.
TCACATTTGTCAATAGCATGTGTGGCAAAAATTACGCGGAAAACATTAATAATTATTAAGAATTCTCAGCATTTTTTTGATGCTTGAAGCGCTTGATCAATGCGTATGCAATCTGTGCAAAAATCAAAGCAATCTGTGCAGCAAAGCTGATCCACACAAGCAGATACCCTACCTGCGTGTAAAGCGTGGTATTGCTGCGCGCGTACACGTCCGCCGACACAAGCCCCTTGGTCAGCACCGCCTGCTCTCCCAACACCGCACCGTCCGGGCCTACGATGGACGACACGCCCGTATTGGCCGAGCGCACCAGATATCTGCCGTTCTCAATGGCGCGGAATTTGGCTTGGTTGTTGTGCATATACACGGCAGCCGAGTCGGAAAACCAGGAGTCGTTGGTAGAAAGCGTGATGATCTCTGCCCCCTCGGCTACGGTCTGTCTGACCGTTTCCTCGTAGATCGAATCAAAGCAAATGATAGGCCCTACGTCCACGCCAAGCGTTTTGGTATCCACAACCACCGCCTCCTCGCCCTTGACAAGATCCGAGCTGAGCATATTGATTTCCCCAAGCACGGGCAAAACGCCCAGCAAGAATTCTCTCCACGGCACGTATTCGCCAAACGGCACCAACATACGCTTGAGATAAATATCCTCGTCGTAGCTTCTGTCGGGATAGAACACGATGACCGAATTGGTGCTTGCGTTTTCGGCTGTGGGATCAAAATATTGCGTGGAGGTAAAGGTACTGACCAAAAGCGTCGCCCCCGTGCGCTCGGCAAGGTCGTACACGTCGTCCACAGGCGCTGTAGTAGCCGAATTGGGATGCGCCTTGAACAGCGTATAGGCAAGGGCGGTTTCGGGCCAGACGATCAGCACAGCACCGTCATCGGCCGCTTGCTCACTCAGATTTGCATAGACCTTGAAGGAGCGCATGCCCGCGTCCTCTGCCCATTTGTCGGTCGAGGAAAGATTCCCCTGCAGCGCGGCCGCCTTGAAGGAATTGCCCGTATTTGCATACGTGCCAAGCACGGGCGAGAGTGAGGAAAGCACGCACAGCGTAAGTCCCACGCAAAGAAAGGCCTTGAGCATGCGACGGTCACTTCCCAGCTGACGGATCAGGCCGTACGCAAGCGCTGTGGCAACGGTCACAAACGCAACCGCCGCAAACCCGATCTGCCAAGGCAGCACGTTGCCCTTGATGGCACTCATGGAGGCAAGACCGAACAAGAGATTCCCGCCAAGCAGACAGCCGCCCAGCAAGCCAAAAGACAGCCGATGCCCGCGGCATGCGATCAAGCCTGCCAGCGACAGATTGACGGCCACGATCAAAAAGGACACGAACAGACCACCGAGCAGCGAAGCGCTCTGCGCCATAGGCAGCACGAACGATTGCGAAAGATACAGGCGCGACCAGGGCAAGCCCGTCCAGCCGATGGTCTGTGACCACTCGTTGATCACCCACAGGCACGCAAAAAGCAAGGGCCTTAGCACGGGGTATTTGCGCAGCACGAACGTGCGGCAAAACAGCCCGAAGATCAAAAACATCAAGGCGCTCAGCAATGCCTGGAATGCCGAAATACCCAGCACGGCAAGCGCGATCACACCGATGGCCGTATCCGGCTCAAAGCCCGCAAAATCCATGGGATACATCGAAATAAACCAATGATATCCCATGACGTAGTATACAAGATAAAAGACAAATCCGTACAGATACATGCCCCAGGCCTTGGCACTCTCGCCCAGCGAAAGCAGCACAAGTCCCAAAGGGACAAGAGAGATCCAGGACAGCGCACCGAAATACTGCGGATAGACCACACCCAGCGCAGTCAAAAGTCCTGCGAATATCAGCAACGGATAGCGAACTTTTTTGACAAACTCCTGCATATTCTCTCCTTTCAGAATCAAGCGTTAATGGGAAAAGTCCTTCAAGAACCAAAACTCGCTGTCCGGCAGGCAAAATTCGTTGCCGTCCAGATAGGAAAGCACCTCGCCCTTGCCGTCAAACGCAAAGCGCAGGCGGTACGCGTAAAGTGCCTGATATTTATAGCCCTTTTCCCTGTCCTTTTTGTTGATGCCGTATTTGCCGTCACCGATCAGCGGATGGCCGATATGGGCAAGATGGGCGCGGATCTGGTGCGTTCTGCCCGTGACCAGATGCACCTCCAAAAGCGAGTCGCCGCCCTTCTGCCCGATCACGCGGTATTCCGTAATGATCTCCTTTGCTCCCGCAAAGGGCTTATCGCGCACCTCAACCATATTATCAGCAGCATTCTTGCGCAGATATCCGTGCAGCGTCTGCTTTTTTCTCTCGGGAATGCCATGCGCTGCGCACAAATAGTATTTGCCGATGCGGTCTTCCCTGATATGCTCGTTCATCTCGCGCAAAGCGGCTGCGTTTTTGGCCGCGATCACGATACCGCCCGTATTGCGGTCAATGCGATTGCACATAGCAGGCGCAAAGGACTGCTCGTCCGCAGGATCATACTCGCCCTTTTGCGCAAGATACGCCTGCAGGTGCATGACCAGCGTGTTATCCTTGGCATCGGCATCCTCATGCACCAGCACGCCCGGACGCTTATTGAGCAGAATGATATTCTCATCCTCGTATACAATGCAAAGCTTGGGTACGATGCGCGAAAGCGCGCCCGTGTCCTTTTCCGGTGACTCGAAAAACTCGTCACGAATAAAGAGCTGGATCTCGTCCCCCTCGCAAAGCATATAGCTCTGCTCGCATCTTGCCCTGTTGACCTTGATCTTTTTGGTGCGGATATATTTATACATCAGCGACGTGGGCAAGCCCTTGACGGCCTTGGACAAAAACTTGTCCAAGCGTTGCCCCGCGTCATTTTTTTTGACAACAATGGTACGCATAGTACCTCCATGATGAAAGATAGGGGGAGAAGGTGTCCTCTCCCCCGGAGTTGGCAATACCGACTCTTTCATTGTCGGCATTGCGTGATATGTTTCGCCTCGGGCGAAACGTGATATTTTTGCTCCGCAAAAGTGATATTCGCACGACGCGCGAGTGAAATGTTCTGCCAAGGGCAGAACGTTGCGGCAGAAATTTGCTTCTCAGCAAATTTCTAAATTCAAATCAAATATACTTATGTTACAGTGTTCCGAAGATACGGTCGCCTGCGTCGCCAAGACCGGGAACAATATATGCGTGATCGTTCAGGTGGTCGTCCAGCGCAGCGCCGTAAATGTCAACGTCCGGATGTGCCTTGAGCACCTTAGCCACACCCTCGGGAGCAGCAACCAGACACATAAAGCGAATATTCTTGCAGCCCTTTGCCTTGAGCATGGTCAGCGCGTCCACAGCAGAGCCACCTGTTGCCAGCATGGGATCGACCAAAATGACCAATCTTTCCTGAATATCCGAAGGCAGCTTGCAGTAATATTCTACAGGCTGATGGGTATCGGGATCGCGGTACAGACCGATGTGTCCGACCTTTGCAACGGGAACGAGCGACTGAATGCCGTCCACCATGCCAAGTCCTGCACGCAGAATGGGAACGATTGCAAGCTTTCTGCCGGAAACCTGCTTTGCTACCATGCTTGTAACGGGAGTTTCGATTTCGAGGTCCTCGAGAGGGAGATCGCGTGTGATCTCGTAGCCCATAAGCATGGAGATCTCGTTGAGGAGCTGACGGAAGTCCTTGCTTCCTGTGTTCTTGTCGCGCATGATGGAAAGCTTATGTGTAATAAGAGGATGATTTATAACGTGAAGATTGCCCATAATATATTCCTTTCGGCATTTTTTTATATTATAACGCCAATATCGCAATTTTTCAAGAGAA
>JAZQYT010000038.1:0-11678 GCA_045633665.1 Eubacteriales bacterium | reverse complement strand
GCTTGGTCACCCCAACTCATGAAAGTTTTTGATCGACCTTTTTACAAAAAGGTCGCAGGTTCCAAGGGCAGCGCCCTTGGTCGCACCCGCAGGTGCGAAACGTTCTTGGCCTTTGATTTGCGAAGCAAATATGTTCTTCTTTGGGCCTCTTTGCTCAAAAAGAACGGAGAGGGCTTGCTCACCTAAACAATCAACATCGTAGGGGAGGAATATTTGCAAGCAAATCCATCCTCCCGCACGCGTTAATTCCAAATTCTTGCCGGGGCAAAACGAAATCAATCTGCTTTCGGGCGGGAGGATAATATCCTCCCCTACGAGTATGCAAAAAAGAACGGAAATAGTTTGCTCAACGAAAAAAGAATAAGGGAGTTACCTTTGATAGGTAGCTCCCTTGTTCTATGCAATATGAAATTCTATCCGTTCTTTTTCTTGGCTTTGTAGCCGCAAGAAAAAGAACCAAAAAGAACGGCGAGTTAAGAATTTCGCGCCTGCGGGCGCGACGCGGGGCGCTGCCCCACGTCCCCGCAAACTTTTGTAAAAGTTTGATCAAAACTTTTCAAAAGTCAGGTCGTCAGAAACTGTTTACTTGACCAGGCCCAGATGCTCCATCCAATACAGTACGTGGGAGGCAAAGCCGTGGTTGCAGCTTGCGTGATCCGCTGTCAGCTCCCAAAGCGTACCCGTTCTGTCGGCCATGTACGTAAAGTAACCCTTGATGTTCTCATACAGCGCGTCGTGGCAGCCGTATCTGTCAAGCAGATCCAATCTCAGATAGTTACCGATAAATGCGTTGGCCACCCAGATCTCGGGATATACGCCCTTTTGTACGCGGTCGGGGCCAAAATCGTTGACCAGCGTGTTCCACAGCCAAGGATGGCTTTCGGGCGTGGCCACGTTACAGAAGAACGCATAATACTGGCATGCCTCGGTTCTCTCACCCGACAGCACCAGCTTGCCGTCGCGGCGGTACATGTTGTCGCAGAAGAAGCCGCTCTCGGTCATGCTCATCTGGGCAATCGTCCCCCGCAACTTTGCAGCCTCGCCCTTCAAGGGCTCGTCACCATACAGCTCTGCAATCGTATCCTTCATGGTAGCGTACAGCATGTTGGTCGCAAACGAAACGTCCTGCACCAGCTCGTTTGCCTTGGACCACTCCACGAATACCCAGCTCTGCAGCTTTTCAAGCAGTCCGTATTCGTTCTCAAACGGACGGAAGAAGTTCAAGAGCGCGTAAACTCTGTCCTTGGCCTCGGTGATCAGCTCCAAGTCACCCGATCTCTTTGCATACTCGCCAAGCTCCACCACGTACCACATAGCCCAGTTGGGAATGTAGGTGTGATCGTTATGATCCGAGGGATAGCACATAGGCAGCATGCCCTCGGGAATAAACTCGAATTTTTCGGGCATTAAGAAGTTGGAAAGGAACGCCTTTTCCACATCGGATCTGCCGGTCAGCGTCTTTTCCACGCGCGAGGTAAAAAAGCTGTCGCACAGCCAGCCTGCTCTCTCACGAGAGGGGCAGTCCATGTAAATATCGACCGTATTTGCGCGGAAGGTTTCAACCGCTGCGTCGTAAATGCGGTGCATCTCGTCATCCTCGCCCACGAATTTTGCTGTGATCTTGCCTGCAGGGAATGCAACCTTGAAAAGGCGCAGGCTCTTGACCGTAAACGAGCATCCCTTGGCTACCAAGCGAATATAGCGCATGGTGTAAGGCTCCTGGCAACGGATACGGTACGAGCCGCTCTCGGCACGTACAGCCACGATGTTGGAGGTACCGTTACGGAAGCAATTCAACTGACCGCCGGGAATCAGCTCGTCAAACAGCACGTAAAGCTCGCCCTTGCCGCAAACCTCTACGTCAAACTCAAAAATACCCGTATAGTTGACACCCATATCCACGTCCACGTAGGTTTCTGCGCACACGGGAATGGCTGCGGGATTGATCGTGTAAGCGTTGGGGGCGGAAAAGACCATTTGCGAAGCGGTTTCAAAGGAGCGGAACTCCAGCTCCTCGGGCTGGTATCCAAAGAACTCATCGTAGATCTTGGTCACCTCGCGGTTGCCGTATACGGGGCGGCTTTGGTCATACGACACGCTGCCCGTTGCAAACACCGCGCGGGGGTACAGCGCCTCAACCTCACCGTAAGGCACGTCACGGCAGATAAACGCCTTTTGCTCTGTCAGCGCGACCTCGATCGGTGCGCTCTTCTGAGCGGGAGCAAGATCGTAGCACTCCACCATATGGCGCTGGAAGGAGTATCTCTGCACCTTGGTCATTCTTTCATCCACACCCGCAACGGCAAAGCCCGTACAGGGTGCATCGGTATATGCGATCACCTCACCGCCTACGATCAGCTCTGCACATACGAAAGAGGGCTTGTCCAGGTAGTGGAAGGAATTGACGTTATAGCCTGCGATGCGAACGCAAAGCGCGTTTTCACCGTCGAGGAGCAGATCGGTCAGATCAAGCTCGTCCGCACGGTAATAGCCGTGTCCCGCTCTTGCAGGGCCGTGCGCAATGATCTCACCATTCAGCAGCACGGTAAAGGAACAATGCGCGGCAATGGCCAATACAACAGGCTTATCTGTTTTTTCAATATTGGTACGTAACGCGATCGTGCGGTTCATCATCTTTTCGGTACCGCACTCCCATACGGGGCGTGCCTTGATAAATGCATACTCGTGAACTTTCATGCCATTTCTCCTTTAGTATAATTTGATCAGTATCAAGCTGTATTTGCTGACAGAAATGCAGATCTGTCGGCTCATGCCCAAAAGCGGCAGCGTTTGCACGTGCGCAAGGTCGCGTACGCCGTCCAGTATCAGCACGTCCGCGCTGTATACGTTGTCGGGCAGATTGTTCATGCGGATATCCACAAGTCCTGCTCCGTCCAGCACCGAGATCATGACCGCGCCTGCGCGATCCCCTACGGATGCGACCGCATCCACACCGCTGCCCTGCACGTCACAATATACCGTGCTTCCCTGCCTGTATAGCGCATCAAACGCGCGAAAGGCATGGGAAAGCTTGGCAGGATTGCCAAAGCGATCACAAATGCCGCACAAGGGGGAAATTTCGGGCTGAGCGTCATAATAGGTGGCAGCTTCGATGCCAAAAGTATTCTGCATCCTCAGCAGCGCAGAGGCGCAAAATACCGCGCCCTGCAGCGAATGCAGCTGCTCGTACTGCGCCTGCTTTTGCGCCGGAGTGCTTGCTTGCGCCTCGGGGGCTGCACAATTCCATTCGCAAACGTGAATGGGCAGCTGCGCCATGTCGCTCTTTTGTAAGTAAGCCGAAAGCTTGCCAACCCCCGAAAGGGCAGCGTCAGGTGTTTGCCCGTAAGCGCAGATCGAAACAAAATCCAGCGGAACCTGCTTTTTCTTGCAGTATTTGATAAACTCACGCGCCATAGCGCCGTAATCGGCAAAGCCCATGCCGCCGACCTGCAAAAAGGGATCGTAGGTCTTGATCCCGTGCGCCACCTTTTCATAAAAGACAAACGCTGCGGCATTGCCCACGCCCGGCATGGCATCCGGCTTTGCCCACACCTCAAAGCAGCGCAGTCCCAGCTGTGTGCCGTCCCCCCATCCGTCATTGTAGTGGCGGATGATATTGACGCAAACGCGTACATATTTGTCCGCGTTTTCGGGAAACGCATAGTGCCAGCCGTTGTCGCTCTCGCCTATGCGGTACACGATCTCCGCCCCGTTCGCAGCAGCTGCCTTGATCAGCGCATCGGTAGGCGCAAAACGGTAGCTTTTGGGATCGTACTCGTCAGCCGACATATCGGGAAAAATATGCGACACATTGACGTAAAGCCCCGCCTGCTTACCACCCGCATCCGCAAAGCGCACGCGCGGCACGCCCATCTGCGCAAACAGCGCGCTAAGATTGCTCCCCGGGGAAAGCGGACCGTTGCACATGCCGTGCAGCGGCTTGACCTGCCCCGTGCGCGACGCAAAGTCTACCGTGACCAGTTTTCTCTCGGTCATATCAGAACGCCCAGTTGCCGTTCTCGAAGATCTGTACCTGCTTGCCGTCCGCGCTCTCGCCCACGATGGAAAGATCAGCCGTGCCGATCATAAAGTCTACGTGGATCATGGAATCATTGATACCTTTTTCATGCGCCTCGGCCAAGGTATACTTGTCGTAGTCCTTGAGGCAGTTGGTAAAGCCTGCGCCCATAGCCAAGTGGCAGGCTGCGTTTTCGTCAAACAGCGTCTCATAGAAGGTAATGCCGCTGTTACGAATGGGAGAATCGTAAGGAACCAGTGCGCATTCGCCAAGCATGCAAGCGCCCTCGTCCATGGTGATCATCTGATTTAAGAGATCCTCGCCCTGCTCTGCGTGTGCCTCGACCGCACGGCCGCCCTCAAATCTCAGCCAGAATTTGTCAATGACCTCACCGCGGTAGGAAAGCGGCAGGCTGGAATACACCACGCCCTCGGCGCTGCCTGCCTTCGGAGAGGTAAAGGTTTCCTCGGTGGGGATATTGGGGTTGTAATATTCACCGCCCAGCGTGTTCTCGCCACCGCCAAGGAAAATGCCGTCCTCGATCAGACCAACCGTCAGATTGGTGCCGTTAGAGCTCTTGTAATGCAGCTTGATAAGGCCGAGGCTGTTGAGGTACGCGCACTTTTCTGCAAAATTCTTGTTGTGCTTATCCCACTCGGCAACTGAATCCAGCAGATTGCCCTCGGCATCCAGCACGCGGGAGGTGTACAGAATGGCGTTCCACAGCTTTTCCACGGCAGCATTTGCACGCATACCCGGGAAGACCTTCTTTGCCCACGCTTCACCCGGAACGGCTGCGATGCACCACTTATACTTGTTGTCCATAGCGTCGCGGTAGGGCTTGATGATGGGATAGCGCATCTGCGCTGCCTTGGAGTTCTTTGCCTGATCCATGCCCTTCAGGCCGTCGGGATCGTCCGAGAGCAGATACAGCATAGCGGGATTCTTTTCCAGGCGGTACTTCATTCTTGCCTCTTCAAATTCCTCCACCGTGCCAAGGCTCTTGAGCGTTCTGTACTTGACAGAAAGCTTGGTCAAGGGCTGATATCCCCAATCCACAATGACGCGCGCAGCGCCCTTGCGGTAAGCCGCCTCGGTCACCATGGCCACGAATTCGGGCTGGTCGGGCGCCGCGGTGATCATGGCCACGTCACCCTTTTTGATGTTCAAGCCGCACGTAACGAGCAGCTTTGCATATTCCTTGAGTACTGTTTTTTTCATAATCGTTCCCTTTCTTTTCTCCAGGTATAATTTTCACTTTCATTATACCATATCCTTGCCGTTTTGTCACTATTTCGCGCAAAAAAATTTGGGCGACTGCGCACGCAGCCGCCCGTTTTGTCAAATTCCTTTGATTGTCTTACTTGGTCTTGAGAGAGTTCTCGTAGGACTCAACCATCTTCTTGACCATCTGGCCGCCGATGCTGCCTGCCTGCTGGGAGGTCAGCTGGCCATTGTAGCCCTGGTTCAGAGTAACGCCTACTTCGTTTGCTGCCTGCATCTTGAACTGCTCAAGTGCCTTCTTTGCTTCCTTGTTTGCCATAACAAATTCTCCTTGTAGGGACAGCTGCGCGGGTACTTCCCGCACGCCTCCCTGTTCTTTTTCAAAATAATCTATCTCAATGGAGTCCGCAATCTCTTGCGTGCTCTGCTATTATTTTGAACGGTGATTCATTTTTTATGAATGGCAATTTTTTAGCAATTTCAAACCCAATATCACTCTGTTTTACCAAAGCACCACGCACCAAGCTTGCACATGGGCGGGAGCAGGTAAATCAAATATCCCAGCACACCGCCGAGCATATTGAGCATCAGATCATCCACGTCAAAGGAGCCGATCACAAGCAATATCTGCACAAGCTCAACAGACACAATGACGACAAGCAACACAAGTGTCGCTCTCCAAAGCTTTTTCATTTTATCAAATGCAAACGGCAAAAACGTCCCCATGGGCACAAACAAAAGCAGATTTCCCGCAAGATTTTTGACCACGGTATCAAGATTAATGCTATCTTCTGCCAAGCGGACGGCATACGTAACGATGGTGCGAAACGGGATCAAATTGATATGCGCCAGAATATTGCGCAGATTTTGGTGATACCCCGAGGCAGCCTTATCCAATATCAGGATATAAAGCAAAACAGCACAATACAACACAAAAGCGGTCCATGCAGATATTTTTACTGCTTTTTTCATTTTAACCTCCATGTCACGGTTGAAAATCACCTTGTGGGTGTGATATAATTAATGACAAGAAATCATTTGAAATCTTTCGCAAAAAAACGCAAAAAATACATGTTTTCCGCAAAAGATTTCGGCACATTCGTTGTCTTTAGGTATGAAGCGTCAAATCGCACAAAACGAGATTGCAGAGGTATCAAGCATTGGAGGATAAAAGGATCGTACAGCTGTTCTGGAAGCGTTCAGAACAAGGCATTGAAGCATTACAACAAAAATACGGCAGCTTTTTGTTCCGCATTGCTATGAATCTGCTTGCCAACAAGCAGGACAGCGAGGAATGCGTGAACGATACATATTTGCAAACCTGGAATTCCATACCCGACGCGCGCCCCGAAAGCCTCAAGCTTTATACGGGCAGGATCGTAAGAAATCTGGCGATCAACCGCATCAAGCATAACACAGCGCAAAAGCGAGGGCGGCAGGTCACCGAGCTGCTCTCCGAACTTTCAGAGTGCGTGCCTGCGCCAAACAGCATCCCCGGGATCGAATACGAGCAAGAGCTTCTCAAAAGCACCATTGCCGCATTCGTCGAGGGGCTGGACGAGGTCAACCGCGCCATCTTCGTGCGCCGCTACTGGATGGGTGAGAGCGTGGGCGCGATCGCCTCTCTGATCGGCATTACCGAAAACGCGGTCAGCGCAAGGCTTTTCCGCGTGCGGACAGATCTGAAAAACGCGCTGGAAAAAGCCGGCTATTACGTATGAAAGGAGCATCAACATGAATGCATTTACCATACTTGAAGCCATTGGAGCCATAGACGACCGAACTTTGGAGGGAGCGCTTTCCTTTCGTCCCGGAGCCGTCAAAAGCACAAAAATGCACTCTCATCGCAGCAAGAGGTGGATCCCGTGGGCTGCAGCCGCGGCTTGTCTTTGCCTGATTTTCGCGGGAGCTGTCGGTATCATACTCAAGAGCTTACCCGTGCCCTCGGATTTTGTGATTGAAGAGGGCGTGCTGATCGGCTACACGGGCAGCGACACAAGCGTGGTCATTCCAGAGGGAGTTTTGACGATTGCGAACGGTGCTTTTCGTGATAACACCACGCTGCAAAGCGTCAGCGCACCGAGCGTCACCTCTGTCGGCAACGGTGCGTTTGAAAACTGCCCTGCTCTGCAAAGCGCAAGCTTCCCCGATGCGACAGAGATCGGTGAGTATGCCTTCCGCGGCTGCAGCGCGCTGTCAGAGCTGGGGATCAGCTGCGCGACAAGCGTAGGGATTGGATTTATTGACGGCACAAGCATCAAGGTGCTGATGATCCCCGAGGTGGTCGAGGGACTTGGTGAGCTGACCTTTACCGATCCCAAGCCGGAGCTGTGGGGCTATCGCAACTCGCCCTTGCAGGAGTTTGCCGAGCAGTATGGCTTTACCTTTGTCGATATCAATGAGAAGACGCAGGCATTTGGCGACTTCACCTATTTGGAGTTCCCCGATCACATCCGCATTTGCGGATACACGGGGACCTCCACCGACATTCAGGTTCCCGAGCAGATCAACATAAAGCCCGTGACCGAGATGAAATACAACCTGACCGAAAACTATGCACTCACATACGAACGCGTTTCGTTCAAAGAGATCACCTCCTTGATCGCGCCGAGCGTGCATCGACTGATCGTTGAGCCGTGGAACGAAGAGTGGCTGAACCTATACTGCTTCCACAGTCTTTCCGTACTGGACATGCCCCTGCTCCGCAACCTGCCCGACCAATCCTTTTACGAGTGCGTTTCCCTCTCGGAAATCCACCTTGACAGCCTGCAAAGCATAGGCAGTAACGTGTTCTGCTGCGGACAGTTTACCGAGTTGTACCTTCCGAGAGCTGTAAGCATCGCGCCCGATGCCTTTGCGCAGACCGAGATTCGCACGCTGCACGGCTACAGGGGCAGCTACACACAAGGCTGGGCAGCACAAAACGGCTACGGCTTTGTGGATATGCAAAACGACTATATTCCCGAATATGCGCCCCGTGAAATTGATGCTTCTGCTCTGGTGTATCACTCGGTTGCGCAAAGCACCGCAAAAAATATTCCGCACGGTCAGGTCGGCGTTGACATCGCCCACGACAGATCAGGCACGCTCTATCTGCACGTCGAAGCTTGGGATGCCTATATCAAGACACCGTTGAAGCAATATACCAATTATTCCCGGGACGAAATTGTTATGGAACGCCACACGGCAGCCGTTTGGGGAGATACGGTATGGCTGATCGCGGGAACGCAGCCCTTGTATACGTTCAGCCAAAGCATGTCATCCTTCTCCATGCTCTCTCTGGCGCGCGACGGCGGAATGCAGACCTGGACGGCAGAGCTTGGACAAACGGTTCACCCCCATCAGCTCTCACTTTATTTCAGTGACACGCAGAACGGCAAGCTGCTGGTCGTGCATGAAGAGCAGCTTGACAAGCAGCTTCTGCTTTTTGAAACCCACGATGGCGGCAGAACGTGGAGTCGCGTGCAATCCGACACGCTGCCCGTATCCCACGGCGGTGCGAAGCAAGCGCGCCCCTTTGCAGCGATTGGATTTGTAAGCGACCTCGTCGGATTTGCATCGATTGAATACTGGGCGGAAATTGAGCCCGAAACACGCACCTATCTGACCTTTGACGGAGGCAAGACCTGGGAGAAATGGAACTATCAAACCACAAAGGATGAAATGCCCGAAGGATACGGAGATACCGTTGCGCTCTCCTGCAAGGACGGTGTGCTGTATCTGACCGTCAGCGTACAGGGCGGCAATTTGGAGAATCCCTATTATCTTGCGTACAAATCAACCGACAACGGCGCTTCATGGCAGCCGTGTCAGTAAACATCAAGATCCCCCGGCCTGCAGGTCGGGGGATCTTGATATATGGTGAACTTATTTCGCATACTTCACGCCGGCAAGGGCGTTGTTTTCGATGATGTTTTCAGCGTTATATACGATCAGCACACCATCGCAACCGTACTGCTCGATATAGGTCTGCAGCGGCTGCACACCGCCAACCGAGAGATTGACCACGACCAGATCGTAGTGCTGCGCCAAAAACGGCACCATACTGTTAAAGAAGGAATCCTTTAGCACCAGCAGCGTTTCTCTTTGCTCATCCGTGTTCTTTTTGACAGTCAGAATGCCGTGCGTGCCGTCTAAGAATGCGGAATACTTATCCTTTTTTGCAAGGTAATCGCGGTTATAAAAGCCGTCGAAGCGCACGCCCGTTTCGGGATCGGTGACGGTATACGCATCCTCGCCCGCAAAGTGCCAAATCTCCAAGGAATCGGGACCGACAAACTTGAAGCCCGCGCGCGACCAGGTCGTGCCGTAAAACTCCTCAACCGTTTCAATCGTAAACGCGCTTTCGGGAACGATCTCGTCTGCCCTGCCCCACGCGCTCATCAAGCTCTCGTACGCTGTGTACGCGCCCTTGGTGGTCCAATGGTGGTCGGTGCGGTAATAGACGTACGCACCGCTCTCGTATGCGTCGCACATGGGCTTTCTCAGGTCAAGATAGCTGACGGAATCGTCAAGCCCCGCGTCAATGTCCGCCCACAAGGCGTCGGCCGATTGCATGGGATACCGCGTTTGCGCTCCCACCACGTCCAGCGTGCGCGGCGGCAGGATCACGGTCAGAGGGATCTCCTTGGCGGCAAGATCCTTGTGTAGCGCGTTCAGCGCATCTGTTTGCGCGGAAATGGATTCTTTTGCGTAAAAATCCGTGTCGTACACACGCGTCAGGCGATCAACGTACGCGTCAAACCAGCGCACGGCCAGCTGACCGTCATGCCCCAGCACCACACCGTTGTTCTCCCCTTTTCCGAGAGCCAGCTCGGACATGCCCTTGAGTCCCACAAGCGCGTCACGTGCAGGAAACTGGTCGGCAAAGTAGCTGTTCATCTGCTGTCCGTATTTACCCTCGGAAAGCGATTTCCAGGTCAGCTTGGGCAGCGTTTGCAGCGAACGGTTTTCCTCTTCGGAAAAATCCTTGTCGGACAAGGCCACAAACAAAATAAGGCCGAGTGCAAGAGGGACGACAAACAGCAGCACTGTCAGAATATTTGCAATTTTTTGATGCTTCATGCTTGCCTCCTCTCAGAAAATATAGTAAAGGAACGGACTGAAGGTGGAATCCACCAGATACGCCGTGCAAAGCACTAAAATTACCGCACAAAGCACGGGCGTGGCATACGTGACCACAGGCTTTTGCTTGATCTTTTCAAATATCTTTTTGGGTAGCGGCGTAGCTCCCACAAAGCAGATCAGAAGCAGCGGCAGATAGCGCAGCGCCTCGTACACGACCACGGGAGAAGCAAAGCCGACCGTCCCCGCACCGAAAAGCCCCGTAAAGATCGCCCAGCCCTCGGACAGGTTGGGGAATGCGAAAATGATCCAACCGATGCCGATCAGTAAAAGCGCATACACATGCGAGAACACGCGAGGCAGCTTTTCAAGCAATTTGAGCAAAAACGCCTTTTCGATGACTAAGATGACTAGGAAATACACGCCCCAAAGCACGAAATTCCAGGAAGCACCGTGCCAAAGTCCCGTCAGCAGCCACACAACTGCGAGGTTGAGATACTGACGTGCCTTCCCCTTGCGGTTGCCTCCAAGCGGAATATACACGTACTCGCGAAACCAGGTAGAAAGCGTGATGTGCCAGCGGCGCCAGAATTCTGTAATGCTCTTTGAAATATAAGGATAGTCAAAGTTTTCCACAAAGCGGAAGCCGAACATCAGACCAAGGCCGATGGCCATGTCCGAGTAGCCCGAAAAGTCGTAGTAAATGTGCAGCGTGTAGCAAATGACCGTCATCCACGCACCAAGTGCCGTATGCTCCATGCCCGCAGCAGCCGAGAAATACGCAAACGCGGCAGCGGCAGCATCGCCAAGAAGCACCTTTTTGGCAAGTCCTGCGCAAAAGCGGCGCACGCCTGCGGCAAAATCGGCTACGCTTTCGCGTCTGCCGATCAGCTGGTCGTCCACGTCGCGATAACGCACGATAGGGCCTGCGATCAGCTGCGGAAACAGCGTGACGTACGTGCCGAACGCAATATAGTTCTTTTGCACCTCGGTTTCATGACGGTACAAGTCGATTGTGTACGACATGATTTGGAAGGTGTAGAACGAGATACCGATGGGAAGCTCAAGTCCGAGCTTGGGAACGGTAAGCCCGGGAATTTTCGAAAGGTTGACTGCAAAGAAATCGTAATACTTGAAAAAAAACAGCGCCGAAAGATTTAAAATTACGGTCAAAGCCAAAATAAGCTTTACTCTTTTTTCGTTTCCGCGATGTTTTTCGACGAGAAGACCCGCAAAATAGTTGAGCGTAATTGATGCGAGCATAAGGAGTATGTAAACGGGCTCGCCCCAACCGTAAAAGAGAAGGCTAACGGCAAATAAAACCGCGTTTCGCGCCTTTAGGGGAACGAAATAGTATATTGAAGTCGGATCG
>JAZQYT010000037.1:0-1861 GCA_045633665.1 Eubacteriales bacterium | reverse complement strand
AGATGCCCGATTTCAAAGGCGCGCTGGGCAGCTAAAGAATTCATACCGGGGAAAATATTACCAAGATAATCCGCCTCGATCTGCCAGTCAATATCGTCGGCATGATAGTTGTATTTGTAGTGGCCTGCCAGCTCGGGTGCGATCCCCATCTGCAGATTGATGCGCCCTTGATAGTTCGCATGAGCCAGACCAAACTTGGAATCGCGGAAATAGGGCGCGATCTCATCAATCGTTGCCATAACGCCCTTCTCCTTCATGGCGTCGATAAAGGGCACCTCAACGTACAGGTCGTCCTGCCCGAATGCGTCGTTGACCATATCCGGATTCCAGAGTGGCACCTGGTTTTCCGGGATTATCACACCGTTGTAGCAGAACTCGGTGGAAGCGGACCAGGTCACACCGATCATCTGACCAACCCAGGAGCCGGCCATTTTGTCGTACAGCTCCTCCTCCGTCAGCGTGACGGTATTCTTAGTAGTCTGCGGCGCGTCGGGCTGATCCGGGGCATCCGGGATATCTTCTCCGATCGGATCGTCCGGCACAGTCTGATCGCCGCTGCAGGCAGTCAGCACACAAAGACTGCTCATCAGCAAAGCGAGCAGTAAGCAAAGTAACCGCGTTGTCATTGTTTTCATTGTCATTCTTTCCTTTCTTTATTGGTTGAGCGCGACGAATCTGTCCACCGCGTCCTCAATGGAAAATGTCCCATGATCGGTTATGTAGGTCTTGATCGTATCGTGAAAACGATCATACCAGTGAGTGGGGATACCGTCAATTCCCACCATGGCACCAACAATACTTCCCACCGTGGCGCCGGTGCAATCGTTGTCAAGGCCAATGGCGATACACTCGACATAACCGTTAAAGTTGGCCGCGCTTGCCGCGCTCGTGCCTGCGCGCAGCTGCTGCAAGGCCTCATCCTCGGCGGTACACGCCACGGGCAGAATATCCTGCCAAAGCCGTCCGACATCGTCCACCGTATAGCCCTTGCCGTCGTGGTTGATTTCATTATACCACATTGAAATCGCATTGTCTACCCATTTTCAACAAATTCTCTGCCCTTTCAAGCAAAAAGGCACACCATACGCCTGCTCGCTCGGCATGACAAACGCCCCACAAAGCCAAGGCAAGGCTCGTGGGGCGTATAAGCACGAATTATTTGGAAGAAAAGCGCTCGACAGGAATGATCTGCGGTGCTTCGTGCAAAATACCTTCCCGAAGCGTGTAGGTCTGCTCCTTCTCCAACGGATAGTCCGAGCCGATAAAGGGCGTGCGGCTCTCGGAAACCTTCAGATTCTCGTAGCCGGGCTGGAACTCTCCCCGGCTGTCGCTCTCATCGACGCTGTAAACACGTGCACGCAATGCCCCCCGGGCAGCACACCAATCCCCAAGACGCAGGGCAAAGCTGTTGCCGCGCACGCAAAGATCCGTGTTCATGTCGGCAATGATACCTGCCGCGCAGTTGGCGTGGCAGCCATCGGGGGTGAAGTTGTTGTATACCGTGCCGCCAAAGAGTCGATCCGTCATGCCAGTCGGCGCCCAAGGCTGTGTTGAACAGGCAACGAGCATGTGAGAATGTGCTCGATCAGACGTCCATACCTGATTTTCATAGTAAGCAAAGCCCGTAAAGTTAGCAGGGTTTTCTACGATATTGAAGGTTGTTCCCGCGATATACTCGTCGCTCCAGTTGATGTTGTTGGATTCAAAATCCAGCGAAACGTAGCACGAGTTTCCCGCTTGCAAAACGGTATTATAGCGGACAATGCTGTTCTGCGCACGGATATAGGTGGCGTCACTCACTCTTCCCGAGGCGATGCCGATGATATAGCGAAAAACGGCAATGCCAAGTCGGAGGCCAAGC
>JAZQYT010000036.1:0-9669 GCA_045633665.1 Eubacteriales bacterium | reverse complement strand
CCCCTGCGACTGTTTATATGTATATGTCAGTTTTACTATTCTAACAGAAATGGGGATAGATCATCCCCATTTCTCCGCTAATTTATCAGCCCCATACGTCGGCCTTTTTGTTTTGGTTGCATATTTTGTTTTCGTCATATCGAGCGTTCCCCCTGTGTGTCATCCTGAGCGAAAGAAATTCAACGCAGAGCGTTGAATTTCCTGCACTCAAGATGACACGGGAGAAATTCTCCACTCAGGATGTCACAAGACGTGCTGTGCGGCAAAAGAGATTGCCAAAAAACTCGTAAAAATTCGACAAAACTCTTGACAAAAGTCCGAATCGGGACTATAATAATTCTATTAAGTCCGAAATGGGACTTTTTTGGAGGTATTCATGCAAGAAATTTCTGAGCAGATCTGCGCAAAAGAAGAAAATCAGAGCTGCAAGCAGCAAACAGATCAATTTCAGTCGCAGATCAAGGAATACTTGAACGCATATCAGCATGCCATCAGCCAAAATGCCATATCCATGAACGAATTTTGGATCTGGCAATCGTTGACGCAGCCGGACGGTGAATATACCCAACAGGATCTTTGCGCCATCTGGTCTTTGCCCAAGCAAACGGTCAATTCGATCATAGCGCAAATGATCATAAAAAAATACGCGAGATTGGAGCATAAGCCCGGAGAGAAAAAAAGAAAGATCATCCGCCTGACCGAGGAAGGACAAAAGCGTGGGCAAAGCATCATTTCCCCCATTGCAAAGGCTGAGCAAAGAGCCTTTGAAAAAATGACTTACGATCGCTTTGCGGACATGAACGAGGTCTTTGGACAATATATTTCTATTGTCAAGAACGAATTTGAGGCAAAGAGCGATGACTAAAATCATACTTCAAAGCCTGCTGTATGTCCTGCAGGGCGCAATCGTTGGCGTGGGCGCGATCTTGCCCGGCATCAGCGGCGGCGTTTTGTGCGTGGTATTTGGGGTGTACGAGCCCATGATGGAGCTTTTGACACATCCTTTTAAATGCTTTAAAAAGCATTGTAAGATCTTCATTCCCTTTGCAATCGGCTGGGCGCTTGGATTTATCCTGCTTGCCAAGGCGGTGGAATTTGTATTCGGCCTTTGTCAGCCTGCCGCGCTGATGCTGTTTTTCGGTCTGATCTGCGGCACGCTGCCCGAAATGCTGGTGGCAAAGGATGCGCAAAATGCCAATACGTCTAAAAGCTGGATGCCCTTTATCATCTCTCTTTCCTTTGCGTACCTTTTGTTCCATCTGATCGAGGTTGGTGTCAGTGCCACGCTTGCTCCGTCCTTTGTATCTTTTCTGTTCTGCGGTGTTTTGTGGGGACTTTCCACCATCGTGCCGGGCATGACCTCGTCTACCGTTCTCATCGAGCTTGGACTGTACGAGCCGCTGACCGCGGGCATCGGTTCGCTGCAGCTCTCGGTTCTGATCCCGTTTCTGATCGGCATTCTGGCAACCATTCTGTTGCTGGCGCGCCTTGTCAACATGCTTTACAAAAAGCACAATTTGCTGATGTGCCGCGTGATTTTGGGCTTTGTCATTGCATCCTCGCTTAAAATCATTCCCACGAATTTTCAATCCACCTCTGTTTTGATCGTATCCCTCGTTTGCTTTGTCACAGGCTTTGCGGCCGCACGTGCCATGGACGTCTGGGGAGAGAGTCATCAACATGCATAAAAAGGAGAAATTTCATGCGTCTGATCGGTTTTTATAATTACACGGTTATTTTAACTTATTTAAGTCTTGTTTCCTCTTTGCTGGGCATCAAATTTGCCTTTGAAGGCAATGCTTTTGCCGCCATGGCCTGTCTTGCTGCTTCGGGCATTTGCGATATGTTTGACGGCGTGGTGGCACGCTCCAAAAAGGACAGAACGGATGACCAAAAGAATTTCGGTATTCAGCTGGATTCGCTTTGCGACGTGGTCTGCTTTGGCGTTTTTCCCGCAATTTTTCTGTACTTTAACGGTGTAGATTCGGTCGTGGGCATCGCTTTGCTGGTTTTGTTTGTACTTTGCGCTGTCATCCGCCTT
The DNA here is from genome assembly GCA_045633665.1 of Eubacteriales bacterium. Taxonomy (GTDB): domain Bacteria; phylum Bacillota; class Clostridia; order Oscillospirales; family CAG-272; genus SVQP01. Next base: position 7,628 of record JAZQYT010000036.1, on the reverse strand, counting down.
GCGTTTTTCAACGTGCTGGAGATCAAGCGACAAAGAACCGAGGGCGGCGCGACCAAAAAATACAGAGGATTGCCTGTTACATCGATTGCCATCATTTTGCCGCTGACCTTTCTTTTGCATTACTTCCTGCCGGGCAACGTCATGACCTTGATCTATTACATACTTGCCGTCATCGTGCCGTTTTTGTTCGTGTTGGATATCGGTATTCCGAAATTCTGCGTGGATAAATTATTTGCAAAAAAGAAGGAAAAATAAAATAAATATTTTGAAATGAGTCCGCATCAGTTGATAAATTAGCGGACAAATTCACAAAAAGATAAGAAAAGCAACTAAATATAATAAGTTTGAGAACAGGGCTGCCGTTCATGAAGCAGCCCTGTTCTAATTTTTCATGAATTCATCATCACCATGATGCGGGGCTTTTTTATTACCAAATATTGTTCCTTGCGCCGACAAGTGTTTTCTGTTACAATATTTCTATCGACCGCCAAGTAAATTGCATCATTGGATATTTCAGCCGCACGAAAAAAACGTGCGGCCGGGAAAGGATGTGTTATATGAAATTTATCAGAAAAATTTGCCGCGTGCTGATGCGCTCGCCCTATACCTTGCCTGTTTGCGGACTGGTGGCGGTGATTTCGGTGGTGTACAGCGGATATGGTGTAAAAGAATTGATCACGGGTATGACGATTGGGGAGAGAAACATTTTACAAGTCACTCCAAGCGTCCCTGAGGATGTGTACATACCCGATGCATGGACAAATCAAGAGATTTTGGAGCAGGAAAATGCAGAAAATTCAGAATATGCAGAAGACTCGATCATCACGTTTTCTTCAAGTGCGACAGTTGACCTGCCTGAGGCAAGCCCGTCCGATTCATCCCTACAGGAGTCGGAGGAAACAGTAACCGAGCAGGTCACCTCGCCGCCCGCGCAGCAAAAGCCTGCGCAAACGACAAAGCCGCAAACAAGTAAGCCGCAAACGAGCAAGCCCTCGCAGACCGTAAAGCCCGAGCAAAGCACCAAGCCGCAGACGCAGGTCACGGGTTGGAACGTCACGCTGTCGCAGGCCAAAAAGATGGTCAAGGCAGACAGCGCGTACGATTATGAGGATCTGTATTGGCTGTCACGCATCATATCGGCCGAGGCCAAGGGCGAGAGCTTTACGGGACAAATCGGTGTGGGTACCGTGGTGCTGAACCGCGTAAAGTCAAGCCAGTTTCCGGGGACGGTCAAGGGCGTGGTGTTTGACAAAAAATACGGCACGCAGTTCACGCCCGTAGCCAACGGCAGCATTTACCAAGCACCCACGCAATCGGCCGTGGTGGCAGCAAAAATGTGCTTAGACGGATATACTCTGTCAAATTCGGTGCTGTATTTTCTCAATCCGTCGATTGCGACCTCCTCGTGGATCCAAAACAATCGTAAATATGCCTTCCGCGTGGGTAATCATGAGTTTTATTATTGATGGGTTACGCGTGATAAGGAAAAGTGCTTGATAAAAATTAGTGAAATAATAAATATTACAATATAACAACATATGAAATAAGCATTGTCAAAATTTTTGACGCTGATGCGGCAACAGAACCCAAAACGCTACTTTGTGTATACTAAAAAGGCAGGAATTTGCTCAATTTGGAACAAATTCCTGCTATTTTTTATTCCGTTGTGTCCTCGGGGAAGTGAAGCGGGCCGAAGGTGGTGGCCTCCTCGGTAGAAATCTCCTCGGTGGTGATGGGCTCGGTATCACTCGCCGATTCGTGCGCTTGATCTGTCGTTTGCTCCTCGGACGTTACCTCTTGCGTTGTATTCTGCTCTGTTGTGACCGTTTCGGTGACGTTTTCTGTTACGTTTTCGGTTTTTGCCTCGGTTTCTTGCGGCAGAGCCGGCAGAGCCAGCCAATCCGGCACGCACGAAGCAAAAAAACACATGGTCAATACAAGCAGCAGCGCAATTTGCGCAAGGGAAAGAAACTTTTTCATATCAATCGCGCTTTTTGCGCAAGACAAATGCACAGGAGATCAGCAACAGAAGGGCAGAGGATGCAAAAATGACGCTGTTGCAGCCCTTGGATTTTTCCGCATCGGTCTGCTGCTCGTCCTGCTCTGTGGACTGGGGTGCATTGGTTTCGGGCTCGGTGGTTGCGGGTGCCTCGGTCTGCTGACTTGCCGTTTGGATCTCTGCGATCTTGGCAGTCAGGGATTCTGCATCTGCCTGCAGCGCGGCGAGCGCGGTGTTTGCCTGCTCGATCAAGTCTTTTGCGGTATCGTTTTGATCCTTCAACGCCTGTATGGAGGTGTTCGCAGTCTTGATCGACTCAAAAGAGGTGTTGATATTGGCTAAAATTGCTTCTGCCTCGGCATACAACGCAGTTGTTTGCTCGTTCTTGTTTGCCAGATCTGCAACGCCTGCAAGAGCAGCGGTTGCGTCACTTACAGCGCCTTGCGCGGTGTTAAGCAGCGTACCCATCTCCTTTTTCGCGTTCAGCACGTCAAGCAAGGTCTGCTTGAATGCACCGAAATCGGCAATGCAGCCCTCGGGTACGTAGCCCTCGGTCAGCTTTTGCGCGTCCTCCTTGGTCTTTGCAAAGGCGATCATGGAGAAGGTCATGCTCATGCCCTTCTTTACCATCGGACCGTCAAAAATGTCAAAGCGCAGGTTGTTGATCTTACCCGACCAACCCGGCTGCTTGCTCATATCAATGATGTGGTAACTCCATTCATCGCCCTTGGGGACTTCATACCGAACGGTCTGACCGCCTACGGCGCCCATAGTAGAGCCGCAAGCATAGAAGATGGCGGAGGTGCTGGTATTGACGGTATCTCTGTTGGTTTTTGCGCATACAACGATGTATTTGTATTCGTCTGCGCTGACCTGGGAAAGCGAGGTCATGTCAAAAGCTGCGTAGGGGTCGTTGCTGTTGGCGTTGAGCTTGATCACAAGACCGCCCTCTTGGGCATCGTAATAGGTGTCAACTGCATTGTGACCGCCCATAAATTCTGCCATCAGCTCACCGCAAACGTATTCGCAGGAGATCTGGCTGTAGTCGAACAGAGGGTATTCAATGTAGTCAAGCGAGCCCTGCGCTTGACATACGGGAGTGTCATTCCAGACAAAGCCCACGCCGTTGATCACGCTGCGCACAGAGCTGCCGATGACGTTACCCGCGTCGTCCTTGAGCGGATCGGAACCGTTATTTCTTGCCACGTAGGTCGTGCCGCTCTCGCCCTCGGTCATGGACACAAAGGTTGCAGAGCCGCCGCCGTCCATGTAAAATACGCTGTTGTAGCCAAGCTCGGTGCAGAATTTGATGCCCTGAGAGAACTTCAGACCTGCATATTTGCCTTCGGACTGAGAGTTGACGGTCAGCATCATGACCGTGCCGTCATCCTTGTAGCCGATCAGCGTGGTGGGATATTCCGAGGTGTCGCCATTTGCCGTGTGGATCTTACCGTCGTTGAGCACGATCATGTGACCGCCGATGGCATCCTCCACCGTTTGCCAAAGCTCGGTGTTGCCAAGCTTGTCGGTCAAATTCAGATCAAAGGAAACGGTATCGCCCACGGAGAAGTGATCCTTGAGCTTGCTTTGTGCCGAGCCGCGCGCGGTCAGCACCACGTTTTTCTCGTTGAAGGCAGGACGAGTTTGGGAATTTGCGGGATAGATGGCCTTGACCGTACCGCTGACCTTACCGTCCAGTGTAAAGGCAGAGGAATCTACCTCAATTTCGATCTCGTAAGCGTCCGAAAGGGCATAGTTGGTGTCGTTGCAGCGGTAGTTGTAAACGATCAGGGAGTTCCATGCGGGCAGACGGTTGATGCCGTCGGCCGTGGTGGAGTAATTTTTGCTCTCGTTCTTGATCGTGATGTCCACAACAGGTGTACCGACCAGAGGCTGGTTAGAGGAGGTGATACCAAATGCAGCCTTATCGGGGCTGGTGGTACCCTTTTCTGCGTTGGTAGCCACGTAGTTTTCCATACCGATCTGCTGCGTTGCCCAGATCTCACCGTCGATCATGGTAAATCCGCGCGGTACCTTGAGCACCTTGGTGGTCACGCCCGTGTTACTATGCACGGCGGTCATCCAAAGGTCACCGTTCACGGCAGCCAGCACGGTCTGTCCTGCATGCTCGGCATTGTATCTCTCGGCCGCTTTCATCATAGAGGTAGCGGAAACCATGTAGTCGCCGCAGTTGAGTACCTCAATGGAGAGATTGGTGTTGGCTAAGTTTGCCGTTGCCACAACCACCTCTTTTTGGCCGTAAGTACCGGAAAGGGTGATGGTTTCCACACTCACACCTGTCTTTGTGCCGTCGGAAAGCGTTACTTCCTCCACTTCTCTGCCTTGCTCGCCATCCAGCGTGCCGACAGCCGAGGTCGAATCCTGTGCAAAGGCCGTCAGAGACATAGGCATCGCAAGCGACAGACAAAGCGTCAGACATACAAGAGAAATAAGAAATTTTTTCATGATCTGTCTCCTTTTTTTGTATTGGATTTATAGCCAAAAATAAAGCATACGGGTAATAGCATGAGCAGTACGGGACACAAGATCAGTCCGGTACAGCCCTCGGAAGGGATAGAAGAGGATTCTGTTTCGGGCGGAATATATTCCAGTCCCGGCCCCTGTGTGGGGATCTCAATGGTCGGTCTTTCTGTTTCGGGCGGCTCGGTTTGGTCAGGCAGGGGCTGCGTTTCGCCCTCGATCTCCACACCGTTCTGTGCGGCATAGGCATGCCATGCCTTTATGTCGGCAAAAAACAGAATATCGGAAACGCATACCTTTTGCCCTGCGCTGATCTGCGTAGCGTAGTCCAGTCGCAAGCCCAGGATCTGATCTGTCCAATAAGGCTCATCGGACATGTCGTAAACTAAATATTCCCACTCGTCGCCATGAAAGGGAGCATGAACCGAACGTGTTCCCTCAGCATAGTTGAGTCCACCGGAGTGGTAGTAAAGCGTGAAATTTTTGCCCTCAATGTTTTTGTCTGCCAGTACGCGCAGCACGATGATGCCGCAATCGCTCGTATTGAGCAAAGGTAGGTTGTTGATTGCTGCGTAGGCTTGCATATTAAAGGTCACGTAAGGATCGTTTGTGGTATTTGAAGCACTCAAAAACAGGTGACCGTACTCGTCAAATGTCACATTTGTTTGGTTATTTCCCACAAAGCAGGAGGCAAGGCTTTCGTCAAACCACGTAATGGCATCGGCTTTGCCCGAGGGAGCGCGTCCCTCCTCCTTGTATTTGTCCTCGGGCATGACACCGTTTTCGTGATAGATCTCAAAGGGTAGGCTTGCAGCGGCCTGTGCGCTTTCAAGATCGGGATAGAAGCCAAGAGACGCGATATTGGCAAAGTCTGCGGGATTTGCGTGATTGTCAATAAAGTCAAAGCGTATACCGTGGATCTTGCCCATCCAGTCGTTTTCCTCAAACAATGGAATGATGTATCTGTGCCATTGCCCGTCATTGATAGGCTGGAATGCAATATGGCTATCCCCCGAAGGGCCGCGTATAGCGCCCGCGCACAGAAAAAGACGGAACAGGCCGGGGGAGTTGGTCGGTCCTGCTTGCGCTGTGATCACGGCATAGCGGTAGTGATCCGCGCTGATCTCAATATTTTGCGTTTGCGTAAGATAATTGCCGATATTGAAGTAAATAAAGGGGTCGTTGGTATTGCTGACGGGGAAGAGGTGAGTGTAAGTTCCCACGGTTTGGTCGAACTGAAGCTCGGCATCTGCCTGATTTGCACCGCCCAGATAATCATATGCACCGGCAGTCATGAAGATCTGCATATCTCCCGTGTAAAAGTTGGGCTGCACGAATAAAAGACGAATGCGCAGGACGTTGACATCGGTTTTTGAAGAGAGCAAAAGCTCTCCTGCATATTTCAAGTCCTTCCAGGCTACGGTGGCGGTATACGTGCCGTCCTCGTTTTGTGTTGCGGTGTCTGTTTGCAGGCTGAATCTATAGGGAGAGGCCTGGTCTGCCGCACTAAGCGTCAGTTGGGCGTTTGCATCCAGCACGATCTGTGCGCCCTCAAATTCTCTGAGATTGTGTGCGCCAAGGGAAAGGGGCGTGTTTGCGGACAGGGAAAGTGTACCGTTTTGCGCACCCAGCGCGTTCATATTGAGCTCTCTGTGATGTACGGTGTCGGTATCCACCTGTCCTATGGACACGTTGAGCATGGCCAGCACGTCAATGACGTCGCCCGCGGTGGTAAAGCCGCGCAAAAACAGGTCGTATTGACCACGCAACAGTCCCGAAACGTCAATATTTACATGAAATCCTGCGGTTTGATAGGTTTTTGGGCAGATATTTTTCAGATCGGGGCGCGAGATGACCGCATCCGCAACAGCCGTCCAGGTTTTGCCGCCGTCAATCGTATATTCGTAGTGTTTCATGACAAGGTCTGTCTTGATCCAGCCTGCCAGTGTCAGCAAAGCATCCGTGCCGTGTACGTGATCGTTGATGATCACGGGCATGTTTTTTGCCGAAACACTTTTCGGGTGATCCACGGTTACGGCGTAAGAGCGCACGGTGTCTGCTCCCGCAAAAAGGCAGAGAATGGAGGCAAGCATGAAAATGCACAAGAGCGCACATAATGGGCGGCGTATGCAGTGATATATAGAAAAGAGTTTTTTCATAAAATTTCCCCTTTTGCTTACAATAACTCATCCTATATTATACAATAAAATACTGCTCGCGCAAAGGGGAAAAGCATAGTTTTGGGGATTTGACGGAATTTTTGGTGTATTGCACAAAAGAATATTACGCGCAGGCTTGTCCTTGGCGCAGGGGGGAGAATGCGAATAGAGTGGGTTTCTGACGCTGATGCGGCAACGAAACCCAAAACGCTACTTTTTATATACTAAAAAAGCAGGAATCTGCTCGAAATCGAACAAATTCCTGCTTTTACCGCTATTTCAGCTGCCCCATGGGGCGGCCTGCGTTTTTATTTACTTATACCGAAAAAACGGATCAATCCTTCTTCTTGATGCAAACGATGCCCAGAGAAATGATTGCCAGAACGGAACCTACGCCGATGATACCGCCGCAGCCCTCGTCCTTGGTGTCCTGGGGCTCTCTGCCGCCTGTGGGAGCTTCGGTGGTGGGAGCTTCGGTAGTGGGAGCCTCGGTCTTTTCCTCGGTGGTTGCTTCACCCTCGGTGGTCTCGGGCTCGGTCTCTTCCTGGTCAAGGCCTGCGTAAGCAATTGCTTCGTCCTCGGTAGCGAACAGAGCAAGCTCGTACAGGTAGATCTCGGTGTCTTCGTCAGCGCCCATGGGGTCGAATCTGAACAGGTTATAGTTACCCTCGCAGTCACCGGTCAGGTCGTAGATGATGTACTCGATCTCGCCGGAGCATACGGGGGGATAGTCGGTGGTGGTAGCAAAGTCCTGGGTAGCACCCGATACGCTGCCTGCGCAGTAGAAGAGCTCAACGTCTTCAATGTAGCCAACGACCTTGAGCTTGAAGACAACGAAGGGATAGGACTGAGAATCAACCTTATCCACGTGTGCCTTATTGATGAACTGAGCCCAGTTGATGGTAACGTAGGGGTCGCCTGCTTCGGTGATCAGAAGTCTTGCGCCTTCCCATTCGGACTTGTACATAGGTCTGTGAATACCATTAAGG
>JAZQYT010000035.1:0-3141 GCA_045633665.1 Eubacteriales bacterium | reverse complement strand
ACGGCTGTGCCGTTGGCGGGGTTTTTGGAATATCAAATTTGTTTTTCTCACTCCACAGCTACTTCCGCAAAATGCACGGTAGCGGAATTGAGCGCATAGTTGCTTGTACCTACCGTAATCGCTTCCCACTCTTGCTCCGTTCCCGAAAAATATACGTTTTTGAGCTTTTTACATACCCAAAAGGCCTCTTGCTCTATCACCGTTACGCTTTGGGGAATGACGATTTCCGTCATGCTGTTGCATTGATTGAAGGTTTCCATCTTGATCTCGGTGATGCCCTCGGGGATGGCAACGTGCGTGAGGCTCTCGCAATTTCTGAACGCTCCGTGGCCGATGAACTGGACGCTTTTCGGAATTACAATGCTTTTCAATGATGTACAATGCTCAAACGCATACGGGTCGATCGATTCAACGGTATCGGGGATGACGATCTCCTCAAGACCCGTAGCGTGGCTGAACAGCTGCCAGTTGATTTTGGTAAGGCCGCTTGGCAGCTTGACGGTTTTCAGACTCTCGCAATTGACGAACAGCATGGTGCTAAGCTGCGTTACGCTGTCCGCAATGATCACACTTTCCAAAGAGGTGCAGCCTGCGAAGGCCATTTCCTCGATAAACTGCAGCCCTTCAAGCGTGGTCACGCTTTTGATCTCGGTGCAACCGTGGAAAGCGCTTTTTGCAATGGCGATCACGTCATTACCCTCGGGGGTGGTCTGCGGGATAACGATATCGGTATCCGTACACGTGCCGATTCCGACAACCAGATAAGTCCCCGAGCCCGGCCAATATTCTCTGAATTCGAGTCCCTCGGACGGAACGAGCGGCTTGGTTTCCTGCTCTTGTTCCGACTCTCGGCCTATGCCGCGCAAAGCATCAAACAGCGCATGCAGGGCTTGCTTGTTCTGTTCAAGCAGCAGATTCGAAATCGGATTATCGTCCTGCGTCAGCACGATATCCAGGGCGTGCAGGATCGTGCCGTCATAGTCCTCATACCTTTGCTCCACGTAGGAATCCAACATGGTAGCCGAGGCAAGTGTTCCGGTAAGCATCAGGGCCGCAAGAACTGCCGCAATGATCAGCACAGAGCGAAGCCCCGAGCTGCGCTTGGCCTTTACGGGAGCAGCTGCACGCGAGATCAGAATGGGATCGATCTCACTCATCCATTCAAACACAGTCATCTGATTCATACGGTATATCCCTCCTCTTCCAAGCTCGCTTTGAGCTTTTTTCTGGCACGGGAGAGAATTTTCAGCACGGCATCGTGGCTGATCCAATAACACTTGGCAATGCTTTCCGGGCTATCCGCAAAATAGTAGCGACGGATAAAAATATTGCAATCACGCTCGGGCAAGCTCCATAAAAATTTGTTCAGGATACGAACAAAATCCTGCTTGGCTATCTGCGCAGCAATATCCGAGTCGGGCGCAGCGATCTCCCCAAGCTCGTCCAGCGCAAGCTCGGTTTGACCGCCGCCGCGCTTTTCACGCATACGGTACTTCAAGCGATTGATTGAGAGATTGCGCGTGATCTTGCCAAGATAGGTGCGCAGATCGCTTGGATGCGCAGGCGGGATCGAGTTCCACGTTTGCAGCCAGGTGTCGTTGACGCATTCCTCGCTGTCCTGCATATTTTCAAGGATATTCAGGGCGATGCTCATGCAATACGGGCCGTATTTGGCGTCTGTTTCCACGATCGCCTGCTCTTTTCTTTGATTGTAAAGATCAATGATCTGCTCGTCTTGCATAAGCATCCCCTTTCTTTGGTATTTTCTGTGTTTTTGTTTTCATGTCTTCCTCCTTTGGGCTATTGCCCCTTACCTATATTCACAACAAACAGGCGGAAGACTGACACGTTTTTTGCGTGTTTTTTATTTTTAGGTATTACTCCTCAGGCACGTATTCAAAGTGAACGGTGGCACCCAGCAGATCCTCGTTGTATTCACCGAAATCGATCTGCTCCCACTCTTGTTCCGTACCCGTATAATACACGTGCTTCAAAGAGAAACAAAAGTAGAACGCAGAGTCGCCAATGCTTGTCACACTTGCGGGAATGACGATGCTTCTCATATCGCTTGCCTCATTGAACGCACCGCTCTCAATCGTCGTAATGCCGCTTGGGAGAATAACCTCCTTTACGTCAGAGTAGTTGAACACATCTTTGCCGATGATCGTCAAGCCATCCGGAATGACGCTGTAAGAATTCGCAAACATCAGCCTGCCAAACTCAACGTGATACAGGCAGTTCCCTTCGCTTTTATATTTCGGATTTTCGGGCGCAACCACAAGCTCGGTCAGCGCACGACAAGCACGAAAAGCATAATCGCCAATCTCTGTCACGCTTGCGGGAATATATACTGACTGCAAAGCGTCACAAGAGGCAAAAGCACACACACCGATTTCAAAAATGCTGTCGGGGATAGTAAGATGTGTCAGGCTATCCGCTTCGGCAAACGCACTACCGGGAATGCTTGTCATAGTGCTTGGAAACGTGATCTCGGTCAAGCCGTCACAATTGTAAAACGCGCTGTACCCAATGCTTTCCAAGCCTTCCGGCAGATCGATCGATGCAAGCGACTTGCATTGGCGGAACGCATAGCTGTTGATGATTGTCACGCTATCCGGGATCCCCACACGAACAAGCGAGGAGCAGCCCTGAAAAACACCGATATCAATCAGCGTCATTCCCTGCGGAATATCGATCTCGGTCAAGGCAGCGCAATCCGTAAATGCGCCTTGGCCAAGTGACTGCAGCGTGCTTGGCAGGGTGATATTCGTCAAGCGTTCGCATTTTTCAAAGGCATAGGGAGCGATTTCGACAAGGCCCTCAGATACGTTGACGGTGCGCAGCGTTGTGCATTCCGAAAACGCTTTGTAATCAATGCTCTTTAACATAGTGGGCAGCGATACCTCGCGCAGCGCAGAGCAGCCAAGGAATGCAGCCTCTCCGATGCTTTCTACGCCCTCGGGAATGACAAGCGTGCGCAAGCCCGAGATGCAATAGAACGCGTAAGGCGCAATGCTGCTGACACCCTCGGGGATCACGCTGCTCTCGCAGCCTGCGATCAACCTGCCGCTGCCTTTTTCGATCAGGCAGTTGTCTTGGCTGTAATACGTAAGGTTTTCCTCATCGACCGTAAGACTCTCC
>JAZQYT010000034.1:0-20303 GCA_045633665.1 Eubacteriales bacterium | reverse complement strand
GGAGAATGCCGCGCTGGATGCGCTTGCGCACTTTTATGCGGATGCCTTGCACGGCCTACGGAGTGCAGACTTTGACGCAGATCGCGCATTGTACCGCGCGTATCGCAAGCGGGCGCGTGCTTTCCTTGGTCGCATTTTGTGGGTGTGGGGCGTGTCGCCAAGGGCTAAAGTCAAGCTTGCGCTTTGCTGTCTGTTTCCTTGCATATATGATTTTTTGAAAAGAATACGGAGGCGCGTATGACCGAACAGGCACTTATCAGCATTATCACGCCCGGCTATAATTGCGGCCACACGGTACACAGGCTGCTTGACTCGATACTTTCGCAGACTTGGCAGAATATGGAGTACATTTTCGTCAACGACGGCTCGACTGACAATACAGCCGAGGTACTGGAGCAATACCGTCCGCGCTTTGCGCAGCGCGGCATTCCCATAACCGTGCTGACACAGCCGAACGGGGGCATCGCGGCAGCGGTGGCCAACGGCTTGCAGTATGCCACGGGGGAATATTTGTGCTGGTGTGACGCGGATGATTACTATGAGCCCGATGCCATGGAGGTGCGTGCTGTATTTTTGGACACGCATCCCGAATATGCTTTCGTGTCCGGCAAGACAAGCGTGCATGATTGCAACGGTCTTGGCGTGATCTCCATGCTCACGCCGCCCGCAGATATGGCAGAGAAGGGGCGGGCTTTCATGCGCTTTTTGACGGATGACGACGCGTATTACTGTTGCGGTGCGCATATGCTGCGCACAAGCGTGCTGCTGCGTGCCAATCCCGATCGCTATATTTATCCTTCGCGCACGGGGCAGAATTTGCAGATGCTGCTGCCCGTGCTGTACGGGGAAAGGGGATACTCGCTGGATCGGATCGTGTATCATTACGTGCGCGACAAAAACAGCCACTCCGCGCAAGTGCGCACTAAGCAGCAGATGCTGGACAGATGCGAGCAGCTGCATCGCATACGCGTCATGACGCTGCGCCATATGCAGATCCCCGATGAGCAGCTGGCAAAATATGAGCAGATCTCGCACCTGACCGCGCACAAGGCCTTTTTGCGCGTTGCCTTTCTGCATGGGGACAGGGAGCTGCTCAAAAAAGAGCGGGCATATCTGAAGCAGCACGGTGCTTACGATTGGACTTGCAGAAAATTATGTCTGGAGGCAATCTGCCCTGTATACCGATGCTTGATCCGCTTTTACCGCAGGCTGCGCAAGAGGTAAATGCGGCACAGCGCGGCTGCTCCAAATTTCACCAACCGAAAAAACTGTATACGCCCGATACAAACGGGCAAAACTCCCCTTGACGAAAACCGTCAAGGGGAGTTTGTATGTATTATAATAAAGTGGAAATATGCGGTGTCAACACATCCAAGCTGACCGTGTTGACCGACGAGCAAAAAAACGACCTTCTCAAACGGACAAAGCAGGGAGATATGGCGGCAAGACAGGAGCTGATCTGCGGAAATCTGCGCTTGGTGCTGTCCATCATCCAGCGTTTTACGGGCAGAAAAGAGAATATGGATGATTTGTTTCAGGTGGGCTGCATCGGGCTTGTCAAGGCGGTGGACAACTTCAACACCGAGCTGGACGTCAAGTTTTCGACCTATGCCGTGCCTATGATCATTGGTGAGATCCGCCGATACTTGCGTGATAACAACACCATTCGCATCAGCCGCTCGATCCGCGACCTTGCATACAGATCGCTGCAGGCAAGGGAAGAGCTGATCCGCGAAAATCAGCGCGAGCCAAGCGCACAGGAGATCGCTGCGCGGATCGGAGAAAAAAAGGAGGCGGTATTGCGTGCCATGGAGGCCGTGGTGGAGCCGATCTCGCTTTATGAGCCTGTTTACAATGAAAACGGGGATACCTTGTACGTCATCGATCAGCTCAGCGACCGAACCTCAAGTGACGAGGCGTGGCTGGAGAATATTGCGCTCAAGGAGGCGGTGCGCACGCTTTCCGAGCGCGAGCGCAACATCATAGCCATGCGGTATTACAAAAACAAAACGCAGATGGAGATCGCAGAGGAGATCGGCATCTCGCAAGCACAGGTATCAAGACTCGAAAAGGGAGCGCTTGAGAAGATCAGAAAACAAATGTAATGATGAAATGGGGCTGCATCAAAAGCAGCCCCATTTGTATGCTTTATTTGATTTCGGATTGGAATGCCACAGCTTTGCCGAGAATATGGATCTCGTCCAGCTCGGGACCCATAAACACCAGCGGCTCGTATCTGGGATTTTCGGGCGTTAAGATCAGCTTGGATTTTTCGGGGTAGTAATACACGCGCTTGAGCGTGGCTTCGTCCTCAATGACCACGGCAGCGATCTCACCGTTTGCAACCATATCGCTCTTTTTGATAAAAACGATGTCCCCGTCCTGAATACGCGCACCGATCATGCTGTCGCCCTTGGCACGCAGGCAAAAATCTGCGTCCAGATTGGTGCCCGACATGACAAAGCTGTCATGCTCTTCGTCGGTTAGTATTGGCTTTCCGCAAGCAATCTCACCCAAAACGGGAATGCGGCGGCGCTCGATGGGAAAAATATCGGGATAATTTGGAATGACGCTTGCCTTGCGTTCCATGGGAACGTCGTATCCCTCCAACCAAAGGTCGGAAACCTCCAGCGCATGCGCCAGCTTGTGCATGGCGTCTGCCTTGGGGACGTAAATACCGTTGGTATATTGGCTGATCCTTGCTTTGGAAAGGCCTGTCAGGCGGGCAAGCTCGACGGCGCGCATGCCGCGTGCGTCCATGGCCAGGCGAAGTCGGTCGGTAAAGGTGTTGATAAGCTCCATAGGGGGCCTCCTTTTATCGTGTTGTTTTTATTATAAATGAGAGTTTAGCAAATGTCAAGATGTTTGATGAAAAAAGTTAAGTAAATTTTATTTATGGGGGTTGACTTTTTCTTATACGTGTGATATACTCATGGCAGTTAAGCAAAATGAACCGCTCAGACAACCGATGAATTACGGTCGGTTTTTATTTTGAGCATGATAGTTAAGCAACCTAAACGAACAAAAAAGGAGGAACGTTTATGCCGATTGCGGGGACTTGCCCCTATTTTCAAAGAGAGAAGGGTGACGGTTACACCTATTGCGAATGTGCGCGCTTTCGTTTTCCGGACAAAGAGGCGCGGCGCGATATTGTTTACAAGTATTGCGCACATCCGGACGGATATGAGAATTGCGTGATCAAGCAAACCATGGATCATTTTTATGAAAGGAAATATAGCTGTGCAGAAACACAAAAACGAAAAATTGCAGGATGATGGAAAGCTTGCCTACATGATCGCCTGGCGCGACAAGCGCATTGCCGCCTTGGAGGATCTTTTGCGGGCGCAGACCGAGGCGGATGCCGTGTATGCGGCCTACATCGTATATCTTTTGGAGAGATGCGGAACAGACTGCGAGGGCGGCTGTGAGATACGCGTTCCCAAGCAGGATATACGCGGCGTTTGTGGTAAGTACGCGGTAGAGGCCAAGGATGGGGAGAACGATTTTATCATCACGCTGACCAAGCAAGGAGAGAGCCATGGGGCGGGAAGTTGCGAAATGGCTGACGCCTGAAAATCTGACGCTTTTGCGCGGCATGGCCTGCGTGGGCAAGAGCTGTGAGCAGATCGCGGCTTGCATGGGGGTATCTCTTTCCACGCTGCGTCGCTGGCAAAAGCGCTATCCCGAGATCGCAGCTGCATTGTCCTTTGGCAAGGATAATGCGGATTATGCCGTCATGGAGGCCTTGCACCGCAAGGCGGTGGGATATACCACACCGGTCAAGAAGACCTATAAGGTCAAGCACACCGAGTTTGATCCCGATTCGGGCAAAAAGGTGCTGGAATACGAGGAGCTGCAGACCGGCATTGACGAAACGCACGTGCCTGCGGACACGCGGGCCGAGATTTTTTGGCTGCAGAACAGGCGCGGTGAGGAATGGGGTGAGGGCAAGGCAGAGCCCGAGAGCGAGAGCGGCGGTGTGATCGAGCTGCCGCCCGTCATGCCGCCCGATATGCCGGACGACGACACGTGAGCGAGCGTGTGATCTGGACGCCGCAGCCAAGGCAGGCAGCATTCATGGAAAGATTTGAGGATGAGGCGCTGTACGGCGGCGCGGCGGGGGGAGGCAAATCCGACTGCGCCCTGGCTGAGTCCTTGCGGCAGGTACATATTCCGTATTACCGCGGATTGATCCTGCGCAAGACCTATCCGCAGCTCTCCGAGCTGACCGACCGTTCTGCAGAGCTGTTCCGTGCGGCATACCCGCGTGCAAAATACAACGATTCCAAGCACGTCTGGGTGTTTCCCTCGGGTGCGAAGATCTATTTCGGCTCGCTGCAGCATACCGACGATCGACTGAACTATCAGGGAAAACGGTACGATTTTATCGACTTTGACGAGCTGACGCAGTTTACCTGGGACGAGTATTCTTACCTGTTTTCCAGAAACCGCCCCAACGGCCCGGGAACGCGCTGCTATATGCGTGCGCAGGCAAATCCGGGTGGTGTGGGACACGGCTGGGTAAAGCAACGCTTTATTTCGCCTGCAAAGCCCATGACCACCATTTGGGAAAAGCATCTTGTGCGCATGCCGGACGGATGCGAACAGGTACGTTGGCGTTCACGAATTTTCGTACCTTCCACCGTGTTTGACAACAAGATCCTGCTGCAGAACGATCCCGGATATCTGACGCGTCTTGCCGCCTTGCCCGAAAAGGAGCGCAGAGCACTGCTGTATGGCGATTGGGATTGCTTTGCAGGGCAGGTGTTTACCGAGTGGCGCAATGATCCCGATCATTATCGTGACCGCATTGGCACGCACGTGATCGAGCCGTTTGCCATTCCGCAGTCCTGGCGCGTGTGCCGTGGCTTTGACTGGGGGTATTCCAGACCGTTTTCGGTTGGCTGGTATGCCTTTGACCACGATGGGCGCATGTACCGCATCCGCGAGCTTTACGGCTGCAGCGGCAGCCCCAACGAGGGCGTGCGCTGGGGTGCTGAAATGTTGGCACGGCGCATCCGCGAGATCGAGGCGGATGATCCCAATCTGTGCGGCCGCTATATCACGGGCGTGGCCGATCCCGCCATCCGTCAGAAAAATGGCGGCGAGAGCATTGCCGAGCTGATGGAGCGCGAGGGCGTTTACTGGGACAAGGCGGACAATTCACGCCTTGCAGGTAAGGCCCAGATGCACGCAAGACTTGCGTTTGATGCGTCGGGAATCCCCATGTTTTACGTATTCTCGAGTTGCACGCACTTTATCCGCACCTTTCCAGAGCTGGTCTACGACTCGGCTGACGTGGAGGATATTGACAGCGACGGTGAGGATCACATATACGACGAATGCCGCTACGTTGCCATGGCGCATCCCATCATCAAGGCAAAAAAACCTGCGGTAGGGGCATCGTACGTTTACGACCCATTGAAATCATAAAGGAGAATTTATGCAAATCAAAGATATTTTTAAGAAAAGGGAGCAGGAAAAGCTCCCGATCACCGAACAGGAGATCGCCAAGGCGGCGCGGATCCTGCGCGACTGGCGCGCGGCCAAGCGTCCTCTGGACTCCAGACTGCAAAGCGACGAGATCTACTGGCAGGGCAGATACGGAAGCACCGCCCCTGCCGAGGTGCGTGATCTCGGATGCTCGGCCTGGATGTTCAACAGCATTGCCAACCGCCATGCGGATATGATGGATCATCTGCCCGTATGCATCTGTCTGCCGCGTGAAAAAGGGGATGAGCAGGAGGCGAGAATGCTCTCGCAGATCATTCCGGTCATTCTGGATCGCTGCGATTTTGCGTCCGTGTATTCGGACAATATGTGGTACAAGCTCAAGCACGGTGTCAGCGCGTACGGTGTTTTCTGGAACAACCGTCTGGAAAACGGCTTTGGCGATATTGACGTGCGCCGCGTGGACGTGCAGAATCTTTACTGGGAGCCCGGTGTGAAAAACCTGCAGGACAGCAAGCATTTATTCATTCTTGCCGAGCAGGATACCGAATGGCTGGAGCAGGCCTATCCTGCATTTTTCGAGCGCAACGTTCGCCGCGCGGACCCCGAGGGCATCTTTTTCGGCAGCGAGCAGGGAAAGACGCTTGTGGTGGACTGGTACTATAAAAAGAACGTGGACGGACGCGACGTGCTGCACTATTGCAAGTTTGCGGACGGTGTGGTGCTGTACGCATCCGAAAATGATCCCGCGTGCAGCGAGATGGGCTGGTACGATCACGGCATGTACCCGGTGGTCCTGGATGTCATGTATCCCGAAGAGGGGACGTGCTACGGCTTTGGCATGATTGCCGTTGCCAAGCAGCCGCAGATCTACATTGACCGCCTGGATGCAAACTTTATGGAATATGCCGATTGGGCCAGCAAGGTGCGCTTTTGGGCCAAAAAGAGTCTTGGCGTCAACCAGGAGGACTTTATGGATCTGGAGCAGCGCATTGTGGAGGTCGAGGGCGATATTGAAGAGGAAAAGCTGCAGCAGATCCGCATCGGCAGCTTTGACCAAGGGCTGCTGACGCTCAAAAAGCTCAAGATCGACGAGCTCAAGGAAACCACGGGCAACCGCGACGTTTCGCAAGGCTCGCTCTCGGGCGGTATTACCGCAGCAACTGCCATCAAGGCACTGCAGGAGGCAGGAAACAAGAACGCGCGTGACGTCATTGCGGCATCCAACCGCGCCTATATCGGTGTGGTGCAGCTGATCATTGAGCTGATCCGTCAGTTTTATACCGAGGCGCGTACCTTCCGCGTTACCGGGGAGGACGGGCATGCATACCTGCAGTATGGCAACAGCGGGATCTGTGAGCGCGAGGTGCATCACGACAATGGTGCGGTTTATATGCGCAAGCCCGTATTCGATATTGCGGTCAGGGCGCGCGTGGCCAATCCGCTCTCGCAAGAGGCTGCCAACGAGTTTGCCTTGTCGCTTTACGAAAAGGGCGCGTTTTTGCCCGAGCACAGAGAGCAGACGCTGATGATGCTGGAAATGATGGATTTCGAGGGCATCGGCAGAGTCAAGCAGATGGTCAGAGAGGGGAGCGCGCTATGATAGAGGCAAGCGCATATCGAAACGCACAGGGCTATTGCCTGGAGGTGGTCGGCCACGCAGGATATGCCACGGGCGATGACATCGTCTGCGCGGCGGTGTCCGCGCTGGTGGACGCGCTGGCGGCATACTTGGAGGAATACGACGACTGCACCGCCGAGGCAGACTTGGCAGACGGCTACGCCATGATCACGCTGCCCGAGCGCAACGCGGCCTTTGATATGGCTGCGTGCGGGCTTGCGGCCATCGCGGATCAATACCCAACTTACGTGACAATGAGAAATTCTTATATATAAGACGCATGTACGGCAAACGGGCCGTAAGAAAGGAAAAAACAGATGAATTCGGTCGAACAAACACAAAATTCCATGCCTGACGACGGGAGCGTGGTGCCGAAAGAGAGCGGCAAAACGGGCGAAAATTTGCAAAGCAGCTCTGACGCCGAGAGCTGCGAGGATGCAAAGAGCGAATGGGAGCAGATCATTCATTCTCCCAAATTTCACGCGCTTTACACCGAGCATATCTCTGACATTGTAAGAAAGCGATTGAAATCGGAGCGCGCAAGCAGCGAGCTTTTGGAGCGTGCGGCAGGGCTTTTGGGATTGGATGATCCCGTGCAGCTGCCAGCAAAGATCTCCGAGCTCCTGACTCCCGTGCAAAGAGATTGGCAAAGTGAGGAGGCTGCCGTGCGGGAAAAATATCCGGAATTTGACCTGCAAAGGGATAGCCGGAGTCCTTTCTTTGCAAAGCTTTTGCAAGGCTTTGCCGCAAGCCCCGAGATCACGCTGACCAGCCTTTACGAGCTTTCCCATCTGGATAGTCTAAAGGCCTCTGCCGCCAAAGATGCAGCGGCAGAAACCGCCTCGCAGCTGCTTGGCGCTGTGCAGCTCCGCCATGCAAGACCGCATGAAAACGGACTGGATACCGCCGCTGCATGGGGGGCGGGGCGAGCAGCCCATCTGACGCGTGCGCAGCGAGCCGTGCTTGCCGAGCGCGCGGCAAAGGGGGAACACATCACATTTTAAGAAAGGAATTAATTATGAATCACATGAATTTTGATCTGCAGAGATTTTCTGCAGGCACCAACGTTATGAGCACCGAGGGCAATACCAATGCCGTAACCGGCGCAACTACCGCTTACACCGTAGGAATGGGCCTTTCCGAGGAGATGAAGACCTACTATTCTGATTATCTGATCGACAACGCAGAGCCTGCTCTGGTACACGACATGTTTGCGCAGAAGCACACCATTCCGCAGGGTGGCGGCAAGACCGTGCAGTTCCGCCGTTACAATCCGCTGCCCAAGCTGACCGAGCCTATCAAGGAGGGCGTGACGCCCGCAGGCCAGAGCATCAGCATGGAGGTGCTGGAGGCAACCGTTGCCCAGTACGGCGGCTACGTGGAGCTGACCGACCTTCTGATCCTGACCGCCATTGACAACAACCTTTGCATGGCCACCAAGCTGCTTGGCTCTCAGGCAGGCAGAACGCTGGATACCATCACCCGTGAGGTGCTGGCAGGCGGTACCAACGTGCAGTACGGTGAGAACGCAGTTTCCGCAAGATACCTGCTGGTTGGCGGCAAGGAGAGCGGCAACCACTATCTGTCCGTGGACGCTGTGCGTCGCGCTGTCCGCTTCCTCAAGAATCAGAACGCAGAGAAGATCAAGGGCTCTTACATTGCCATCGTGCATCCTGACTGCGCATATGACCTGATGAGCGATCCCAACTGGAAGACGCCCAATCAGTATGCCGATCCTTCGAACATCATGGAGGGTGAGATCGGTAAGATCGAGGGCGTGCGCTTTATCGAATCCAGCGAGGCAAAGGTATTCCACGCAGAGGATCTGGCAAGCAACTCCCGTACCTTGAACGTCAACAACAGCGCAGGCTACAGCGCAGCGCACGAGATCGCATTTGACGGCGGCAGCGTGCCTGCAGGCGCACTGGTCGGCAGATATGTGCTGATCGGCGGTACACGTGCTTACGTTGGCGAGAACACCGGCAGCTCCATGACGCTGTATACCGACAGCACCAAGAGTACTAACGCATCCATCACCTGCAAGGATAACGATCTGATCTATCCCGGTGAGGCAGGCGCAGAGGGACGTGACGTATACGCGACCATGGTATTTGGTGAGAACGCATACGGAACGACCGAGATCACGGGCGGCGGCCTTGAGCTGATCGTCAAGCAGCTGGGCAGCGCAGGCACCTCGGATCCTCTCAACCAGCGTGCAACCGTGGGCTGGAAGGCAACCAAGGTAACTGCCCGTCTGGTCGAGGCATTCATGGTCAGAATTGAAACTGCCTCTACCTTCAACGACGAAGACTAAGAGATAAAAGAAAGGAGCCGGTATGGAAAAACAGACCGCTGATCAGGCTTATTTGGAGGAATACATTGCCATTAAGCTGTTTAAGGATAACGACCGCTACAAGGATGACGTTTACGTAGCGATCAATGGCAAAAACTGCGTCATCAAAAGGGGTGAATGGGTAAAGATCAAGCGTAAATTCGCCCTTGTGCTGGATCAGTCCGAGATCCAGGACACCAAGGCTGCGCAGCTGATGCAGGCAGAGCAGAACCGCTTTGTGGGACAGAGCAGGGGGGTAGGCTGATATGGCTCGCGTTGTGATCGGCAGCAAGGGGATCGAGAGCGCCGTACGTGTCACCTCTGCGGGTGAGTCTGTGATCCTGCTGGCTCGCAGCTATGACAAGCTGGTACGGGATCTTGAATACGTGCTCTCTCACCTTTCCGAGGAGAACATGCAGCCTGCTTTTTTGAAAAGGCTTGAAGAGAGGGATCCTTGATGTTACCCGAGCTTGAAAGATCCAAAACCTACAAGCAGATAGACAACGATTTTACGTCCGGGCTGTGGCACCGGCCCGGACGGCGGCAAAACACGTATTATGCGGGAGAGAATATGAGTGGGGAAGCATACCCCGCGCTTTCCTCCCGCCCGCCAAGGCGGACCTGGCTCAAGCTTTCGGACGGCGTGCAGGGAATGTTTTGCTCAAACGATCTGTATCTGGCGTGTGACGGTGAGCTGATGCGTGCGCTGTCCGAGAACAGAGTGGAGGTGCTGGGAAATATCAATACCAAACCAAAGGTATTTGCCATGCTGGGCAACGATCTGCTTGTGTTGCCCGATTTCAAGGTGTACAACTCCAAAACCAAGCTGCTCAAATCCAGGTACGTGCGCCTGACGTTGGCAAACGTCGTCATACAAAACGAGAACTACGTGGACGAGGACGGCACGGCACGCACCAAAAAATTCAACACGCTGCATTGCGTGGACTTCAATTTCCGCGACTATTTCTCCCCGGGCGACGGTATCATGCTGTCGGACACGACCTCCAACGACGGCTTTTATACCGTGCGTGCCGTTGACGAATACGATCTGCGCTTTGACGAGAATGCCTTTGTGGCAGAGGATATGGAATCCTGTATCATCACGGTCACAGGCCCCAATCTGGAGGGCGCATGCACCTGTGAGGACAGAGTTTGGGGGTATCGTGGCAACACGATCTATGCCAGCGCCCCGGGACAGATCAGTAACTGGTTCCGCTACGACGGGGACGCACAGAGCAGCTATATGCAAAACGTGCCGAACAGCACTGCCTTTACGGGCTGCGTGATGCATCAGGGGCATCCTGTATTTTTTACGGACAGCAGCATGGTGGAGATATTTGGGGACAGTCCTGCCAATTTTACGCTTGTGCAGACCTGCCTTTCGGGTGTGATGAGCGGCAGCGGTGCGTCGCTTTGCTCGGTTGGCGGAGAGATGCTGTATCTTTCGCGCAATGGCGTTGTGCGCTGTAGCGGCAGCACGGCGACCGTGATCTCCGAATCCGTAGGGCTTCGCCTGCACGACGGCATTGCCACCACGGACGGCAGACGCTACTATCTGAGTGCCGTCAACGAGCAGGACGTGCGTGCGCTTTATATATACGATACGGTCACGGGAGCATGGCACGCTGAGGATGGCAGTAAGATCTGCTATCTTGGGTACCTGAGCGGTGACGTGTACGCCTACTGCAGCGACAGCGTGGTCTATATACTGGGGTATGACAACACGGGACACGGTACAAATATGGGTGAGGTGTCCTCTTACGTAGAGCTGCAGCCGCTGATCGACGACATGCGATCCGAGATCGTTCCCGTACGGCTTGGCGTGCGCGTCAAATGCGCGGAGGACAGCGAGCTGACGCTGTCTGTTTGCTACGACGACGGGGAATGGGAGAAGCGTGCGCAGCTGCAATCCGAGGGGGAACGCGTCTGGTACGTGCCGCTTCTGCCGCGCCCCTGCCATAAGCTGGGCATTCGCATTGAGGGCAAGGGCGATTACAGCATTTTGTCGGTGATCAAGGAGTACAAATAAGATGTCGGGTAACAGACAGGATTATAAGCAGGTGCTGTGCGAGGAGCGGCACGACCGTATTGAAGCAAGGCTTGGCAAGCATGGGGATCAGATCGATTCCTTGGAAAAATGCACCATCAAGCTGACCGAAATGGTGGACAGATACGATCAGCTCGCGCAGCGCCAGGAGGAGCGCATCGCAGCGCTGGAAAGCCGCCCTCGGCTACTGGTCGAACACGTGATCGGATATACCGCTTCGGCCGTTCTGGGCGCTTTCGGGAGTGCCTTGGTAGGATATTTTTTGTCCTGATACTTGACAAATGGGTGATTGTGGAGTAATATGAAGATACTACTGTAAAGGAGTATTTGCTATGCTTTCCAATCACCCTCTTTATTATCTGAGCGTTAATGCTGCGCATAACGACGACTATCACAGCCGCCAGACCGAGGCCATGACCGCAGAGCCTGCTGCTGTGCAAAATGATACGTATACCTACCGTCTTGCAGGTTACGATGCCGAGGTACAGGTGCAGTGTCTGCCCTTTGACGGCAACACCTACGAGAGCCTTACCTGTGTGCGCAACACGGGCAAGGAAAGCCTTGTTTTGGACAGACTTTCCTCGGGCTACATCACAGAAATCGGCAGACAGGGCAGCCCTTGGCACTCCCACCGCTTTGTGCTGCATATGTGCGATTCCTCTTGGCAGGGTGAGGGGCAGTGGCGCAGCGGATACATTGAGGATTTCGGCGTATACCCTACATATAACCACAACACGCAGCGCGCATGGCGCATCGGCAGCATCGGTTCCTGGACCACCTGCCGCCACTATCCCATGATCATGCTGGAGGACACCGAGCTTGGCGAAACATGGTATTTTGAGATCGCAACCTCCGCCTCCTGGTTTATCGAGATCAGCGTGGGCGGTTATCGCGACGATCTTTGGCTGGACGTGCTGCTTTCCGGCTGTCATGACCGCCACGACGGTTGGTATTACGATCTGCAGCCGGGTGAGAGCTACACCGCACCGCTTGCCGTGTACGGTAAGGTCAAGGGTGGCTTTGAAGAGGCTGCTGCGGCGCTGACCGCATACAAGCGCGCCCATATGAAGCGTGCATTCCCGGATGGTTTCGTCCCCGTATGCTTCAATGACTACATGAACTGTCTGTGGGCTTTGCCCACGCGCGAAAAGTTGGTGCCGCTGATCGATGCAGCTGCCGCTGTCGGGTGCGAGTATTTTGTGATCGATGCGGGCTGGTTTGGCGAAGATGTGGATTGGAGCGGCGGTCTTGGCGACTATGACCAGAACGACTCGCTGTTTGGCGAGGGCGGCTTTGACGGCATTCTTGCATATATCCAAAGCAAGGGCATGAAGCCGGGCTGCTGGCTGGAGGTCGAGAGCGTCGTTGAGGGCGCAAAGGTGCTGGATAAGATCGAAAACGCCCGTCTGACGCGTCATGGCAAGGTGATCGGCAAGACGCGTGGATTCCTTGATTTCCGCAACGCAGAGGTGCAAAATCACGTGTTCGCGATCTTCGAGCGCCTTTACAATAAGGGCATCCGCTTTATCAAGAACGACTATAATCAGAATATCGGTATCGGTATCGACGGTGCGATTGGCATGGCTTCTCCCGAGGAGCTCAGGCGCAATCAAGCCGCTTTTATGGCTTTTATTGACCGCGTTTGTACCGCGTTTCCCGATCTTGTGATCGAAAATTGCTCGTCCGGCTGTATGAGAGCAGACCATGAGAGCGAAAAGCATTTCTACATGCAAAGCGTCAGCGATCAGGAGTATTACGAGCGCATGCCAAGCGTGGTGCAGGGACTTGTAGCCTGCATGCCGCCCGAGCGCGTGGGCATCTGGGGCTATCCTTATCCCGTGCCGATCGATCATCGCGTCAGCTTTACTCCAAGTGCTGCGTTTACCGAAAAATTTGCGGACGGCCACAATACTGTGTTCAATATGGTGCAGACCATGCTCGGCGCTATCTATCTTTCGGGACATATCGACTGCGCGGACGAGCAGAATCTCGCCTTGATGAAGGAGGCGATCGATCTTTATAAGCAAAACCGCACGCTGCTGGCCAAGTCCTATCCCGTATATCCCACGGGACTTACGCGCATGGCGGACAAGGGCATTCTGTCGCTTGGTATGCAAGAGCCCGAGAGCGGAACGCTGCTCTTGGCCGTTTGGAAGACGGGAGAGCAGACCGAGGCGCAGATCGATCTTGCCAAGTACGTTGGTGAGCATGCAACGCTTGAGGTCATGTACCCTGCACGTGCAGCTGATGGCGTAAAGCTGCAGGGAAATGTCCTTTCTGTGAATTTTCCGGCGTGCGACAGCGCTGTGTGGTGCAAGATCGTAAAATCGTAAAAAATACTGTATTTTCCGCATTTTCTGTCAAGAGCTTATTGACATATTTGCAGGATTATGGTAAAGTATTAAAAGCCTCGCAAGGGGTGTATGTACAAAAATATTATTTTCGAAAGGAAACCCATAGCTATGAAAAAGCTGACACTTTTGTTAGCGCTTTGCATGATTCTTTCGCTTGTTTTGGTTGCTTGCCAGCAGCCCGAACAGCCCGAGAACGAGTCTACCGAAGCGACCACAAACGCTCCCTCTCAGACCGCAGCTGAGACCGAGCCCGACACTGACGCTACTACGGAATCTGACTCTGAAACCGAACCCTCTACGGATACCGAACCCTCCACCGAAACTTCCACCGAGGAAGTGACCACCGAACCTGTTGTCGAGCCCGTTAAGGTGATCGCAGGCCTGTCTTTTGACGCAATGGGTAAGGTTTACAACGGTGAGATCGATATGGAAAACCTGTTCTTTGCAAGCGCACCCGACGGCCAGAGCTGGAACAAGGTCGCAGAGATCGACAACCATGTTGACAGCCTCAAGGTTGCAGGTTGGATCGCATTCTTTACCGAAACCGAAGGCGTGATCGGTTATGCAATCGACAGCGACACCGCCGTATATCCCGAGGGCTTCTCCACGCCCGCAGGTCAGGACGTCATTGATCACATCGCTGCAGGCAACGTTCCCGGTGCCGTCAGCGCAGCGAGAATGTTCTCCGATATCCCCGTTGCAGACCTTGCAGCAGGTGAGCATACCGTAAAGATGTTTGCCAAGGATACCGCAGGCAATGAGGAGGTATTCTGTGAATTCAAGCTGGTCAAGGTAGACAACTCCCTGACCGTTGATCTGAGCGCGGTTACCATTACCGGCAGCTATCCCACCCTCTGGCCCGGCAACGGCCTTGCCACCACTCCCGCGCTGAATGCAACCGACCCCATGATCGTGCTGCATTACGGTTCTATTGACCTTGGCGAGATCGATCTTTCCAAGTACTCCAAGGTGACCGTTACCTACGGTACCATGGCAGGTGCGTATGCCAACGGCAACTATGACGATGAATACAATGCAACCCAGAAGAGAGTGATGCTTATCAACGCTCTTTCCGCTATTCAGGAGGGAAGTGCATTCGAGTACATGGCAGAGGCCGATCAGATCATCGCTTCTGCGAACTATGAGCAGTCCGAAAGCTCTTTGGTTCTGAAAACCGTTGAGATCGATCTGTCCACCGTTGAATACAACGGTCGGATCTATCTGACCTTTGACTTCAGAAATTCGGATAATGCATTCGGATTCCTTGCAAACCTGGTTGTCGTAACCGGCGTTGTATTTGAATAATTACACCAATAAGGGGCTATCTCGCGGATAGCCCCTTTGATATTTCACTTTTTTATTCCGAAGCAAGCATGAGCGCGTCCTGCTTTCCATGCTCCAAAAGCAGCACGTGCAAAGCGTCCGCAGTCTGCTCGGTCAGCTCCACGCTGCCGTCATCGCAAAGATGCATGCTTGCATCCGTGCGCTCTCCGGGATAGCGCACGTCCTGCCCGGATCGCTTCAGCTCTTGAATATAGTCGTCCACAGCCTCGAAAAAGCCCTCACCGTAGATCAGCGTGGGATCGATCGCCACAAAGCATTGACCGGTGTTCATGCAGCCAGGCTCGTCGCTGTAAAAGCGGTTGACGCGATCAAGATATCCCGCACCCGATAAAAGTCCTGCCAAAATATCAATTACCAGTGCGATCGCATAGCCTTTGTGGCCTGCCATGGGCAACACCATGCCGTCAATGGCGGCTTGCGGATCGGTCGTGGGATTGCCGTCTGTATCCAGTGCCCAGCCCTCGGGGATGCTGCCGCCGCTTTTTCGTATCTCGTTGATCTTTGATTTGGCCACGGTACTTGTTGCCATATCCACAATGATGGGTGCTTGCTCTTTTGCGGGAATGCCCACGGCAAAAGGATTTGTGCCAAGGATCTTGCGCGTGCCGCCCGATGCGGGCATGGCCGAAGGGGAGTTGGACGTGCAAAAGCCGATCACGCGGCTGTCTGTTGCCATTTTGACGTAGGCTGATGCCGCACCAAAGGTGTTGGCGTTTCTGCAAAATACCGTGTAAATGCCGCTTTTTCTACATTCCGTAATGGCTTTTTGCATGCAAAAGGCGGCCGAGAGCATGCCAAGCTGATTATCCGCATCCACCACGCAAAAGCTTTCCGTGCCATGCAGGATGCGGCAGGAGCCGTCGGCTGTAAATCCGCCCCGTGCGAGTCTTTGGATATAGGCAGGCAGCACTGCAATCCCGTGCGAGTGCGTACCGCGCTTGTCCGCATCAAGCAAAATAGCGATAAATTGCGCGGCCTGCGTGGGCGTGAGCGAGTAGGTTTCCAATATTTCTGTCAGCGCCCGCATCAAGGGGGCTGTTTTGTATCTGTTCATATGCCGTACTCTTAATACTGTGCGATCAGATCGTCGTTCTGCTCCTTGACGCTGACGAATACCATGGTGGTATCTCGCTCTCCCACGGGATCGTTGGGGGAGTGCATGGAAAGGTACATTTGTCCGTCCACGTCGGTAAAGAGCATACCGTGGCCGCCGTCGTAGGGGTAACCTGCGTCGGTCTTTCCGTAAAGACGCTTTTCGCGTTGTGTCCAGTTGCCGTCGGGGCGCCCGCTCACGCTCTCGGCAATACCGACGCAGTAGCCGTCAGCGGCAAAATTCGACCAGATCATCAGCAGCTTACCTCCCTTGGTGCGGTGCATAAAGCAGCCATCGGTCACGCCCGCGGTTGCCCAGGGGGCGTCATCCGCACGGAACAGATCCACGGGCTCGCTTATAAGGTGCGTCAGATCATCCGACATTTTTGCCACCGACATCAGCCCCACGTGATCGGGGCGGCAGGTCCATTCATGCACGAAAATGCTCCAGGGCTGGCTGTGCTCATCAATGTAAAGTGTTGCGTCAATACAGTCCCAATCGTCGGGCGTGAAATGACCGTCCGAGATCTGCAAAAAAGGTCCTTCGGGATGCTCAGAGCAGAAGACGCTGCAGCCGCGATGCTGCGTTTTGGAGGAAAAATAGGTGGTGAACATATAGTATTTGCCATTTACCACGTGTACCTCGGGCGCCCAGTTTTGCTTGACAAAATCATCGGGGACGATCACCGTGGGGCATTTTTCGGACTTTACCCACTCACCGTCCAGTCGGCCGCTTTTGTTGACGTAGCACTGCCAGCCCGTGCCGTATGCATAATAAACACCGTCCACGACCACCACGAAGGGATCGCGCAGCTTTGTTACGTTGGTTTCGATGATCATAATTTATCTCCTTTTGTAAACTTTCACGCTTTGTACGCCGCTTTTCATGATCAGCCGACGCAAAACAGGGGAGCACAGCACGCGCCTTTTGAAGGTCTTTCCGTAAAGCTTACAGCGCAGACTGCGTGTAGCTGAGCGGTATGTGCGAGGGACATGCAGCAAACTGTCATTTTTTGCAAACGCCTGTGCAAGCATGCGCCCTGACAGCAAAGCAGAGCTGATTCCCTCAAACGAGCTTGCGCTGATAAAGCCTGCTGCCTCTCCGACCAGGTATACACCGTTTCTGCCCGTAACGAAATCCCGCATTCTGCGCGGAGAGCAGACCTGACAGGCCTCGGTCTTGATCGGCTGTCCAAGCTGCACGCCAAGGTGCTGCTCCAGCCGCTTTTTTTGTGCTTCAAAGGCCTCCCTGCTGCCGGATTTGGCAAAAGCACCGCCAAAAATGGTGCAGTTGTCCTTGCGGATCAGCCAGGAGCAGGAGTCGCTGGTGGTCTTGTCAAAAATGCAGGCATAGGCGGGAATGCACGGATCGCTGCCCGCAAACCATTGCTGGATTGACACGTATTTGTAGGGCTGGTGCGCGAAAAATTGCCGACGCACGATCGAGGACGCACCGTCCGCACCCACGATCTCCTCTGCGTGGTATTTCTGCTTGCCATCCTCTGACTGTACCGTAAGCGTAAAGCCGCGAAAGGAAGTTTCAAGCTGCGTGCATCTGCCGGATATTACCGTCACGCTTTCGGGCAACAGCGAGAGCAGCCAACGGTCAAAGGCAAGCCTGTCCATGTTCAGGTAGTGACGCTGATAAAGCCGCGTGACGTGCGCGGTCAGATCAATGGTATGTACCGAAAAAATCTGAGGATCGGCAAGCACGGCATTGGGCAGCGTCAGCTCAAATTCCGCCAGTACCTTTTGCGCGTCGGGGGAGAGCAACCCTCCGCAGGGCTTGGCGTTTTGTTCGGTTTGGCCGTCGATCAGTAAAATGCTGATTTCGGGCTTGCGCAGGGCAAGTTCCTTTGCAAAGGTCGCGCCTGCAGGACCTGCACCGATCACGGCTATGTCGTAGGTCGTATTTTTCATATTCACATCGTTTTCTGATAGTTATTGGGGGTTTGGTCGGTATTGTACGTAGGATCTCCCGGCAGAATGCCGTTCATGACCTGCATGACGTGATAAGCATCACGTTGCAGCTTTTTTGCCGCCTCGGCGGGGGAGAGGGACTTGTCCGCAAAGAGCGGTGTTCCCACGTGCAGATCGACCTGCGGCTTTTTGGTAAAAAGCTTGGTCAGACCTTTGCGCGGGCGGAAGGACATTGTAATGGGAATGATGGGCCTGTCGTATTTGACCGCATATTTGAAAACCGCAGGCTTAAACGGGCGGATGTCGGGATAGAACAGCCACATCGAGCCCTCGGGATAAAAGTGCATCCAACGCTTGCTTTCCAGCACCTCCTCCATGGCCTTTTTGAACTTGATCATGGAGCGGATATTGCCGTCGGGAATGGGAATACCGCCCGACATGCGGATCCATAGGCGGTTTGAGCCGTTGAGATTGGTTTTCCAGGCAGGGAAATAGAGCAGATGCGGACGGATGGCACAAAGCACGCATATCAGATCAAAGTAAAACACGTGATTGGAAATCGTGATCGCACCGCTCCTAAGATGCTCCTTGTAAGGCTTGAGGTTTTCGCGCCCATACACGCGCAATCCGTGCGTGACCTTGACTAAGAGAAAGCCGATCGTCTGCAGTTCCAGCCAATAGATCGAACGCAGACACTTGAAGGCAAAGCTTTTTGGCAAGTAAGGGTAGTCGGGCGTAAAATTGATCTGCCGCAGCTCCTTGACCTCGATCATATGCTCGTCGCATCTCTCGGGATAGGTGTATCCAAGGTCGTGTTTGTAATACATAGAAACGCATCCTTTATTCGTGATAATTCGATTATATCATACATTGGAGCATAGTGCAAGGAAAATTTGTCCGTTCATAATAATTATTCTTCGTATTCATAAGATCACGGAAAAATATTTACCTTGCATACTTGAAGCTTCGGTGACGTTTTGCTAAAATTGAATCATAAGGGAGTAGTCTGCACGTGTGTGCGATCAAGCCAACATCATGGCCGTAAGGTCTGGCTTTATCTAAAATGACGAGACTTATCTGCAAGGTGCAGATGAGTTTCGTTTTTTATTCCCGAAAATTTGATGAAAGGGTGTGTGTTTTATGCGTTTTTTGAAATCGATCCTGTTTCAGATATGCATGGGGATCGTAGTATTTTTCATTGGTAGATTGATTCCGCGCAAATGGATCAGGGAGGACAAATTTCCGTTCAAAAGCTACCGATTTGAGAAGAACGGGGAGATCTACCACAAGATCAAGATCATGCAATGGAAAACAAAGCTGCCCGATGCCAGTTTGATCATTTCCAAGTTTTTACCCAAATTTTTGCCGGCAAAACGGTTGGAAAATCAAGAAAAGATCCCTGTTTTGATCAAAGAAACTTGTATTGCCGAAGCAACGCATACTGCAGCGGGCATTTTAGGCTTTGTGTGCATCCCTATCTGGGGAGGCATTGGCTCATGGTTGGCTGCGATCCTGTTCTCTTTGTATAACGTCCCGTACGTGCTGATGCAACGCTTTAACCGCCCGCGCCTGATCAGAGTGAATGCCATGATCAAGCGGAAAAGCGAAATGGCGGTATAATGAAAATCAAGCTCCCTTCATCGGATTTGAGGGAGCTTGATTTGTTTTTTAACGCTTGCATGCGGAAATTAGCAGTGCGATCGAAATTTGGCAAAGCCGAAATAATTCGCCACCGCAGAACCCGACACCCGACGGTCTTTATCATCAAGGTGTAAGCCTTGCATATCATCAATTCCGCAGGAATTGCATCTCATCAGCCCAAGGGGCTGTATATCATCAAGCCGCAGGGGATGCGGAATGCACGCTGCGCGTGATGAGATGCACGCTGCGCGTGATGAGATGCCAAGCCTGCGGCTTGGATAAAAAAATCCCATCGCAACGCGATGGAATTTTTTGGTGGACCCGACCCGTAAGCATTCGGTATCACGAAAAAAGTATATGGGTAGCCTGGCTATCACAAGGCTAAACCTCGGGATGGCAAGGAGTTTCTATAATTGGTTACTGAAGACCGTAGTTGTAATTATCGACAACCCTTCCTTGCGATGTTTGTGCAATAGTGTTATTGACAGGATAACCCAAAAG
>JAZQYT010000033.1:0-7133 GCA_045633665.1 Eubacteriales bacterium | reverse complement strand
TCATGAGACACGCCCCTGCCGCGCGCGGCAGGGGCGTTATGATATTTAGCGATAGTATACGTAAAACACGATAATGGTTCTCTCCACGCCGCCGTGCTCCAGGTCTGGGGCAGTAATCACCACGCCATCCTTGGAAAGCAGCTCCCAGGCTTGCATATCATCGATCTTGCAACGGAAAATGACGTCTGCGCTGGCAAATACCAAAAGCTCGTCGTCACGGATATTCAGTCCTCCGTTGCGTCCGATTACCTCGTCCACACCGTTGCGCTTTTCGGTCACGTATCTGATATGGTGGCCGCACATCTGCTCGGCCATCTCGCGACGAAAACGCTTGGAGTCGGGATTTTTTGTCTTGAAAATACGCTTGAATAAGCCCATATCTTACTTGCAAAGCTCGTTCCACTGCGCAATGGTGGCAGCGAAATCGTCGATGGCATTCTTGATGACCTGCGGGTCTCTCATGTCAATGCCGGCAACCAAGAGGCTGTCCAGAGGCGACTTGGAGCCACCGCACTTGAGGAAATCAAGATACTGGCCAATGTATGCCTCGCCCTCGGTTTCAATGCGGCGCACGATGCTGGAGGCTGCGGAAATGCAGGTTGCGTATTTGTAAACGTAGAAATTGGTGTAGAAGTGCGGAATTCTCATCCACTCATTCGCAATCTCCTTGTCGCAGACCACGTCGGGGCCAAAGTACTTGCAAACAATGTCGTAATAGGTCTTGCAAAGCACGTCCTTGGTCAGCGTAGCACCGCCCTCGACCATGGCGTGTGCGTCACGCTCAAATTCTGCAAACATGGTCTGTCTGTAAAGCGTACCCTTGTAGGTTTCCATGATCTGGTTGAGAATGGCCAGCTTCTCCTCGCGGCTGTCGCTCTCGCGCAGCTTGCGGTGGCAGAAGAGTAGCTCGTTGACGGTAGATGCAACCTCGGCAACGAAAATGGTGTAGCTGGAATTCTGCGGCTCGTTGTACTTGCGGGAGAAGTAGGAGTGCATGGAGTGACCTGCCTCATGCGCAAAGGTGGAAACGTTGTCCAACGTGCCGACAAAGTTGAGCAGCATGTAGGGCTGGGTATCGTAGCAGCCCGAGCTGTACGCGCCGCCGCGCTTGCCGCGAGAGGGGTAAACGTCTACCCAATTCTGCTCCTTGACGCCCTTTTCCAGTGTGTCGTGGTATTCGCTGCCGAAGATTTTGACCGTCTCCAGCACCTCTTCGGTAGCTTCTTCGAAGGTGTATTCCTTCTCGCACTCTGCAATCAGGGGCGTGTAAATATCGTACAGATGCAGCTTGGAAAGTCCCAGCGACTTCTTCTTGATAGCGTAGTAATCGAACAGGACGTTCAGATTTTCATTTACCGTGTTGATCAGGTTGTTGTAGATCTCGGGTGTGACCTCGTCACGGAAGACCGATGCGGTCAGGCTGTCTGCATAGCCTCTGACGCGTGCCATGGTGGTTCTTTCCTTGACGTATGCGTTGTAAAGCGTTGCAAAGGTGTTGCCGTACTGGGTGTAGGTCTTGTAGAGCGTGGTGAACGCAGCGCGGCGCACGCGACGCTCGCTTGACATCAGCTTGGTGACGTAGGTTGCGTCGTTGAGCTGTACCAATTTGCCGCTCTCATCTCTGATCTTGCCGAACTGCAGATCAGCATTTGCAAAGATGCCGCGAACGTTTGCAGCACCGCCCATGCCACTTGCCATATCAGCCATCAGCTTTTCGCATTCGTCCGAAAGGGTGTGGGGCTTTTCGCGCTGTGCAAGCCAGATGTCACGGGAGAAAGCACGCAGAGCGGGGCATTCCTCCATCCACTGTGCAACGGTTGCGCTGTCCAGGCGGATCAGAGCGGGCGTGACGAAGAACGAAGCCGAGCCCAGCTTGTTAAAGAGGTTGCGCATTTTGCCCATCATAGCCAGGTAATGGTTGTCGGTGGTGTCAGCGTCCGAGGAAAGATGCGCGTACATGTAAAGCTTTTCCACGACTCGCAGCATACTTGTAAAGTCGTTGAACATGGCAAGCAGTCCTTCGGCGCTCTCGCCCATGGTAGATGCGTGTGCGGGGAAGGCTGCAACCATGTCGGCAGCCTTTTGATAATCGGCATCAAAATCCTGCTCGGTTGCGTAAATGTTGGTCATATCCCACTTATATTTTGCGGGAATGTCTGCTCTTACGTTTGTCATAATGTATCTCCTTACATAAAAATTATTCTACGGATTTGAGAGATTCCGCCATATCGATGCGGTCGATACGCGGACGCAGCGCAAGTCCTACTAAAATTGCAAACACAATAGTCAGCAAGAATGAATACAGGAAGCTTTGCCACGTAATGATGATGGGGAAAGCGATATTGTCAAGCACGATCTTGGACATGACGAAGCGGTGCAAGAGTACGCCCGCGGGCATGCCGAGCAGCGCACCGATCACCGAGAGTACGTAATTCTCGGTCATGACGTAGCGGCGGGTTTCGCCTCTGTAAAGACCGATGACGCGCAGCGTTGCGATCTCGCGCCTGCGCTCGGTGATATTGATGTTGGTCAGATTGAACAGCACGATGTAAGACAGCGCACCCGCACAAATGATGACCGTGATGACCACGTAGTCCATACTCTTCATCATATTGCGCAGCATGTTCTGCAGATCCTCGCCCACCTCCACGTAAGCGACGTCCTCGTCGTTGCGCAAAAGGGCTGCCGTGCGATCGATCTCTGCGCCCTCGGGGGCGTAGACCAGCGCAGTTTTGATCTCGGGCGCTTTTTCGGTTGCCGCGATGTAGGTCTGCTCGCTGATATAGACTAAATTATCAATGTAGTTGTCCATCATGCCGCTGACTGTGACGGGGATATCACCGTCCGGTGAGCTGATCGTCAGCACGTCACCAATGCCAATCTGTAAAAGCTCGGCCAGGTGCTTATTGATCACGGCCTGTCCCACCTCGGGGAATGCCACGCTCTTTCCGTCCAAAGTGAAGTTGATATAGCCCTCGGGCGCTGCTTCGCTGACGTGCAGCGTTGCTTTGCGGTGTCCGTGTGCGCTTTCTGCGATCTGCTCGGACTGGTGCATGGTCATGATATAGCCGATCTTGTCCATGTTTCGCTCGATGAATGCCGCCTCGGTGCCGTCGTCAAGCGGCTCCTTGAAGGTGATCTCGTAATCGTAAAGGGAAATGTAGTCGAATTGGTAGTCAGCCAAAGGCTTGATTGAGTTTGCCAGTCCAAAGCCCGAAACCAGCAGAGCGGTGCTGCCGCCGATGCCGAGTATCATGACCAAAAGTCGCTTTTTGTATCTCCAGATGTTGCGAAGCGCAACCTTGGAGAGGAAGGGGAGCGGCTTCCAAAGGAAGGGGATGCACTCAAAGAATACACGCTTGCCCGATGCACTCACGCGCGGACGCATCAGCTTTGCGGGCATTTGCCCTGCAGAGGACAGCACGCACACAGCCGCCGTACCCATGCAGCAAACGAGGGCAACCAGCACGCAGGCTGCAAGCAAGATAGGATCGAATACGTACAAAAGGGAATCGGTAAAGTCGTACATCAGCGTGTACGCTATCCAAAGCATGCGGGGCAGTCCGAACGTGCCAAGGAAGAAGCCTCCCACAGCACCGATCAGCGAGGCAGAGCCTGCGTAGATCAGGTATTTTGCCATAAGTGCCGAGCGGCCGTAGCCCATTGCCTTGAGCGTGCCCATTGCGGTGCGCTCGTCCTCGACCATACGCGTCATGACCGTGGAGCATACCAACGCTGCCACCAATACGAAGAATACGGGGAACACAACGGTAAGTCCCGAGATGATGGTGGAATCGGTTTCCATGCTCAGATATCCGATATTTTGCTCGCGCGTCAGCACAAAGGTCCGGGGATCTGTCAGATCCTGCAAACCGTCGGGCAGCACGAGCTTGGAGAGTGCGTCATCCAGCTCCTTTTCCGCCTTGGCAAATTCGCGATTGGCCTTGATCTTTTCCACGTTGAGCTGCTTTTCCGCCAGCGTCAGGTCTGTTTGCGCATCGGTCAGCTTGAGCCTTTGCAAGGTGATGATGCCCTTGGCGGCAAGATCCACCTTGTCAAAGGCATCCTTGGCCGTATCGCGGATCTCCTTGGCCTTTTCTACTATGTCTGCATAAATCTCCATGGTAGCCAGCATTTCAGCGTTTTCCCACAGCAGATAGCTTCTGCGGAATTCCACGCGGGACAATTCCAGCGTTTCTCTGATGCTCAGCCGGCCGGTTTCAGATTTTTCGTAAAGCTTGTTGGCTTTTTCGGTCAGCTCCTTGAGCTCGTTTTTGACCGACAGGTAGTGATCGTAATCGATCGAGTTGATCAGCTCGTCCGCTTCCTCAATCATAGCGTCTGCCTCGGCCATGGCTGCATTAAAGTCGTTGGTTGCCTTGGCAAGCGCGAGATTCATTTTTTCTTCCAAGGCAGCAAGCTCGGCTTTGCCCGCTTCAAGCTGTGCGTAGCCGTCGTCGATCTTGGCCTGTGCCTTGGCAAATTCCGCCTCGGCATCCAGACGTGCCTGTGCCAGATCCTTCTGTCCCTGCTCGTAGGCAGCCACACCGTGGCTGATCTGATCCTGCGCTTGCTTGATATAGGAAATGCCGCGCTCCTGCGCCAGGCGCTTGACCTCGTCACTGACCGTGGTCTTCAGCGCCTCGATGGTGCGGTCGTATTCCTCGGAGTAGATATAGGCGTCGGTCTTTGCGTCAATGTGGACGGCGGTAAAGTAATTCACGGCAAAGCCCTGTGCGGGAATATAGCAGAAAGCCGTGATCGAGCCGTTGCCAAGCGAGGTGCTGCCTCTTTGATAGTTGATGTATTCCACCGAGTTGCCAATGCCTACGATGGTGTATTCCTTGTGTGAAAAAACTTCTGTGTCTGCATCCTGCAGGCGGATGGTCTTGCCGAGGTCGTCCTCTGTGTAGCGGCCGCTGTCCGCCAAGCATTCGTTGGATTGCTTTGGCATTCTGCCTGCGATCACCTCGGGGCGGCCGATCAGCTTGGGAATGCTCATAAAGTGCAGGATCTGCTCGTCCTCACTTTTCCCGTACGTACAAATGGCGTCTGCCGTGATCACGCCCTCCGCCTTGTCAACGCCCTTGATGTTGGATAGCGCCCTGACGTCGTCCTTGTAAAGCCCCAGAGTGGAAGACACCGAGAAGTCGTACAGGTTATATTCAGTTATATAGCTGTTGGTGGTGTCGAGCATGGCGTCCTCGATCACGAACAGTCCCGCGTAAAAGCCTACGCCAAGGGCAACGATGGCAAGAATTGCCAGGTATCTGCCGGGATGTGATCTGATCTGCCGCCACGCCGCTTTCCCAAAGGGGAATTTCATAAGGCCTCCAAAAACGTGAATGTGTGTATTTGGGTGTATGCTATAGCCTGTACGCTATAACGTTACCATTCGATCTGCTCGATCGGGGTGGGATCGGGATTGCATTCGCAGCTGACCACCGAGCCGTTCTTGACGCGGATGACGCGGTTTGCCATAGGGCAGAGCGCATGGTTGTGCGTAATGATCACGGCTGTCGTGCCGCGTTCTCTGCAGGTCTTCTGCAAAAGCGAGAGGATGGTCTTTCCTGTTTCATAGTCCAGCGCGCCCGTCGGCTCGTCGCAAAGCAAAAGTCTTGGGTTCTTGACCAGGGCGCGTGCGATGGCAACGCGCTGCTGCTCACCGCCCGAGAGCTGTGCGGGGAAGTTGCGCAACCGATCTCCAAGCCCCACCTCGCCAAGCACGGTAGCAGGCGAGAGCGAGCCCTTTTTGAGTCTTGCGGCCATCTCCACGTTTTCCAGTGCAGTCAGATTGCCGATGAGATTGTAGAACTGAAACACGAATCCCACCTCGCGGCGGCGGTATTGCGAAAGCTTTTTTTCGGAAAATGCACCGATATCTTGTCCGTCAAAGCGCACGTTTCCGCTTGTCAGCTTGTCCATGCCGCCCAGAATGTTGAGCAGCGTGGTCTTGCCTGCACCGCTTTCTCCGACAATGACGCAGATCTCGCCCTCTTCAATCGAAAACGTTGCGTTGCGCAGGGCAGCGATCTCAACCTGACCTGAGCGGTAGATTTTATTCACTTGGTCAAATTCGATGAATGCCATAATTACCTCAACAAAAACAGTTATAGTTATGCATTATACTATTCTTTCATTATATATCATATTTTTTAGTTTGTAAAGGCTTGCGCGTCGATTTTACAACCTATTCACAAAAAATGACAAATGAAAGTGGTTTTTGAAGTGCATTCTTGACAAATCCGACCAAATGTAATATAATAAGCGTGAGTAAAAAATGATCCGAAAGGAGATCGTATATGAAATTTGAACAACCCGGAAGCTTTAACAGATATACGCTGCGCTACAGCGCGGACGCTGCCGTGCAGGGGACTATGACGTACGTGCTGGACGGTGAGCAGACCTCGGAAACCTTCTTTTTGGAGGCAGGTGAGGACATGACCTTCCGCTGCCTGATCGACGGCTATCTTGCGGGCAAGGTGGCAAAGGCGCCTGTGGACGTGCGCATGGACTTTATCAAGGGCGGCTCGGATATCCGTATCCACTCCCTTGCGACCGATCTGATCCCCGCATACGAGGGCGACACCTACTTTATGGAGAACGAATATTACCGCGTGGGCATTGAGCTTGCCTGGGGTGGCGGTCTTTCCTATTTTGCAGATAAGCGCGCTCCCGAGGGACTTGGCAATCTTCTCAACAATTTTGACACGGGCAGACTTGTGCAGCAGTCGTATTACGGAACGAGTGAACCGCCCTTTGTCTGCGGTGAGTTTATGGGTAACAAGTGGGGCTATAACCCCGTGCAGGGCGGTGACCGCACCAATGCCAAGAGCAAGCTGGTGGATCTGGAGATCACCGAGAATTCGGTTTACGTCAAGTGCCGTCCGCGCGATTGGGGACACGAGGCGTGGTACACCCCTTCTTATATGGAGAATACCTACGCGTTTGACGGTGACGTGGTGCGCGTGGATAACCGCTTTGTGGACTTTTCCGGCTGGGAGCATCCCAAATGCACGCAGGAGGTGCCCGCATTCTATACCATCAGCTATTTGGGCAATTTCTGGTTCTATGATAAGGAAAAGCCTTGGACGGAGGACGAGCTTTCGGTGCGCCGTGATCTGATCTTCTGG
>JAZQYT010000032.1:0-4235 GCA_045633665.1 Eubacteriales bacterium | reverse complement strand
CACGCTTTGCCCTTTGAAATCTATCGTAAATGTCCTGCATGATGTCCTTTCCGAAACGGTTGCCGCACAAGTGCGGCAACCGAAATATGATCTTTGCTTAGTAGTTTTTCTGGTTCTGGTTGTTGTTCTGGTTGTTGTTCTGGTTGTTGTTCTGATTGCTGTTCTGGTTGCTGTTCTGGTTCTTGTTCTGATTCTGGTTTTGGTTCTTGTTCTGATTCTGGTTGTTGTTCTGGTTGTAATTCTGCATACTGTAAAATCTCCTGTATTTACAAATTCACCCTTTATGAGGGCAATTACAGTATGCACCGCAAAAGCGTATTTTATTCAGTCGGCTCTTGTGCTGCCAAAGGGCTTGCAAGCAGATAACGATTGTTGATCTGCTCCTGGATATCACTGTTCTTTTCCGCAAACAGCACGCAAAGCACCGCACCGAGCAGCAGATCGACCAGCCACATAACCGAGGCAAGAACGGTATACCAATCTCCGCCCATACCGCTGTGCGGCAGCAGCACGATATAAGCCACACTGCCAAGTGCGCAGACCACGCTCATGACCTGCACGGGTACAAGACCGCGGCAAAGTTGCTTGTGCAAGACATTGAGCTTCCCGTAGGTCTGCATGTCGGTATGCGCGACGACAAATCCGGTATGATTACGAATCATGTCCTTCAGGCAATTCAGCACGCACGCCATGGCCATGACGAACATGATGGCGTTGATCACGCCAAGCACGATCATAATGACGTACGCATCCGTCGCCTGGGCGCCGTTGAGCGCGGCTGCAGCCGAATATTCCTCGATCTTGAAATAGCGGTACTGCCAAAAGGCTTCAAACATCGACACGACCGCATAAGCACCGATCACGCAGGCGCAGGATCTCCAGGTGCTGCTGTTGCTCAGATAGTGGCGCAGCATCAGCACACCTGCAAAAAGGCAGATCGCACACAGCACGTCGGGCAGTACGTTGACGCCCTCCATG
Organism: Eubacteriales bacterium; assembly: GCA_045633665.1. Lineage (GTDB taxonomy): Bacteria > Bacillota > Clostridia > Oscillospirales > CAG-272 > SVQP01. Next base: position 3,257 of record JAZQYT010000032.1, on the reverse strand, counting down.
GGCAGATCCAACGAAAGCATGACGCCCAGCATCAAAAAGAACGAGCCGAGCTTATACCTTTTTGCAACAAACAGATCCTTGTTCGGATAGATATCCTGCATGTAACGGGTATGTAAATACTCCACGTAGGGCTTGTCCCGATAGATGCCGATCATGTATCTTAACATCAGGATCAGCCAGATCACGCCTATTACGGTGCTGACCAGCACCGCGGCCACGCGGAACATCCATACGTATCCGTACAGATCGATCTTCCCCTCCACGCCGTCCGTGAGCACCGAAAACTCGGGCAGGACGTTAAGCGCTGCCTTGCTGACCACAAAAAACGCGGTAAGGGGGGCGATGGACTTGTGTGCAAACACGCTCTTTCCCGTGCCGCCGCGAGAACCTGCGTAAATAAAGCCTTCAAAAAGCTGCTTATAGGCGGGCAGCAGCGTCATCAGCTCCAGCACACCGAACACAAAATTGCCAAGCAGCATAGTGGTGGGGCGATCATGGGCGCTGACCAATCCAAACAGCACCAGCACAAAAACCAATCTCGCACCGCTCAGCGCGATCATGCGATGAAAGCGCTTGGCACTCTCCTCAAAATGATGATTCAGATAAGAAAGCGAGGACAATCCAAAGGAAAGCAGAATATATCCGACCAGATCGGGTAACAGGTCAAAAACCGCAATATCCGCATTCCACAAAAACAGCACGGACAGCGCGATCAGCGCAATGCCCATATGCTTTCTCGGCATGTTCTGCATACGTCCCGACTCCTTTCTTTTTACCGTTTACTTACGTTTCTTTTTTTGATTCTTCTGCTGCATACGGGCAGCCTCCTTTTCTCTTGCCATGCGATCACGCTCGTCCATTTTCTCACGGATCTCGTTGACAAACGCAAATCGCGAGGGCTTGCGCTCCATGTCCTCGTCCCCCTCGGGGCAGATGTACATGTAGCAGGTGAAAATGTTGATCATATTATAGACCGACCAGACGAACTGCAGCAAAAACGCGATCAGCGAGAAGAGCTGCAGCTGCACGGCGGCAAGCTCCAGGATCAGCGCCAAGACGTAGCAGGTGCTTTGAATGCTGACCAGCCACAAGCCCCAATCGGCTCTTTTGGCAATGGCGGGCAGCTCCAGCTCTGTGGCAAAGCCGCGCACCGTGCGCAAAAGCGAAAAATGAAAACACAATATCAGCACGCTTTCGATCATGCTGACCACGGCCGTGACAGTTTGGTTGATAAAGGGTAGCTCCACGGCAGCCATGCCAAGGCTTGGCAAAAGCGACAGCACGCTTTGCGCGACGTGATACAGGCAAAGCACGCCAAGCGGGATTAGCCAATAGGCGGCCTTGATGAATTGCGGTCTGTAATCCTTGAGCTTGAGCAGCGCCCACGCAGCGCCTGCGTATCCTATGATATGCAGATACGACAGCGGCACGAAGAACGCAAGAAAATACGCCAAAAACAGAATTCCAAATCCCATGACTCTTCCTTATTTACCTTCGCCGCAGCAATTCTTGTATTTCTTACCGGAGCCGCAGGGGCAAGGATCGTTTCGACCAATCTTGGGAGCCTCGCGGCGCACGATGGTCACCTTTTTGACAGACTTTTTGCCCTGCCCCTCAAAGCCGTCCTGCAAGGGGGTGGCTACCTGCACGCGCTGTACCTCCTCGCGCGGCTTGGGTACAATGGACAGCAGCATGCGCACCGTGTTCTCACGGATATCGTTGACCATTGCGTCAAATGCGTCACCGCCCACGATACGGTATTCGGTAATGGGATCTCTTTGCGCGTAAGCCTGCAGGCCGATGCTGCCCTTGAGATCGTCCATAGCGTCGATATGATCCATCCACGCGGTATCAACGTTGCGCAAAAGCACCGCACGCTCTACCTCGCGGAAATTCTGCTCACCGAACAGCTCTTCCTTTTCGTTATACTTGGCCTCTGCCTTTTCCATCAGGTACTCTTCCAGATCCTTCTTCTTCAGCTTGGAGAGTTCCTTTTGGTCATATTTGAAATCGTTCTCATCGCACAGATATCCCATATAGGCTGCGCGCAGACCGTCCAGGTTCCATGTCTCGGGACCTTCCTCGCCCGTGTAGACCGCGACGTTATCCTTGATGGATTCACCGATCATATGCAGGATACGGTTGGAGATATCGTTGCCCTCCAGCACCTCCTGTCTTTGCGAGTAAATGATATTTCTCTGCTGATTCATGACGTCGTCAAAGCTCAGCACGTACTTTCTGCGCTTGAAGTTCTGATCCTCAATCCTTGCCTGTGCGCTGCGAATGCTGCCGGACAGGATCTTGGCATCGATGGGAGTATCCTCGCTCATGCCCAGACGGTCAACCGTGCCGACGATCTTTTCCGCACCGAACAGACGCATCAGATCATCCTCCAAAGAGAGGAAGAAGCGGGATTCACCGGGATCCCCCTGTCTGCCCGAACGGCCGCGCAGCTGGTTATCGATTCGACGGCTCTCGTGGCGCTCCGTGCCTATGATAAACAAGCCACCCGCATCCTTGACCATTTGTGCCTCGGGTGCGATCTGCTGCTTGAACTGCTCGTAAAGCTCGCTGTACTGCGCTCTGACGCCAAGGATCGCGGGATCGTCGGTCAGCGACGTGCCGTTTGCCTGTGCAATCAGCGCTTCGTCCACGCCCTGCGCACGCAGCTCGGATTTTGCCATGAATTCGGGGTTACCGCCAAGCATGATGTCGGTACCGCGGCCTGCCATGTTGGTGGAAATGGTGACCGCACCGTACTTACCTGCCTGCGCGACGATCTCTGCTTCCCTGTCGTGATACTTTGCGTTGAGCACGTGGTGCGGGATCTTCTCCTTTTTGAGTCTTGCGGACAAAAGCTCAGACTTTTCAACCGAAACCGTACCCACAAGCACGGGCTGTCCCTTCTCGTGGCATTCCTTGATCTGGTTAATAATGGCTCTGTATTTGCCCTCGGTGCTTCTGTAGACCACGTCGCTGTGGTCTACTCTGATCATGGGCATATTGGTGGGGATCTCCACAACGTCCAGCGCGTAGATCTCTCTGAATTCCTCTTCCTCGGTCAAAGCCGTACCCGTCATACCCGAGAGCTTGCCGTACATACGGAAATAGTTCTGGAAGGTAATGGTGGCAAGGGTCTTGTTTTCCTTTTCGATGACCACGCCTTCCTTTGCCTCGCTCGCCTGGTGCAAGCCGTCCGAATAGCGTCTGCCGTACATCAACCGACCCGTAAAGGTATCGACGATGATAACGCCCTT
>JAZQYT010000031.1:0-5207 GCA_045633665.1 Eubacteriales bacterium | reverse complement strand
CGGCTACGATGACCGCGGCAGAGATACGCTTGACGCCATTTGGGCAGACGTGATGGATGCCGAGGCGGCATTCGTGCGCCATCAGATCGTCAATGGCACGCAGGCGCTGACCATTGGTCTTTTCGGCCTTCTGCGTCCGGGTGACGTCATGCTGTCGGTTGCGGGTAAGCCTTACGATACGCTTGAGGATGTCATTGGCATTACAGGCAAGGTGGGCGACGGCTCGCTGGCTGATTTCGGTGTTAAGTACGATCAGGTTGAGTTGACTGCAGACGGCGAATTTGACTTTGACGGCATTGCGGACAAGCTGGCTCTTTACGGCAAGAACGTCAAGGTAGTGTTCGTGCAGCGCTCCAAGGGATACTTAAACAGAAAAACGCTTTCCTGCGCACAAATCGGGGAGCTTGTTCGGTTTGTCAAGGAAAGATGCCAAGCTTACGTGGTAGTGGACAACTGCTACGGTGAGTTTACCGAGGAGAAGGAGCCCACCGCGTACGGTGCGGATATGATCATCGGCTCCTTGATCAAAAATCCCGGTGGCGGCATGGCCGAGACGGGTGGCTACATTGCAGGTACGGCACGTGCCGTGGAGCTTGCAAGCTATCGCCTGACCTCGCCCGGTGTGGGCTGTGAGGTGGGCGCTACCATGGGGCAGAATAAGAGCCTTTACAAGGGACTTTTCTACGCACCGCACACGGTTGCGCAGGCACTCAAGACTGCGCATCTGGCGGCATACGTGTTTGAAGCCCTCGGCTTTGCGGTCGAGCCTCGCTGGGATGAGCAGAGATACGACATCATTCAGACCGTGATCACGGGCAGTCCCGAGGGACTTTGCGCGCTTTGCCGCGGCATTCAGGCAGGCTCACCCGTGGATGCTTACGTCACGCCCGAGCCGTGGGCGATGCCGGGGTATAACGATCCCGTCATTATGGCGGCAGGCGCGTTTGTACAGGGTTCTTCCATCGAGCTGTCGGCTGACGGACCGTTGCGTCCGCCCTACACCGCATATTTCCAAGGCGGCCTGACGTACGAGAGCGGTAAGATCGGTATTCTTTCCGCTGCGCAGAGCATGCTGGAGGAGGCAGAGAAATGAAAGGTATCAGATATATTGCCGTTTTGCTTGTAACGGTGCTGCTTTGCGGTACGTTTGCCGCATGCAGTCAGAGTGAGGTGCCGACCGGCATGCACGACGTGACAAGCCCAGGAGAGGATTTCATTCTGTACGTCCCCATGACCTGGATCTCCAATTCGCGCAGCGGCATTTCGGGCGCGTATTACACGACAGCCGATCACTCCGAAAAGGGTGAGGAGCTTGCCAAGCACGCAAAGTATTGGACCATCACTGCGCAAAAGGTAAATGATGCGTCCGAGAGCATTGATGCGTATTGGGAGCAGCTGAGCGCATACTATGCAAAGACTTTTACCGAGTTTACGATAGTGCCTTACAAGGCAGCCACCGAGGATAAGGCGGAGCAGATCTATCGCCAGACCTCGCTGGATATTTTCGGTGACGATGCAGGCATGTGTGCAGCGCAGGTCTATGAGTTTACCGCCAAGGTCAAGGAGTTTGCTCCCACCGCGGATCTGAGCGCGCAGCAGTCCATGAGCTTTACCCGTAAGTATTGCCAGGTCATTGCCCGTGCCAAGGACGGTAACGGCTTTTACGTGCTGACCTATTCGGCAAGAGAAGAGGACTACGCAACATTTATCGATTCCTTTATTCACGAGATCCCGGACGGTACGGTTGTGGGTGAGTTCGTCATTCTTGGCGAAAAGTCCACCACCACCGCCCCCGAGTTCTTCAAGGACAACGATCCCGAGGACGATATGATCCCCGCATCCACCAACGAGATGCCTTACCGTTTTTACGTTCCCAAGGCTTGGCGCACGGGACATACCACCGAGTACCCCTCGGCATACGCGCCCACAGGCAGCGCAAACGTCACGGTTACCATCTACGTTCCTTCCAACGAGGCGATCAGCGTGGATGCGTACTGGGAGGGCTACTGCCTGCCCGAATACGAGGCCTTATTTGACGAGCTGACCGTTTCCGAGCAGATAAGCGAGGGAACGATCGGTGTACAAAAGGATGCCAAGAACGCAAAAACGTACACCTTTGATGCGAGCATCGGCGGCAATCATTACCGCTATGCGCAGACCGTGATCATACATTCCAGCCTGATCTACGTGGTGACCTATACCGCGCTTGCCGAGGACGGCAGCTTTGAGCAGTATTTGGATGATTATCACGCAATGCTGGATGCTTTTACGTTCCGTTGATATGCACATGATTTATTTGGATAACAGTGCCACCACCGCGCTTTGCGCACCTGCCAAGCAAGCGATGCTGGAGGCCATGGAGAATTTTGGAAATCCCTCCTCGCTGCACAAGGCAGGCGTGGAGGCGGAGCATGGGCTCAAAAAGGCCCGTGAGCAGGTTTTATCTGCACTTGGCGTGCGCACAGGCGCCGGGCAGGTGTATTTTACCGCATCCGGCACGGAGGCCAACAATCTGGCCATACTGGGCAGCGTATTTGCCAAGGAGCGTCGCACGGGCAACCGCATCGTAACGACCGAGGGAGAGCATTCCTCGGTGGAAATGGTGCTGCAGTCCTTGGAGAAAAAGGGCTTTGAGATCTTGCGCATTCCCACACGGGACGGTGCTTTGGATATGGATTTTGCTGCGCGTGTGATTGATAAAAGCACGCTGCTGGTAACGGCCATGATGGTCAATAACGAAACAGGTGCTTTGTATGATCTCAAATCGCTGTTTGCGCTGACAAAAAGAAACGCCCCCAATGCCGTGACGCATTGTGATGCGGTGCAGGGCTTTATGAAAGCCATCTTTTCTCCCGCAGCCATTGGCGCGGATATGGTTACGGTCAGCTCGCACAAGATCCACGGCCCCAAGGGTGTGGGAGCCTTGTACGTGGGAGCAGACGTGTTCAAAGCAAAAAAGCTGATCCCCGTCACGCTGGGTGGTGGACAGGAGTCGGGTATGCGTTCGGGGACCGAGAACACCATCGGTATTGCGGGCTTTGGCGCGGCATGTGCTGCCGCGCAGGGCACGCTGCGCGCAGATCTTGCGCATATGACGCAGCTGCGTACCTATCTTGAACAAAAGCTGGCACAGCATGGTGAGATTACGCTCAATCTGCCGCGCGGCAATCGCGCACCGCATATCGTCAATCTGACGCTGCCGGATATCAAAAGCGAGACTATGCTGCATTATCTTTCGGCCAAGGGCATTTACGTGTCCAGCGGCTCGGCTTGCTCCTCGCACGGACATGCAACCTCACGCGCGCTTACCGCATTTGGGCTTAGTCCCGAGAGATCGGATTGCTCGCTGCGCGTCAGTCTTTGCCCCTCCAACACGAAGGAGGATGTCGACGCTTTGTGTGATGCTTTGTTTGCAGGCACGCGCGAATTGATCAGGATCCACAAATAAGATTACATATAAAGAAAGGAAAAAGCTATGAAACTAACCGTCAGAACCCTGCTGTTTCTGCTTTGCGGCGTGATGCTGATGAGCGCGATCGCTTGTGACAACACAAAGCCCGGAACAGACACTTCTACCGAACAACCCACCACCGAGCCTGCAGAGGAATCCGCGACCGAGGATCCGGACTTGGGTGAGCAGGCAACGACCGAGCAAGTGACGACTGAGGAAGTGACTACGGAAGAACCCGACGTGATGATTGGCGAGACGCTGGATGCTGCTTACGCTGCCGACTTTACCGTTTCCAAGGTGTTTACCTCGGATATGGTGGTACAGCGCGGTGAAAAGCTTCGCGTTTGGGGCTGGGCGCCCGCATCCGAGAACGGAAAGAAGATCTCGGGTGAATTTATGGGTATGTTTGCCGAGACGCTGATCGAGAACGGCGAATGGACGCTGCAGTTTGGCGCAAAGCTGGCTGCATGTGCCGATCTTGGCAATGCCATGAGAATTTACACCGACTCCAAGGAAGTCAAGTTTGAGGACGTGCTGGTAGGTGACGTTTACATGGTCATCGGTCAGTCCAACGTAGCGTATTCGTTCCAGAATTATCTTGCCGCATCCAGCACGGACAAGGAGAATTACGGTCTGAATATGATCGATGAATCCTTGCCCATCCGTCTGCACTACAACACATTGAACGAGAATGAAGCACACGGATATCCCAAGAGAGGTACTGAGGAGGTTTGCCCCGACGTGGTACATGACCGCACGTGGGAAAGACCGAGCAGCGCAAGCGTTGGCCGCTTTACTGCCATCGGCTACTGCTTTGCATGGAACTTTGTACAAATGACTGAGGGCAAGGTACCCGTCGGTGTGATCGAGATCGACGGTAACGGCCAGCCCTTGGGCGCATTCCTGCCCAATCAGGTAGCCCAAGAGGTAAAGAGCGATAAGTGGAATGAAAAGCAGGGCATTTTCGTTCCCGAGGGTGTCAATGCTGCCTGGGCAAGATACATGTACAACCACTATATGTATCCGTTTGAAAAGTACGCAATGGCAGGTCTTGTCTGGTATCAGGGCGAGAGCGACTTCCAGCGTGCGCACGCTTCGGAATTTATCGAGCGCTTTACCGCGTTTATGAACTATATGCGCTCGACGCATAACGTGACCAACCCCGATTTTGCCGTTTACATGGTAGAATTCCCCACGATCTATGAAAGACATCCTGATCATAAGGGCGATTGGCACTACATGGATCTTGGCCTGATTCGCTGCGTTGTAGGCTCTATTCCGCAAACGCTTCCCAACAGCTATCTGTCGGTATCCAGCGACCTGTGGGCGGACGATACCTACTTCAACAGCTTGCACCCCGACTGTAAGTTCGGTCAGGGCCAGCGCCTTGCAAAGCTTGCCGCAGCCGTCAGAGGTGACGCAGGCACGCTGGAAAGTGCGACCGGTCCCATTTTGGAAAAGGCTGAGTTCTCAAGTGATTACAAGACGGTCGTGCTGACCTTTACCAATGTGGGAGAGGGCCTGACCACTTCGGACGGAGGCAAGACTGTTAACGGCTTTACCTACATGAGAACGGCCTATACCGTCAATAATAAGAAGGGTGTTACTATTTCGGCCGAGATCACAGCTCCCAACCAAATCACGGTGACATGCTCTTCGAGCATGAAGAACGGCGTTGTTTACAACGGTATCGCCAACAACTTCTATGGCAATCAGATCAACCTGTGCAACAGCTACGGCAATCCCGCAGGTGCGT
>JAZQYT010000030.1:0-3266 GCA_045633665.1 Eubacteriales bacterium | reverse complement strand
CCGTTATGCACAGGTTAATTTTTTTGAATTTTTTCATAGTGAGTCCTCCTTTGACAGTAGGCGTTGCTTCGGGGGTTCTACCTATAAAGACGCAAAAACTCGAATTTGGTTTCGCGTTTTTCAAAAAATATTTGTTAATAATTCGTAAACTGTAAAATCAGTTGCCGTACAGTCTGTCCAGATCGTAGAATTCTCTTGCCTCGCGGGAGAATACGTGCACGATGACGTGACTGTAGTCCAGTACGATCCAAGCGTTGTTGCCTCTGCCTTCAGCTGCCTCTGCCTTGATATCTCTTTCCTCCATCTTGAATTCCACCTCGCCCGCAAGTGCCTTGACGTGCGTGGAGGAGGTACCGTTAGCCAGTACGAAATAATCCGCGATATCGGTCTTTTCCTTTATCTCAACGATCTTGATATCCTTTGCTCTGGTATCTTCCAGAATCTCTGCAATCGCCTCGGCCAGCTGCATGGGAGTTGCACCGATCAGCGAGGGCTTCTTTACATTTTCGTTGTTCAGAATCTCTTCCATGTGTATATTCCTTTCAATTTTCGGTTTAATTTTCAACTTTTAATTGCAAAATCAGGCTGTTTCTTGCACAAAACGTGTCCGGGCTGACCGGAGCGCCGTCTGCAAGCAGGCCTGTGATCGTCATGTCAAACGACTGCACCAGCACGAGCAAAAGATGCGTCAATCTCTCTTTTTCGCACATATTCTGTGGCTCTGCATCCCAAAAAGCGTGGCGCAGCGCAACGCAATCGGGAAAGGTGCGCGACTCGTCTATATAGTCGGCAAGGTACACGATCTGCTCGCACAGCGTCATGCCTTCCCTGCCCGTGGTGTGCCAGCGCACAGCCGAGATCACCTCGGGATCAGCATACGCTGCGTACGCCTCGGGGATAAGCAGCGCGGCCGTTTTTGCATGCAGCGTTTTTGGGGCGGCCAGATCAAGTGCTTTGACCTCAATGCCTCTCTCTTTCAAAAACGCCGCGTGGCGCTCGGTCTTCCATTCCTTGGTCACGTCGTGCAACAGCGCTGCGACGCGCAGTACCTGCTCCTTTTCGGGGCAATAGAGTGCTGCAAGCCTTGCCGCCATTTGCTCGACCGCTAAGGTGTGACGCGTGCGCTTTTCGGACATATCCGCCGTGACGCGCTCACGCAGGCTTTGCAGTTCTTGTTGGTTTATCTCTTTCATTGGTATAACCCGTTTTCCTTGATATAGGCGGCAACGCGTTCGGGAACAAGACCGTCAATGCTCTGTCCCCCACGGATGTGATCTCTGATCTCGGTCGAGCTGACCTCAATGGGATCGGAAACAATCCTTCTGACCACCTTGCCGTATTGTTGATTGTAAAGCGCGATCTTTTGCACAATCTCCTCGTCCAGCGCCTTGTCACTCTCGCGGCGGATATAGACGGGATAGCAAAGCTCGAAAATACGCTCGGGTGCGCGCCAGGAGCCAAGCGTGAGCATCATATCGGTACCCAGCAGCAAAAACAGCCGTCTGTCCTCACCCGAAAGTGCGGTCAAGGTATCGACCGTAAAGCTTTTTCCCTCGCGTCGGATCTCCATATCGCTGACGATCACGCCCTCGACGTGTGCAAACGCAAGCTCACACATAGCAAGCCTCTGCGCTGCCGTGACCTCTGCGTCCATTTGCTTATGCGGCGTCACGCCCGTGGGAATGACGTACAAAACGTCCAGCCACATCTGCTCCATAAACGCTTTTGCGGCTGCTACGTGGCCTTGGTGCACGGGAGAAAACGTGCCGCCGTAAATGCCTATGCGCAGCATCTTACGGAAGCTCGATGCGATTTTTCTTTTTCTCGGAGCGGCGGTACAGAATGATCTTTTTACCGATCACACCGCAAACCTCTGCTCCCAGCGCCTCGCCAAGCGCATCCGCAATATCGCGGGGGGTATAGTCACAGTTATCAAGAACGCCCAGCTTGATCAGCTCCTTGGCCTCAAGCGCGTCCGAAAAGGTTTTGAGCATGTTGTCACTCAGTCCCCCCTTACCGATCTGCATGATGGTGGGCAGGTCAGTGGCAAGGCTGCGAAGATATGCTCTTTGCTTACTTGTAATCATAGTGTTATTTTTCTCCGTTTTCTCTTTGCACCAAAAATTCCACCAGCAGCTGCATAGCCTTGCCGCGATGGCTGATGCTGTTTTTCTCCTCTGCCGTCATTTCGGCATAGGTCTTGTCCATGGGCGGATAGTAGAACAAGGGATCGTAGCCAAAGCCGCCCTCGCCTCTGTATGCGTGCGCGATCTCGCCCTCGGTCCTGCCCTCAAAATAGTAGCCCTTTGAAAGATCCTCGGGGAATACGCAGGCGATGCAGCAAACGAACGCACCGCTCCTGTCCTGCTTGTCTGCAAGATTTGTCAGCAGCAGCTGATTGTTCGCCTCGTCGTCACCGTGCTCACCGCTGTAGCGCGCGCTGTAAATGCCCGGGGCGCGGTCAAGCGCGTATACCTCAAGTCCCGAGTCGTCACCCACGCCGATATAACCGCTTTTAGCAGCAGCGTGCGCCTTGATATAGGCGTTCTCGGCAAAGGTGGTGCCGTTCTCCTCGATCTCGTCGCAAAGTCCCACGTCGTCCAGCGACAGGATCTCTGCATCAAGTACCGCTGCAGCTAAGATCTCGCGCAGCTCCTTGATCTTCTTTTTATTATGTGATGCAAGTACGATTTTCATAAATTACTGTTCAAAAAGTGCTTTGATAAAGTCGGCAGCCACAAATTCCTGCATGTCGTCGATCTTCTCGCCAACACCGATGAACTTGACCGGAATACCAAGCTCGCGCTTGATCGAAAGCACGATACCGCCCTTTGCGGTACCGTCCAGCTTGTTAAGCGTCAGTCCCGTGATGTTGGCAGCCTTGCCGAATTCCTTGGCCTGGACGATTGCGTTCTGCCCTGTGGTGGCATCCAGCACCAGCAGATTTTCTCTTGCGGCACCCGGCAGCTCACGGTCGATGACGCGGTTGATCTTGGCAAGCTCGTTCATCAGATTGGTCTTGTTGTGCAGTCTGCCCGCGGTATCAATGATCAGCACGTCTGCCTGCTTTTTCTTTGCGTAGTTGATCGCGTCAAATACCACGGCCGCAGGATCGCTGCCCTCGCTTTGGCGCACCATTTCCACCTTGGCGCGGTCGCACCACACCTGCAACTGATCAATGGCAGCTGCGCGGAAGGTATCCGCTGCCGCAACCACGACCTTTTTGCCGTCGGCACGCAGGCGATTTGAGATCTTACCAATCGAGG
>JAZQYT010000029.1:0-8279 GCA_045633665.1 Eubacteriales bacterium | reverse complement strand
GCCTTGTCTTCCTAAGACCGCTTGGCCCCCGACTTCACCTGCACAGCATACGGGATTGCCGCCAAATGTAGAGCCGTGCGAGGAGGGCGTCAGCGTGTCCTTGACCTTGTCGCCAAGCAGTGTCGCGCCCAGCGGCAAGCCGCCTGCAAGTCCCTTTGCGGTGGAGAGGATGTCGGGGGTAATGCCATACTGCATATAAGCGTAAAGGGTGCCTGTTCTGCCGTTGCCTGTTTGCACCTCGTCGGCGATCACGAGAATATCGTTTTGCTCTGCAAGAGAAGCAAGGTAGGTCACGTAATCCTTGTCCAAGGGGCAAACACCGCCCTCGCCCTGTACGGGCTCGATCATAATGGCGGCAAGCTTGTGCGCCTTGACGGCTGCAGCGAGCGCGTCCTTATCGTTGACAGGCAGGTATACAAAGCCCTCGGTCAGCGGCAGAAAATCCTTGTGAAAGACCTCTTGTCCGGTAGCTGCCAGCGTGGTCAGCGTTCTGCCGTGGAAGCTGCCCTGCAGCGTGGCAATCGTAAAGTGATCCGCGCCCTTATGCTCGGCCGCATATTTGCGTGCGACCTTGATCGCGCATTCGTTCGCCTCGGCACCCGAGTTGGAGAAAAATACCTTTTGCATGCCCGTGCGCATGCAAAGCTGCTCGGCAAGTGTGGCGCAGGGATCGGTGTAATACAGGTTGGAGGTGTGCTGCAGCGTGCAAAGCTGCGCGGTCACGGCTGCTACCCATGCGGGATCGGAGTACCCTAATGTGTTGACTGCAATGCCGCTGCCCAGATCGATATAGCATTTGCCGTTTTCGTCGTAGGCGTAAGCTCCCTGTCCTCGCACGATATTGAGCGGAAAGCGTGCGTAGGTGTTGGCAACGTATTGGCTGTCAAGTTGTTTTGTGTTGTTAGAATTCATGCCTGTTCTCCCATTACCATAGTGCCTGCGCCCTCATCCGTCAAAAGCTCCATGAGAATGGCGTGAGGGATTCTGCCGTCCATGATGGTCACGTCCTTAACGCCCGCCCGGATCGCTTCAATGCAGCAATCCACCTTGGGGATCATGCCGCCCGAGATCACGCCGTCCTCGTACAGCTTGTGTGCCTCGCTGACCGTCAGGTGAGGGATCAGGGAGGCAGGATCGTCCTTGTCGCGCAAAATGCCCGCAACGTCGGTCATCATGATCAGTCTGGCAGCGCCCAGCGCGCCTGCAATATAGGCAGCGGCCGTGTCACCGTTGATGTTGTAAACGTTGCCTTGGTGGTCGCTTGCAACGGTGGAAATGACGGGAATATAATTCTTTTCCAAAAGGTCGGTGATAGGCTGCGTGCGGATCTTGGTGATCTCTCCCACAAAGCCCAAACGTTCATCCTTGACCTTGGCCTCGATGATGCCGCCGTCCATGCCCGAAAGGCCTACTGCGTGACCGCCCTTCATTTGCAAGAGCGTGACAAGGCTCTTGTTGACCTTGCCTGCCAATACCATCTGCACGATATCTACCGTTTCCTTGTCGGTGACGCGCAAACCGTCCACGAATTCGGGCTTTTTGCCCAGCTTTTTCATCATTTCGCTGATCTCGGGGCCGCCGCCGTGTACCAGCACGACCTTGACACCGATCAGCCACAAAAGCGCCACGTCCTCCATAACCTGCTGCTTGAGCGTTTCGTCGATCATGGCGTTTCCGCCGTATTTGACTACTACGATCTCACCGTTATAGCGCTTGATATAAGGCAGAGCGGCGGTGAGCACGTGAGCACGCTGTGCGTTGGAAAATTGTTGCTCGTTTATCATGTTCTGTAATCTCCGTTGATTTTGACGTAGTCGTAAGTCAGGTCGCAGCCCCACGCGGTGGCCGACTCGGTGCCGTCGTGCAGGTCAATCAGAATATCGATCTCATCGCAAAGCAGGATCTCTTTGGCCTTTTCTTCGGAGAAGTCAACGCCCGCACCGTTTTGGCAAACAAGCACCGTGCCTGCAGCCGAGGCAAACGAAACCTCGATCTTGTCCACGTCCGCAGGCACGCCTGCGTATCCAATGGCGCAAAGCACGCGTCCCCAGTTGGCGTCCGCACCGAACATGGCGGCCTTGGTCAGGGAAGAGCAGATGACGCTCTTGGCGCAGGTCTTGGCGATTTGCAGGGAGGGCGCACCGCTCACGGCACATTCCAATAGCTTGGTCGCGCCCTCACCGTCCGCTGCGATGCAGCGGCAAAGGTAAACACAGACCGTGTTGAGTGCCTTCATGAATGTGTCAAAATCCTCGCCCTCGCTCTCAATCACGGGATTTTCGGCCATGCCGTTTGCCAGAATGGCAACCATGTCGTTGGTCGAGGTGTCACCGTCCACGCTGACCATGTTGAAGGTCGCTTGGATATCAGTCGAAAGTGCCTTTTGCAGCATTGCAGGGGAAATGGCGCAGTCCGTGGTCAGAAAAACCAGCATAGTAGCCATGTTGGGGTGGATCATGCCCGAACCCTTGGCAATGCCGCCCAGCGTGCAGGTTTTACCGCCTGCGACAAAGGTCACGGCACATTCCTTTTTCTTGGTGTCGGTTGTCATGATGCCCTCTGCGGCAGCATCGCTGCCGTGATCGGAAAGGGCTTCGATCAGCGCTGGAATGCCGTTTTGAATGGGTGTTATATTCAAAGGTTGACCGATTACGCCTGTAGAGGCTACGACAACGTCCGCAGCAGGAATGTGCAGGCCATCTGCCAGTGCCTGACAGGTTTTTTTAGCAACCTCTGCACCGTCTGCGTTACAGGTGTTGGCGTTGCCGCTGTTGCAGATTACGGCCTGCGCGTAGCCGTCCGCGATGTTCTGCTTGGTCACGCCCAGCGGAGCGCCCTTGACCAAGTTGGTGGTATATACCGCTGCGCAAGAAGCGCGCTTTTGGCTGAAGACGAGTGCAAGATCTTTTTTGGAGCGGTTTTTACGAATACCGCAATGTACGCCGGAGGCGAGAAATCCTTTTGCGGCACAAATGCCGCCACTTACAAATTCCATGGTTATGATTCTCCGTTATGCCGTTATGTTTGTAGTTATAGTGAAAGTCCCGTGGTGGGATCAAGCCCCAGCACCGTGTTCATGCATTGCAGGGCAGCGCCCGAGGCACCCTTGCCAAGATTGTCGTAGCGTGCGATCAGCAAAAGTCTGTCGTCGTTGCCCGCAACCGAGATCTGCATGCTATCCTTGCCGCCAAGTGCAAGGGCAGACATAAATCCGTTTTCGTCGGGTGCATCCGCATAGCTGACGATGGGGCCCTGATATTTATTGCGGTACAGCTCCTTGATGCCGCTCGCGTCAAAACCGTTTTTCAGATAAGAGCCGAACAGCGGCACCGTGACCTCCATGCCGGAATAAAAATCACCGACGATGGGGCAGAACACGGGGGGTGCGGAGATGCCCGTGACGGCTTTCATTTCGGGCAGATGCTTGTGCGTCTGCGCAAGACCGTACTGTCTTGGCGCGCCAAGCAAGGGATCACGGTCGGGATTTTGATAGTCCGCGATCATGCTTTTGCCGCCGCCGCTGTAGCCTGTCAGGGAAAAGCAGGTAAGGGACGTGTCGGGGGCAATGACACCCGCCTCGATCAAGGGATAGATCAGCGCGATAAAACCGCCTGCGTGGCATCCGGGAACGGCAATTCTTTTGGATGATTCTATCTTGCTTTTATGCTGCTCGGAAAGCTCGGGAAAGCCGTATGCCCAGTCGGGATGCGTGCGGTGCGCAGTCGAGGTGTCAATGATCACGGTGTCGGGATTCTGCACAAGGGAGACCGACTCGCGTGCAGCCGTGTCGGGCAGGCAAAGAAAAGCAATGTCCGCTTTGTTGAGTGCCTCTTTTCTGCAGGTCGGATCCTTGCGTTGCTCGTCGTCCAGCAAGAGCAGGGAAACGTCGCGTCTTTCGCTCAGCCTTTGGTAAATGCGCAGCCCTGTCGTGCCGGCTTTACCGTCGATAAATACTGTTTTGATCATAGGGGTAGCTCCAAAATAAAAATATGAATAAATATTACCACAAAAATTCGGAATATGCAATAGATTTTGCAAAATTTCCGAAAATAATTTATAAATATGCATAAATCATGCATAAATCATGCAAATATACACCGTTATGAAAAAAAACAGGATGCCGTACTTCACATACGGCATCCTTAGGGGTTGTCGATTGGGGATGAAGGGCTCAATTTTCGTCGGCAATGATAACGATCTCGCAATCGTCCTGTCCGTTCATACACTTTTCAAAAGCTTCCTCATCATCCCATTCGAGAATGAGCTGCTTGGCCTTCTTTTTCTTGATGACCTTGACCAGTACAACGATTCCGGCTGCAACAACGGCAGCAGCGCCCAGGGAAATCAGTACGATCTTCCAAACGTTATTGTTGTTCTTTTGTTCCATGTATGTAACCTCCATATAAAGTTTTCCACCTACAGTATACAACAAAACCGCTTGAAAATCAAGTGCCTTTGGCTTGTTTTTTGCCGAAATTTTGCTTTTGACACGCAAAATTTTCATTTACTTCACATTTCGCTGCCATGCTTTGGAGCGGTGTGCAAAAATTTTCAAAAATATGCAAAAAAAGTGTGACAGAACGCAAGGAATGTGCTATAATGATTAGCAGCGAAAACGAAAGGGGAGAGGACGCATGACGTATCGAGAGATCTGTGCCGTGCTGCGCGAGGCGGGTATTGACTGTGCCGAGAGCGAGGCAGGCTTACTGCTGGCGCATTTTTGCGGTGTGAGCGCGTCGCAGCTGCCGTTTCGTAAGAACGAGGATTTTGACGACAAGGCGCTTGCGCAAGCGGTTGCGCGCAGAGCTTGCCGCGAGCCGTTGCAGTATCTGCTTGGCGAGTGGGAGTTTTTCGGCATGCCCTTTGCCGTCAGCCCCGATTGCCTGATCCCAAGGCCGGATACCGAGCTTTTGGTCGAGAGTGCCATTGCACGTCTGCCACACGGGGCGCGTTTTGCCGATTTCTGCACGGGCAGCGGCTGTATTGGCGCGGCGGTGCTTGCGCACCGTACGGATACGACCGCGGTGCTTGTGGACAAATTCGAAGGCACGCTGTCGCTTGCCAAGCAGAATTGCATCAAAAACGGGGTGCAGGATCGCGCAGATTGGGTGCTTTGCGATCTTTTGCAGCCGCTTGACGGTGTTTTTGCCCTCAAATTTGACGCTATCCTGTCCAATCCGCCCTATATTCCCACAGAGGTGGTCAAGGGCTTGGCGCCCGAGCTTGCGCATGAGCCGCAGGCGGCATTGGACGGCGGCGCGGACGGCATGTGTTTTTACCGCCATTTTTTAGAGCAGACCGATCGGGTGCTGCAGGACGGAGGCTTTTGGCTCTTCGAGATCGGTTACGACCAAAAGGAAGCCATATCCGCACTTGCAGCAGATATGGGCTTTGCCTGCGAGGTGACGCACGACCTTGGCGGAAATCCGCGCGTGGCGTACGTGTACAGACCGAAGAATTCATGATTTGACGTAAAGGAGACATATATTTTGAACATCGTGGTTTTGATGGGAGGATTTTCTCCCGAAAGAGACGTTTCGCTGACATCAGGCTCTCTGATTGCCAATGCGCTGATCAGAAAGGGCCATCGCGTTTGCCTTTTGGATGTGTATCTTGGTTTGGAGCTTGGCGCAAAAGGGCTTGACGAATGCTTTGTCAAAAAGCCTTATCCGGCATACAGCGTCAGCGAGCAGGTACCCGATCTTGAAGCACTCAAGGCGGCAAGCGGCAATGGAGAGGCAAAGATCGGCAAAAACGTGATCGAATTGTGCAAGCATGCGGACGTGGTCTTTATGGCGCTGCACGGAGATATGGGAGAGAACGGCCAGCTGCAGGCTACGCTGGATTTGTTCGGCATCCGCTATACGGGCTCGGGCTACGTTGGCAGCCTTTTGGCCATGGATAAGGATCTTTCCAAGAAAATACTGGTCGGCGCAGGTGTTCCCACACCCGAGTGGATCATGGTCGATCCGGCGCAGGGCATTCCTGCGGCAGACCTTGCGCGCGTTGGGTATCCCTGCGTGGTCAAGCCCTGCTCGGGCGGCTCCAGCGTGGGCGTTTCCATGGTGGAAAACGAGGCTGAGCTTGCAAAGGCCATGGCGGCTGCCGCAAAATACGAAAGATACGTGCTGGTGGAAAAAAGAATTGTCGGTCGTGAGCTGACCGTGGGCATTCTGGCAGGCGAGGTGTTGCCTGCGATCGAGATCATTCCCAAGCAGGGCTTTTACGACTACACCAATAAGTACCAGGGGGGCATGACCGAGGAGATCTGTCCCGCACCGATCGACGAGGACACGCGGGTGCAGGTCGGAGAGCTGACGCGCCGCGCCTTTGACGCGCTGCGCCTTGGCGGTTACGCGCGCTTTGACTGGATGCTGGATGCGGACGGAGGACTTTGGTGCCTGGAGGCAAACACGCTGCCGGGTATGACGCCCACAAGTCTTTTGCCGCAGATGGCCGATCGGATCGGACTTGACTACGATTCTTTGTGTGAGCGGTTGGTACAGCTGGCTTTGTAATTTCAGGAGTTTGCACCCTGTGCGTATTTTGATTGCGCACAGGGTGTTTTTTTCGGCAAACTGCCCGATTTCGTAAAAAACGATTTGTGAAAAACG
The DNA here is from genome assembly GCA_045633665.1 of Eubacteriales bacterium. Classification (GTDB taxonomy): domain Bacteria; phylum Bacillota; class Clostridia; order Oscillospirales; family CAG-272; genus SVQP01. The sequence continues at coordinate 1,665 of JAZQYT010000029.1, read as the reverse complement.
CAGAAAAGTTCGGTAAAGTAATAAAACGCGAAAAAAACTCTCGCAATCACGCGCGGAATATGATATAATGTTATACATATAAGTGTACCCCGATTTATTTTGTTGGAGGAAACTACCGTGAAGATCAGAATTCTTTGCACGTTACTTGCAGCTCTTACGTTGATCGGTGCGCTTGCATCCTGCGCATCCGGGCCGTCCGAGCAGGAGGATGGATCGCAAGCGGTGGAGTATGAAAACGAATACAAGGCGGCCTTGGCCAAGATTCCCGTGGACTGGCAGGGCGAGGATTTCGCAGTGCTGGGTCGCGGTGACGCGGGCAGCTCGGTTTCCGAGATCAAGCAGGAGGAGGTCAGCTCCGAGCCGCTGGAAAATGCGGTCTACAACCGTAACCGCAATCTCTCCGAGATCTGTAATCTCAACTATATCGCCAAGCTTTCTCCCTCCGATGGCATATCCGACCTGATCTCCAACGATATCAAGTCGGGTGCGTGCGAGTATGCCATCGCATTCCCGGATATGCGCGTGGCAGGCACCATGGCTACCAAGAGCATGCTTAAGGATTTCAACGATTTGACCTATATCGATCTGGACGCTGTGTGGTGGGATGAGGGAACCGCATCCATGAGCGTGGTGGGCAGAACCCTTTGGATGAACAGTGATATCAACTATATGGCGCACGACGTCACCTTCCTGACGCTGTTTTCCAAGGTCATGGCCGAGAAGCAGGGAATTGACGATCTGTACACAACGGTTCACAACGGTGAGTGGACGGTCGATCTGCTGTCCACGTATGCAAAGAAGGTGTCCTCGGATCTGGACGGGAACGGCAGATACGATGAAAGCGACGCCTACGGTCTGATCGGTACGGCCACGCTGGGATACGCCATGTTCTATGGCTCCGAGATGCGTTACGTTGCCTGCGACGACCAAGGCGAGCCCTACATCGCCATGACTGATACCGACCTGCTCAAGGCATCGGACCTTTTGGACAAGGTGCTGGATCTGCTTTATACCGGCCACAGCTCCTATATCGTCGCGCCCGGCAAGGAAAAGGACGCGTTGAATATGTTCATCAATAACCAAGGGTTGTTCTATTTTGAATGCGCAAGCTACACGGGCGCTCTTCGCAATATGTCGGATGATTTCGGCGTGCTGCCGCTGCCCAAATACGACAAGAATCAGGTCAAGTACGCAACCTACGTAAACCCGGTCGCTTCCACCATGGTCATTCCCGTAGGCCCCAAGAATTACGATGATCTGAGCAAGGTGATCGAGAGCATGGCGATCCTGTCGTCCGAATCGGTAATTCCCATCTATTATGAGCTGGTGCTCAAGCGCAAGACCATCCGCGACGAGGAATCCGCGCAGATGCTGGATATCATCTTCTCCAACCGTATCTACGACCTGTCTTGCTTCTATGAAAAGATCGGCCTGATGCACACCTTCCAGGAGGCCATCAACGGCAGAACCAATAATTTCTCCTCCAATTATCAGTCCAGATTGAAAAAGGCAGAGAAGGAGATCGGGCATATCGTCAATAAGATCGAGGATATGGAATAAAACGCAATAAAAATTTAAATAAACAAAACAAACGGAGGCTTTTATGAAACTCAAATTGATGAGTGCTGCATTGGCGGCACTGATGCTGCTGGCCTGCTTTGCAGG
>JAZQYT010000028.1:0-4007 GCA_045633665.1 Eubacteriales bacterium | reverse complement strand
CCCGCAACCGTGGCTGAGGGCAAGCAGATCAAGGCAGGCAAGCTGCGCGGCATTGACTCCAACGGTATGATGTGCTCGTTTGCAGAGCTGGGCTTGACCGCCAACGACTGCCCCGGTGTTGAGGAAAACGGCATCTGGATTCTGCCCGAGAGCTATGCTGCTTATATCGGTCAGGACATTTGTGACGTGGAAATGGTACGCGACACGGTAGTCGAGTTTGAGATCACCTCCAACCGCCCCGACTGTCTGTCCGTTATCGGTCTTGCACGCGAGACCGCTGCTTCCATGGATCTTGAGTGGCACATTCCTCCCGTTTCCGTCAAGGGTACGCAGGACGGTGACAGCATTGATAACTATCTCTCCGTAGGCATCAGCGCGCCCGATCTTTGCTATCGCTACGCTGCAAAGGTAGTCAAGAACGTCAAGATCGCTCCCTCTCCCGTATGGATGCGCAGACGTCTGCGCGCTGCAGGCGTTCGCCCCATCAACAATATCGTTGACATTACCAACTACGTCATGCTGGAATACGGCCAGCCCATGCACGCTTTCGATTACAAGCAGATCGAGGGCAAGGCCATCAACGTGCGCCGCGCAGGCGACGGTGAGGTATTCGTATCCCTTGACAATATCAGCCACACGCTGGATTCCTCCATGCTGGTCATCGCTGACCAAAACAAGGCTTGCGCGCTTGCAGGCGTTATGGGTGGACTCAACAGCGAGATCGAGGACGACACCGTAACCGTTGTATTCGAGTCCGCTTGCTTCTCCGGCCCCGACACCCGCGTGACTGCAAAGAAAAACGGCATGAGAACCGAATCCTCCGCACGCTTTGAAAAGGGACTTGACGCAGAAAACTGCCTGCCCGGACTTATGCGTGCTTGCCAGCTGGTTGAAATGCTGGGTGCAGGCGAGGTCGTTGACGGCCTGATCGACGTATATCCCGGCAAGAAGGAGCAGACCATTCTGCCCTTCACACCCGATAAGTATAACAAGTTCCTTGGTACAGAGATCGATGAGCAGACCATGATCGACATTCTGGCAACGCTGGAGTGCCGCGTGGAAAGTGGCAACATCTACGTTCCCTCCTTCAGAAGCGACCTTGGCTGCATGCAGGATATTGCAGAAGAGATCGTTCGTATCTGGGGCTATGACAAGATCCCCTCCTCCTGCATCAAGGCTGAAACTACCCAAGGCATGCGCACCCCCAAGCAGAAACTTTTCGTTGCAACCGAGCAGCTGATGTACGGTATGGGCATCTCACAGATCCAGACCTTCTCGTTCATCAGCCCCAAGTATTATGACGCGATCGCACTGCCTGCAGACAGCGCTCTGCGCACCTCTGTGGTCATTTCCAACCCGCTTGGTGAGGACACCAGCGTCATGCGTACCACCGCTCTGCCCTCCTTGATGGAAGTTTTGCAGAGAAACAACAACTTCTCCAACCAGAACGTTCGTCTGTTTGAAATGGCTACCATCTATCTGCCCGACGCAGATCCCGCAAATCTGCCCGAGGAAAAGACGGTTGTGACCGTTGGTATGTACGGTGACGCTGATTTCTACGACATGAAGGGTGCTGTAGAAAATCTGCTCAAGATGGCAGGCGTCAAAGCTCCCGTATACACCGCTTGCACCGAAAATCCCTCTTACCATCCCGGCAGATGCGCCACCGTAACCACTGCCGACGGCAAGTATCTGGGCGTATTCGGTCAGATCCACCCCGTTGTGGCTGATAACTACGGCATGAGCATTCCCGTTCTGTGCGCAGAGATCGACTTTGACGCGCTGTTCGAGGTTTCCAACACCGAGCCCGACTACAAGCCTCTGCCCAAGTTCCCCGCTGCTACCCGTGACTACGCGTTCGTTTGCGAGGAAGAGCTGGAGGTTGGCAAGATCATGAGCGTGATCTCCAAGGCGGGCGGCGCTTTGGTTGAAAACGTTGAGCTGTTCGACATTTACCGCGGTGAAAAGCTGGGTGCGGGCAAGAAGAGCGTTGCATTCCGCGTCACACTGCGCGCATCCGATAGAACCCTGACCGTTGAGGAAGCTGACAAGATCTCCAAGAAGATCATCAATGACCTCAAGTTCAAGCTGGGCATTGCGCTCCGCGCATAAAAGAAAAAAATATGGGCTGTTGCCTGCGCAACAGCCCTTTCCCCATAAAAGGAGTTTCGAAATGGCTAAGAACAAAAATGGGAAAACGCATCCCTTGAAGCGTTTTCTTCCCTATTACAAGCCCTATACCAAAGATCTGGTGTTCGACCTCTGCTGCGCTGCGCTGACTACCATGTGCGAGCTTGCGCTTCCCTTGATCGTGCGCAACATCACGGGAAGAGCCGAATCCGAGCCCGAAACGCTGACCGTGACGCTGATCCTGACCTTTGGCGGCGTATATCTCTTGATGCGTCTGATCGACACGCTGGCTTACTATTTCATGGCCAACCGCGGCCACATCGTGGGCGCGAAAATGGAAACGGATATGCGCAGAGATCTGTTCGGGCATTTGCAAAAGCTGAGCTTTTCGTATTTTGATAACACCAAGATCGGTACGCTGATGTCGCGTATCACCAACGACCTGTTCGATATTACCGAGTTTGCGCACCACTGCCCCGAGGAATTCTTTATTGCGGGAGTCAAGATCATCGGCTCATTTATCATTCTGCTGGTCATTAACCCCGTGCTTGCGCTGATCACCTTTGCCATGATCCCGATCATGGTGCTGGTACTGATCTCGTTCAACGGCAAAATGAAGGAGGCATTCCGTCAATCGCGTTCGCAGGTGGGCGAGCTCAACTCCCAGGTGGAGGACAGCCTCTTGGGCATTCACGAGGTCAAGGCGTTTGCCAATGAGCCGACCGAAATTGAGAAATTCCGCCAAGGCAACACCAAATTCTTGGGCATCAAGGGCCTGATGTACCGCTATATGGGTATGTTCCAGGCGTCCACACGCTTCTTTGAAGGACTTTTATATATCGTTGTCGTAGTCATCGGCGCTTTGCTGCTCACCGCGCAAAATCCGATTCTGAGCCTTGATGCGGCTGACTACATTGCATTTTTGATGTACGTTTCCACGCTGTTCACATCGGTGCGCCGCATTGTGGAGTTCACGGAACAATTCCAACGCGGCATGACGGGAATTGAACGCTTCTCCGAGATTCTGGACGTAGAGCCGGACATTCAGGACAAGCCGGGCGCTAAGGTGTTGGACAACGTCAAGGGCGACATTCTGCTGGACAAGGTGACCTTCCGCTATGAGGAGGACAAGCAGCAAAACGTACTGACCGATCTGACCTTACACGTGCGTGCAGGAGAAAACGTGGCGCTCGTTGGCCCTTCGGGATGCGGCAAGACCACGCTTTGCTCGCTCATCCCCCGCTTTTATGAGCTGCAGGGCGGTCAGATCCTGCTGGACGGACAGAATATTCAGGACGTGACCATGCGTTCGCTGCGTCAGAACATCGGTATCGTGCAGCAGAACGTATACCTGTTCTCGGGTACCATCCGCGAGAACATCGCGTACGGCAAGCCGGATGCCACCGACGAGGAGATCATGGCGGCTGCAAAGCTGGCAGGTGCGGATGAATTCATCAACGAGCTGCCCGATGGGTACAATACCTACGTGGGCGAGCGCGGACTCAAGCTTTCGGGCGGTCAGCGTCAGCGCGTATCTATTGCCCGCGTATTCCTCAAAAATCCCCCCGTGCTGATTTTGGACGAGGCAACCAGCGCGCTTGATAACGAAAGCGAGCGACTGGTGCAGAAATCCATTGAAAAGCTGACCGTGGGCAGAACCACCATTACCATTGCCCACCGTCTGACCACCATTAAGAACGCAGACCGCATTGTGGTGCTGACGTCCGACGGTATTGTCGAGGAGGGTACGCACAAGGAGCTGACCGAAAAGGGCGGCATGTACGCGGATCTCTACAAGCTTTACACCGCTGACTGAGAAAGGAATTCACTATGGAAAAAGAAAAGCTTAACCGCATCAACGAGCTTGCGGCAAAGGT
>JAZQYT010000027.1:0-1802 GCA_045633665.1 Eubacteriales bacterium | reverse complement strand
CGAAAAGTGCACGCTCCCCTCCTCGATCTGCCAGCAGAGCAGCATGCCCCTGGATACCCAGGTACGCTGCTTAGCAAGTGCTTCGCGCAATTCGCGGATAGCATCAGCACCCTGCTGCCCTTCTGCATAGGTGGCAAATTTGTTTGCCATGGAGTCCGTTCGCTTATGCAAATCCATGCCTGCGCAGGCAGACAAGCGCACGCCGTCCAGCACCAGCTGCTCCCACCAGCGTATGGCAGGTCCGTTGACCGTGTGGATGGGCTCGGGGTTATTGATGATCTCGATATAATCCACGTCGGAAAAATCGCTGATCTTCATTTCAAAGCGGCAGCCCTTGGCAAAGGGTTCTCCGTATGAAAACGGGTGTGCAATACCGGTGATTCCCCCCGCCTCTTTACAAGCCTTGAAAAGCAGCTCGGGCTTATGTCGATCGATACAATCCCACGGCACGTATTTTTCAAGCACAGGACACACGATGTGCCCGAAATAGGTGGTATATTCCATACCGTATGCGCATTGCAGGGGTAAGCCTTGCTCTGCCATGATTCTGCGAACCTTATAGTGTCCCGAAACGGTATTGTGATCGGTCAGAGCAAAGCAATCCACGCCGTCATCTGCCATGCGCTCAATCAGCTCGGCGCAGGAAATGGGTGCATCGGATTCATTGGTATGGTTATGCAATTCATAGCGTTTGAACATCCCGCTCCCCTCCTTACTCTGCGCTGACGGTCAAGGTATAGTGCGTATTGTCCTTTGCCACGTTAAAGACCAGCAGCGTGATCTTGAGCACGCCCTCCAACTTGTCCTGCGGAATACAGCCAAGCGAGGTTTCCTCGGGACTGAAGATCATGTGGCGATCGGGCAGCTGCTTATGGATGCAGCCGATAAACTCGTCGTTGAGCGTGGCAAGCGGATGAATCTCGGTCTTAAGGTCAATGTCGTAAATCAGATAATCGCGCGCCTGCTTTTCGCTGATCTCATATCCGCTCATTTCGCTGACCTCGGCAATGGTCTTTTGAAGCACCTCGGGCGTAATCTCGGGGCATTCCAAGAAATGCTTTTTCGTTTTGAAGTATTTTTTTTGCTCCTTGGGCGTCACGTCACCGTCACGGTAGCGCAGCTCGGCAAAATCATACGTCAGATGAATATCCAGCGCGGTGCAGGGCTGCTCCAAGCAGACCGTATACGTGATCTGCCCGACAAAGCCGCGATTGACCGTGCCTTTTACGTGATACATCTCTTTCATTATTCCACAACCTCTGCAGTCACCTTGTTATCGATATAACGGAAGGTGAACTTGACCACGCAGTTATCGCGCGCGGTGGTAAAGTGCGACTTATAGCCGTCACCGCTGGCAGGACGTCTGCCGCATGCGGCATAGACCGCGGACAGCGTGCCGTAGGTGGACACGGCATAATCGTACGTGCCCGCAAACGGAATGACCACGGACAGCGTGTAGGTGTTGTCGCCTACGTAATACATACGGGTCAGCTCGCTGTTGGAATCGTTCTCCTCGCAGCCCACGAAAGGCTGGAAGCTGCCGTAAACCACGATCTTTTCGGGCAGCTTGACGCCCGTTTCGGGGTCATACTGCTCGCGGCAGCCGTAGCGGATCAGGTGCTCGGGGTTGGCATATCCCTCTCTGAGGCGGTCACCGTCCTCCCAGCAAGCCTTCATCATGTCCTCCTGCCCAAAGCCCATGGGGCAGGCAGCGGACTTGTTGTTGATCTGGTAATAGGCATTCACGCCCATCTCACCGTTATCGCCTCGCACCATTTCAACGCGTGCGTCGCTGAGCATGC
>JAZQYT010000026.1:0-5454 GCA_045633665.1 Eubacteriales bacterium | reverse complement strand
GGAATCATTGAATAATACGAAAGCAGAAGCCTTAATCATAGACTTCTGCTTTTGTTTTGTCAGGTACGCAGCCGCGCCCGTGTCATCCTGAGCGGAGCGATGCTGCAGGGCAGCGAGCGGAGTCGAACTGCGTAGCAGCACCGAGAAAGTATTGCTGCGCAATATTGTGCAGCAATGTTTCGAAGGTGGGATCTACGGGCGATGACCGTGTCCCTCGTAGATCCTCAGGACGCTTTGCGTCCTGACTTTACAAAATCAGCAATTTATTGCAGATTTTGTAAAGTTCGACTACGAAAACATCCACCCGGGATGTTTTCTCCGCTCAGGATGACACGAGGGGGCGCACTTCTCGGCTCAAGGTGTCAAAAGTGCATCCACCCACAAATCGTTTTTTTCGCTTATTTCTCAGCCCTATCGGGCATCTCTTTTTTATGTGTAAAGTGCAAAATAATGGCAGGGAAGGCAAGATATAATTGTTAACTATTTTTGAAAAAATTCTTTACAAATGCAATAATTTGTGATATAATTATTAATGATCATAAAAAAATCGGGGTTTTGAAAAAAATTCCGACAAAATTCATTCATTTATCACACAGCATACCGATTGCGCTTGTATGATACAATGGAAGAAATCATAAAGACGAAATACAAGGAGGATCCCAAACCATGATGGATACCAAAATTCTTGTTGTGGATGATGACAACAATATCAGCGAATTACTTAAAGTGTATTTTACCAACGAGGGCTATGAGGTTAAGACCGCATCCGACGGCTTAGAGGGCATCAGCTTCTTTAAAATGTACGAGCCCGATATCGTGCTGCTGGATATTATGCTGCCCAAAAAGGACGGCTGGCAGGTCTGCCGCGAGATCCGCGAAATGTCCTCCAAGCCTATCATTATGATCACCGCAAAGGGTGAGGTATTTGACAAGGTGCTGGGCCTTGAGCTGGGTGCTGACGACTTTTTGGTCAAGCCCTTTGATATGAAGGAGCTTTCCGCACGCGTCAAGGCTGTGTTGCGCCGCTATCAGGCACACACCAATCAGGATGACGACGAGGTGGTCAAGTTCGAGAACATCGAGATCAGCCGTCAGAAATACGAGCTCAAGCTCAAGGGCAAGAGCGTGGATATTCCCCCCAAGGAGCTGGAGCTTTTGTACTTCCTTGCTTCCAACTACAACCGCGTCTTTACCCGAGATCAGCTGCTGGACAAGGTCTGGGGATTTGATTACCTTGGCGACTCCAGAACGGTTGACGTACACGTCAAGAGATTGCGCGAAAAGCTGGAGGGTGCTTCGGATAAGTGGATTCTGAAAACGGTCTGGGGCGTCGGATATAAGTTCGAGCTGCTGGGCTAATTCAGGGCAGTGTTTAAGAGTCTGTTTTTTAAGTATATCTCGGCGTTTATGCTGATCATTGTGATCAGCTTTATGCTGCTGATCCTGATCATCGGTAACATCATCAACGGCTATTCGCAACAGGCCAAGGCCGAGGTCATCACCAATTCAGCCGCCGCTGCGTATACTTATGTGGACGAGAATTATCAAAAGGACGTGCCGTTTGAGCAGTATATTGCGGAAAACAGGCACAGCACGGCCGAGATCTTGCAGGCGCTGACCGTCAATGCCGATGGGATCACCATTATGCTGACCGATGACGACGGCACGCTGCTGATGGGCTGCGGTGTCGAGCAGGAAATGCTCAAGGTCGGGCAGGTGCTGCCCATGGAGCAGCTGCAAGAGGTGCTGGACGGACAGCACGTGCGCACCACCGATACCTTTGCAGGGCTTTTTGACGAGGCGCATATCGTACACGCGCATCCCATGATGCACGAAAACGACGTATACGGTGTGCTTTTGGTGTGTGCGGATTCCTCGGACTGGAGAGATCTGCGCGATTCCACCGTACAGGTTATCATGGCAGCCAGCCTTTGGGTAATGCTGGCAGCATTGATCGCGTTTTATTTCATCACCGAGCGTATCATCACGCCGCTCAAGGAAATGAGCCGTGCGGCCAAGAGCTTTGCAGCGGGAAAATTTGACGTGCGCGTACCCGTGCACGGAAACGATGAGGTGGCAGAGCTTGCGCGCGCGATGAATAACATGGCGCAGTCCTTAGAGGCGCTGGATAATATGCGCACCTCGTTTATGGCCAACGTGTCACATGATCTGCGCACGCCCATGACCACCATATCGGGCTTTATTGACGGGATCCTGGACGGTGTGATCCCTGCGGATCAGCAGTCTTATTATCTTGGGATCGTTTCCGAGGAGGTCAAGCGGCTTTCGCGTCTGGTCTCGCAGCTGCTGGATCTGTCGCGTATTCAGGCGGGGGACCGTAAGTTTATGTCCGCACCGTTTGATATTTGCGAGGTCTGCCGTCTGATTTTGATCTCGTTTGAGCAAAAGATCGACCAAAAGCACCTGGACGTGGAATTTGATTGTGAGGACGAGAACATTTTCGTGCTGGCCGACCGCGACGCCATGTATCAGATCGTGTATAATCTGGTGGATAATGCGGTAAAATTCTCAAAAGAGAGAGGAACGCTGCGCATCAGTCTGCACCGCGTCAAGAAGGGACAGAAGGTCAGAGTGCGCGTGTATAACCAAGGGCAGGGAATCCCCAAAGAGGATCTGCCGTACGTATTTGAACGTTTTTACAAGAGCGACAAGAGTCGCGGATTGGATAAAAAGGGCGTCGGATTGGGGCTTTACATCGTAAAGACCATTATTGAGGCCCATCATGAGAGTATTGCTGTTGACAGTGTGGCGGGAGAATGGTGTGAATTCACCTTTACGCTGCCCGAGATCGATGCTCCCGAAAAAGCATGAGAGGAGGAGCGACATTGGAAGAGAAATATGAAGGTATGCCCGAGCAAGCATCGGGCGAAAGTAATCAGCCTGCCGTGGAACGTGAGCAGGAAATTGTAAAAGAGCCTGTGGTACAAGAATCTGCAAAGCAGGCGGAAGAGATAGATATCAGCGACGCATTTGAGCCGCTTGACGAGCAGGAGCTGGCAAGGCTAAAGCTGGCCGAGCAGGAATCGGCGGCACAGGAGTTGGCCCAAAAGGCGCAGCAAGCATTTGAAAGAGAGCAGGAAGAAAAGCAGGAAAAAGCCGAGGCGCAGGCGGCTGAGCAGGACGTATATCAATATCGCTGGAATTATGAGGAACAACGCAAGGCAGATTTGAAAGCTGCTTCGGATAAGAAGCGCTCCGGCAACCGCGGTGCGTGGATCTATGCAGGCATTATGACTGCCGTTTTTGCCCTTTGCTTCTGCCTTTTGATCGGTGTGCTGATCTATGATGCACTCAATCCCCCCGAGGTTGGAGATACCATCCTGCAGGGCGGCTTTGCAGGCAACGTCACGATCATAGGCGGCGGTGACGAGCAGACCATCGAGATGAGTGCCTTGGAATCTGTGCGCAACTATACCGTGGTCATTACCGCGCAAACGGATGAGGGGACCTCTACGGGTACGGGCATCGTGTTGACGCAGGATGGCTATATTGCCACCAATTACCACGTCATAGAGGGTGCAAAAACCATCAAGGTCAAGTTCTATAACGGCCAGGCAATGATTGCAGAGGTGGTCGGCTTTTCCGAAATCGATGATATCGCTGTGATCAAGATCAACGCAACGGGGCTGTACTATGCAACGCTTGGCAACTCCTCGGAAGTGGTAGCCAGCCAGAACGTGTATGCCGTGGGTACGCCTGCGGGCGAGGAATACGCGTGGAGTGTGACCAAGGGCGTGGTGTCTTACGGCCAAAGAGACGTCAAGATCTATGATGACGAGGGCATTTTGGTCAAGAAAATGAAGCTGATTCAGACCGATACGCCTGTCAACCCGGGCAACTCGGGTGGGCCTTTGGTCAATTCGAACGGTGAGGTACTGGGCATCATCACCATGAAGCTTTCGGGCCAGTATGAGAATATGGGCTTTGCCATTCCGATCGACGGTGCGATGGTGCTGATCAACAATATCATTGAAACAGGCGAGCCGGGCGAATCGCCCATTACTACCAAGCGTCCCTTGATCGGTATTGTGGGCGTTGGCGTGCAGGCAGGCACGTCTTACGTGGATATGGGCGATAGTATCAGCTCGGATCCCAAGGATCTCGAGAAATACCCCGATAAGGTGTTTTATGCACCGCATACAGGTGTTTTGGTCAAGGAAACCACTCCGGGACTGGATGCAGCCAATAAGCTGCAGGTCGGTGATATCATCGTCATGGCAGACGGACAGGAGCTTGTTTCCATTTACGATCTGATGGCCGTGATCAATGAACACAACGGTGGAGAAACGGTTGAAATCACCTATTATCGCAATGGCGTTGCCAACGTCGTGGAAGTAGAGCTTGGCTACGCTGAATAATACAGGAGGAAACTATGGCTTGGGACTTATGGCTTTTTGAGCACATCGGCGCGTGGGACTACCTGATCCGCATCGTGGTAGCATGCCTGTGCGGCGGACTTGTCGGTCTTGAGCGAACCAAACGCCTCAAGGAGGCGGGAATACGCACGCATATCATCGTTGCGCTGGGCGCGACCTTGATCATGGTGGTTTCCAAATACGGCTTTGCCGATGTGATCGGGGCGGATGCCTCGCGTATTGCGTCCAACGTGATCACGGGCATCAGCTTTTTGGGCGCGGGCGTGATCTTTGTGCGCGGAGGATCGGTTAAGGGCTTGACCACCGCCGCAGGCATCTGGGCAACTGCCGCAATCGGCCTTGCGCTTGGCGCAGGCATGTATACGGTAGGCGTGCTTTGCACGGTGCTTATGATCATGCTGCAGATCTCGCTGCATAAGTTTCTGCCGGGGGATATGCAGTCCTCCAAGGAGCTTTTGCTGGTGATCTCCAAGGATTATCATGCCGTTATGCCCAAAATTCGCACAAGACTGGAAGAATTGAAGATTCTGATCTCCGGCGTGGAGATGGAAAAGTTGGACAACGGTGACGTGCGCGTTACTTTGGACGTGCGCCTGCATAAGGACAGCATCAGCGACGAGCTGCTTGACCTTGCGGATGATTTTCCCGAGATCAAGTCGATCGTGATGTAAGTAAAAAGAGAAGGGGAAGCAACGCGGCTTCCCCTTTATGCTTGTAAAGGCGAGTATAGGGCATTGCAAGCCCTTGCGATACCGCGCTTGCGCAGGTGTCATCCTTGCGCGCAGCGAAGGATCTTGCAAGGGCGCGAACGAGTTATTTGTGCTTTGACCGAATTTTTATTAAGATCCTATTAAAAAAAATAGTTGCCGTTAGGCAGACGACCGGAGGTCGCCCCCACCGTTACGCGGGGATTTGGTAATCCAAGTCCCAATCGGATGTCGTAGGGGCGACCTTCGGTCATCTGCTTTATTGTAACAATCAAATATTATTACCCCAAAATGGGATTGAGCTTTGCTGCTTCCTTCATACCGAAGATGACGGAGCGCGGCTTTTTGGA
>JAZQYT010000025.1:0-2032 GCA_045633665.1 Eubacteriales bacterium | reverse complement strand
CTTAATTCTTTATTCTTTTTCTTCTCATCGGTTAACCTCTTTTGATCCCCGCCACTATGGCGGGGTTTTCGTCTTACAAAAAACACCGTCCGCACTTGCGTGCGGGCGGCGTTTTTTGTTCACATCTCTTCCGGCTGCTCGAACGTCTCTCTGACACGGAAGACAAGAGAAATGCACCAGAGTGCGGCAAGCGCGACCACCACGTAAACGATACGCGAAAGGATCGCGCCCTGTCCGCCAAACAGCCATGCAACTGCATCAAAGCCAAACAGACCAATGCTGCCCCAGTTGAGTCCGCCAATTGCAGCTACGATCAGGGCAATTCTGTCAATGATAGACATCATAATCTCGTACTCCTTTATAACCCCGGGACACGCATGCGCGCACTCCGCTCGGGCTATTATATATTTGGATTCTATCCGCTCATAGTTTGCCCGACTTTGCCGTTTTTATGCCGAATATTTTGAAAGCGCATGAAATCTTGCGTCCCTTGCGCACAATATTTAGAAAATGTACCGATTGACAGCGAAAAAAAAGTGTGATATACTATAATAGATAAAGTATGTACAATTCAATTTTTGATAAAAGGAGACCTTATTATGCATTGGTCAGAAGAAATTGCAAAAAAGATCATCGCGCAAAATCCGGACAAGGAAGAATACGTTTGCGCTGCCGGCGTTTCCCCCTCCGGCTCTGTTCACATTGGTAACTTCCGCGATCTGGCAACGCCGCTTTTCGTTGTCAAGGCGTTGGAAAAAGAGGGAAAAAAGGCCAAGCTTCTGATTTCCTGGGACGAATACGACCGTTGCCGCAAGATCCCTGCCAACGTGCAGGCTGTGGTGGGCAACACCTATGACAAATACATCGGCTGCCCTTACGTGGACATTCCCGACCCTTGGGGCTGCCATGAAAACTACGCAAAGCACTTTGAGGAAGAATTCCTTGCAGGCATCGAGCCCTTCGGCATCAAGCTTGACTGCCGCTACCAGGCTGACCTGTACCGCTCGGGTGCTTATGCCGATGCGATTCTTGAATCCATTCAGAAGCGCGGTGAAATCTTTGAGATCCTTGACTCCTTTAAGACCAAGGACAAGAGCAAGAGCGAGGAGCAGCTGGGGGCAGAGCATGACGCTGAAAAGGCCGCTTACAGCCCTGTGAGCATTTTCTGTGACGCTTGCCACACCGATTTTACCACCATTACAAGTTTTTCCGCTGATGGCACCGAGGCAGACTACACCTGCCGCTGCGGACACTCCGGCCACTTCAACTTCCTTGAAAACCACAACTGCAAGCTTGGCTGGAAGGTTGACTGGGCAATGCGTTGGCGTCACGAGGGCGTTGACTTTGAGCCGGGCGGAAAGGATCACTCCGCACCCACAGGCTCTTACAACAACTCCAAGCAGATCGCAAAGAAGGTATTCGGCCATCAGGCTCCCCTGTATCAGGGCTACGAATTCATCGGCATCAAGGGACTGGCCGGTAAGATGTCCTCTTCTTCGGGTATCAACCTGACGCCCGAAACCATGCTCAAGTTGTATCAGCCCGAGGTGCTCTTGTGGCTGTACGCCAAGACCGATCCCGTCAAGGCCTTTGACATCTGCTTTGACGACGGTATTCTGCGTCAGTACTTTGAGTTTGACAAGATGCTTAACGATTGGCGCGAGGGCAAGGCAAACGAAGCAACTGCTTCCATCATGGAAAAGTGCATGATCGAGGGCAGATACGTTGAAACCGTTCCCATGAGCCTGCTTGTACAGCTTGGCTCGATCGTGGACTTTAACGTACCGCTCTTGGAAACCGTATTTGAAAAGATCGGCATGCCCTACAAGTACGAGCAATTTGCCGACAGACTGGAAAGAGCAAAGTTCTGGCTGGAGCAGTGTGCTCCCGAGCAGGTCAACCGCCTGCGCACCACGCGTAACTTTGAGGTGTTCGAGTCCCTTTCCGACAAGGAAAAGCAGCAGATCGCACTGCTCCACGACGTGATCGCCAAGGGCGGCTACACGCTGGACGAGCTGAACACCGCCATTTA
>JAZQYT010000024.1:0-15104 GCA_045633665.1 Eubacteriales bacterium | reverse complement strand
TTTTACCACCTGCCCCCCCCCACCAAAATCCCCGGCCGGGGGCCACTGCCCCCGGGCTTGGTTTGTGTATTCTGTTATAATCAGATCAATCCTGTCTCGACAAAGCTGTACTTAGGCGTATAATAACCACCACAGTAGTTATTCCAGATACAGCCCTCGTCAAAGAAGTGAGGAGGTGCAACAGCCAGCAACTCACCGGCAACGTGGTGGTGCGGGCCCATGAGGTTACGCAGATTGTTGACCAAGGTCAGCTCGATCTCGTTCTCGCCTGCGACCACGTAATCGGAAATATCCACCTCAAAGGGGGTCCACATGACGGTACGGACTTCCTTGCCGTTGACCTTGACGCGAATGGCGTTGATGCCCTTCTTGTCAAACTTCAGGCAGCAGGGTGCGCCGTCAAGGGTAACCGTCTTCTTGAGTGCAACCTCACCCGAGAAGAACAGAAGTCCCTGCTTCTCGATCTCTTTGAGTGTCAGCGTCTTGGGAGCTTCAACCAGCGCAAAGTCGCCCTCATAGAAGTACGCCTTATTGGGAATGGGCTCAAACTTGCCGTCTGCCTTGACGCCAAAGTCGCCCACCAGATACATAGGCTCGATCTCGGTGCCGAAGGTCAGCTTGTTCTTTTCGGACTCGAAGATTCTGGACTTCTTGAGGTTTTCGTAAACCTCGTCGGTTTCCTTTAAGTATACCTGCAGCTCGATCACGTTCTCGCCCTTTTGTACAAGGCCTGCGATATTGAGCATACGGAAGGAGTGATCGCGGAAATAGCCGCAATCGGTCTTGTCAACATCCTTGCCGTTGAGCTTGATGGAGAAGATCTCGGGCGTTTCGCAAGCAAGGAAAATGCGCTCGGGAATATACTCTGCGTTAAAGGTGAAGTGGCACTTGATATCCACACCGCGGCCAAGCTCGTACGCTCTCTCTGCCACGTTAAGCACGCAAGCGTTCTCCTGCTGCAGCACACCGTCAAACCAGTATGTGCAGGTATCCAAGGTCAGCGCATTGTCGGTCATGGACGCTACCTGCCAGTCACCGCACAGGCATACCTCGGAAAGTGCGCGAGGTGCGGGCGCTTCAGCGTGAGCCGTGCCGTCGTCGATCACAACAAGGCTGCCGTATGCCGGGAAGTTATAAGTACCATAGAAGTCTACCTTCTCACCGGTTTCAATGTCAATGGCATAGCTGCCAACCTTGAAGTTGGTAGGCTGTGCGCTCTCGGTGCTGTTGACGAAATAGTAAAGCTCAAAGCCGTCGTAGTAACGCTTGGTATAGGTAATATTGGGATTATCGATCAGATCGCAGCCCTCAACCTCATCCACAGTCACGACGCGGCCGCCCTGTGCCTTGAATTCTGCAAGCAACGCTTCGGTGTGGGGCAGATATTCGATATGCTTGGTCAGCACTACGGTGGAATAGGACTGCTTTCCGATGACAAACTTGCCATTCTCTACCTTACCGTGACGCTCGATCATGATCTCATCGCCAAGGTGATACAGCACGTGCTTTGCATCCAGATGGTTCATAGCGTTGATGATATCGGTATTATACTCATGCAGACCGTTGTTCGTGCCGCAGTTGAAGCTGATCCATGCCGAGGTCTGGGGGTGCATGATCAGGGTGTCGTAACGGATCTCGCCCTCTGCCAGCATCATACCAATGCGGGACATAGCGTCGTTGAACACCTTATAATCTGCCCACCAGGGCTGCTGGCAGTACATTGCGGGCGGATAGTCTCTCTTACGGATACCGCGCAAAGAGTAGCCCTCCAGGTGCTGGCACATCAAATTGACACCACGCACCATCATCCACTCATAGTTTCTCTTGAGTTCCTCGTGGCCGACGTTATGGCCGCAAAGTGCAAAGGTTTCGGAAAGGATCTGCTTCTTGCCCGTCTGCGCTGCGGTGGAGCAAAGCTGCGCCATGGTCAGGCAGGGGAAAATGGGACGGCACAGCCAGTCCATGCCCGGGATGTGGAAATATTCATAGTGCGGCATGCAGGCACCGTTACTGGTCAGCTGGGCTTCCAGCGTTTCCTCCAGCACAAGGTGGCCGGTATAGAGCAGACCGTGTGCCGTACACCAATCATAGATCTGCTTGTTGTAGTTCTTGGAGAACAGCTCGGTCACCAGCTTCCAGAAGTTCATTCTGGTCTGCTGCCATTCGCCGCGTTCAATAAACAGCTCGATCAAGTGATCATAGATCGGCTCACCGTATGCCTTTTCGTATTCCTCGGGCAGAATAAAGCTCCACGGAATGCCGTTACGCGAGATCTGCGGTTCATCGGTAAAGAAGCCGTCAAAGGTGGTGCCGTACTTTGCATAGTAAGGCTCGTAGATCTCATTAATAAAGTCTGCAATGACCTCCCCGTCCAAGGTGTCTACGTAGAAGGGGTTGACCTCGTAGTAGAAGCAGTAGTTTTCAAAGCAATAGATGACCTCGGGGCCTCTGGGATCCTCCAAGTCGGGCGTGAACTTCTTGACGCGCAGATACTTCTGCTGGTACTTGATGCCCTTGCCGTTGACGATACCGCCGCCAAAGCCGGAGGGCCAGCCGTTCTCGTCGTAGGCCCATGCGTGCATGCCGCGCTTACCTGCCTCGTCAATGGATGCGGAAACGTTATCGAACCATTCCTCGCCCATATACTCGGTCTGCAAGCCGCCGCGTGCGTGCATGAAAAAGCCGCCGATGCCCACGTCATCCATCAGGCCAATCTGTCTGCGCGTTTCTTCTGTGCGAAGACGCTCGTTCCAAGACCAGAACGGAACGGGACGGTACTTTTTGTCCACAAATCTAAAATCCATTTTAACCTCCTTAGCTGTCGGGATCTCCCGACGCAGATTTATGAAATTTTTAATTGTTTTCTACCAAATATTGACGCAGGATCTCTACGTCACGTGCATCGACCTCGCCGTTATCGTCAAGGTCGGCAGCCCCCGTATGACATACGGTCGGCAGCCCTGCAAGATAGCGGAGCATGGCGGTGACGTCCCTGCCGTCCACCGCGCCGTTCTGATCGGCGTCGCCCCACAGGTAGTCCGCAAGGTCGGCAATGCTGCAGGACAGCACCTGCATCTTACCGTCCGGCGTTTCGGACACCGCAAAGTAAACGGTATCTTCCTGCATCCAAAGCCCGAAGATCTGCTTATTGTGCAGCGCAGGGATAGGCACCTCGACCGTCACACCGCTTTGCAGATTGTGCGCCATGATCTTATCCGGCAAATTGTATATCACGTTACCGCGATACGCGCCCACGCCCACAAAAGCGTCCACGTAGTAGGAATGACCGCCAGGCGCCAGCCAAAGCTCCTCGATCTCTACGATCGCATTTCCCTGCATGGTGGAAAAATCCGCCACGTAAACGGCACGTGCGGCACCGTCGGCATACAACCACTTGCCCGCCGTGTAGGCAAACGGAGCGTTCACATCCGTCACAAACGTGTTTTCATACGCGTCGGACAGGCAGGTGCGTGCGCTTTCCCAGGCATAATGCTCGGTTTTGGAAATGCCCGCATCGCTGCGCAAAAAGTTTGCGTGCAGCACTCTGCCCTCGGTATCGGGAATGGGATCATCCCAGGTCACGTCCACGTGGTAAGGAACGCCACCCAACGTGACGATATTCCAAATGTGGTTCATGCTCTGGCTGACTGCCACGTCAGCCTCGATCCCGTAGCGTTGCAAAAGTGCCATATACGTCAAAGTGTATGCCTGACATACGCCCTTGCCGCGCAACAGGAACTGATACATATCGTAGATCTCGTAACTCGTATCATAGGCAAAATGCAGGCAAAGGTAATCGTGCAGGTACAGCGCGACCTCAAAATCGCTCCAATTATCATCCACGCCCGCACAGATCTCGTCCAGTCTTTCCCGACAATCCTCTCTTGCCTTTTGCAGTGCCTCGCCCGTCATACTGTACGAAGGCTTCAGCGTGATGATATACCCTGCAGAATTATAGGAATAGGAAATGCCCGGATGCACGAAAAACAGATCGGGATGCGTGTTCATGATCTCAGTATACAAAAGCGTGATCTGCTCCGTGGGGATCTTGTAGGCTGAAATATCGATTTCATCCTGCTCGGCAAGCAGGCCTTGATATATGTACTCCTGCACACTTTGCACAGGCGCAAGATACTGCCCCGCCTGTGTGCTTCCCTCGCAAATCTCTCCGCTTGCGCTGCAGCTCAACGGTATGGGCGAGGTGGGCGGAACGCTTGCACGCTGATACGAAACGGGAGCAGGCGCGCTGCACGAAGCAACGGAGAGCAGCAAAGAAAGCAGCAGCATGACTGCCAGGCATTTGCTCTTCATACACACACCCCCGATCCTTGTAAAATCATATTCTTGTTATTCAAACAGTATGCAAGCCCGTTTGCTTGCAAATGCATTGTACGATCATCTCGAGCGCCACGGGATTATTTCCGCCGCCCGGGACGATGACGTCCGCATACCGCTTGAACGGCTCGACAAACGCCTCATGCATGGGCTTGACCGTGGTCAGATACTGCGAAATAACCGAATCCAGGCTTCTGCCCCGCTCCTTGGTATCGCGCAGGATGCGGCGCAAAATGCGCTCGTCCGCATCGGTATCCACGAAGATGCGCAGATCCATTGCATCACGCAAGGACGCATCCGAAAAGATCAGAATGCCCTCCAACACGATCAGCGGTGAAGGCTGCACGCGCACGGTCTTATCGCTTCTGTTATGGATTGTGTAATCATATACCGGCACGTCCACGCTCTCGCCGCGGCAAAGCGCGTCCAGATGAGCGCGCAAAAGCTCGGTTTCAAACGCGTCGGGATGGTCGTAATTGGTCAGGCAGCGTTCCTCATAGGTCTTGTCCTTTTGCAGGTGGTAGTAGCTGTCGTGCGTGATCACAGTCACGTGTTCGCCAAACGCCTGCGCAATGTGTGCGGCCAGCGTGGTCTTGCCTGATCCCGTACCGCCTGCGACGCCAACGATCATGGGCTTATGCATGGCCTTCCTCGCTCTCCTGATTCCCGATCGCCTGCTTCCAGCAAGCGTGGCACATAGCCACGTAGGAATCGTTGCCGCCAAGCAGGATCTGACCGCCCGTGGTCACCACGCGCCCACGCTCGTCAATACGCGCGTTGACGATCGCCTTTTTGCCGCAGGTGCAGATGGTCTTGATCTCGGTGATCGAATCCGCCACCTCGAAAAGGCGTCTGCTGCCCGAAAACAAGTGCGTCATAAAGTCGGTGCGCAGTCCAAAGCAAAGCACGGGGAGATCCAGCTCGTCCACAATACCGCGCAGCTGATCGATCTGCGCCTCGGTAAAGAACTGGCACTCATCGGCAATGATGACGTGGCAATCCTTGTGCGCTTCAAATTCCCGTCGGATATCGGCATCCGACGACATGACGTGCGCGTCTGCCGCAAGGCCGATGCGCGAACGGATCACGCCCGCACCGTCACGCGTGTCGATGGCGGGTTTGATCAGCCACACCTTCATGCCGCGCTCCTCATAGTTGAACTTGGTGATCAGCGCGTTTGCGGTCTTGGAGGAGCCCATCGCACCGTATTTGAAATATAATTTTGCCATTCTTTACTCCTTTGCTGCGTTGAGCAGGATTCTTTCCACGATGTCAACGACACCGTCAAGCGATTCGATCGACAAAAACTCAAATCTCGAATGGAAATTTTCACCACCCGTGCAGAGATTGGGGCAAGGCAAGCCCATAAAGGAAAGTCTTGCGCCGTCCGTACCGCCGCGAATGGGCGTGACGATGGGCGTAATGCCCAGCTCCAGCATCGCGGTCTTGGCACGCTCAACGATATACATATGCTGATCGATGATCTCCTTCATGTTGTAGTAGGAGTCCTTGAGAGAGAGCGTGCAGCTGCCCGCGCCCCACTTTTCGTTGATCTTGTCCACAGCCGCCTGCATGACCGCTTTCTTCTCTTCAAAGAGTGCGCGGTCGTGGTCGCGGATGATATAGACCAGCTGTGCGTTCTCGCAATCGCCCTGCATATCGCACAAATGGAAAAATCCCTCGTACCCCTCGGTCTTTGCGGGGATCTGCTCTGCGGGCAGCAGCGCATTGAAATCCATGGCCATGAGCTGCGCGTTCTTCATCTTATCCTTGGCAGAGCCGGGGTGAATGGACACGCCTGCAAACTTGACTACGGCAGCAGCCGCATTGAAATTCTCGTATTCCAGCTCGCCAAGAGGGCCGCCGTCCACGGTGTAGGCATAATCCGCACCGAATTTTTCAACGTCAAAGTGATCCGCACCGCGGCCGATCTCCTCGTCGGGCGTAAAACAGATCTTGACTGTGCCGTGGGGCTGATCGCTCTCGATCAAGCGCTCCACAGCCGAAATAATGGCGGCAACGCCTGCCTTATCATCTGCACCCAAGAGCGTCGTGCCGTCGGTCACGATCAGGTGCTGGCTCTTATAATTCTGCAGGTTTGGGTAGTCCGCAACCGTCATATAAATGCCCTTTTGCTCATTCAGGCAGATATCTCCGCCCTCGTAAGCCACCACGCGTGCCGCAATGGGAGCGTCCGCGCAGGCATCCGAGGTGTCCACGTGTGCCACAAGGCCGATGGTGGGGCAGACCTTGTCCGTGTTTGCGGGCAGCGTTGCGTACAGGTATCCCTTATCGTCAAGCTCCACGTCACATAGGCCCATAGCCATCAGCTCGGCAGCCAACGCAAGGCTGAGCACGATCTGCTTTTCGGTGCTTGGCACAGTTTCGGATCTCTCGTCCGACATGGTGGGAAACGCAACGTATTTCAAAAATCTTTCATAGGGTTTCATAAAATCAATCTCCTTAACCGTTTCTTTGTAGGGGCGTGCATTGCACGTCCATATATGAAGAGCAGGACGACCAATGGTCTCCCCTACAGCTTCATGGCTTTCCTGTGTAGGGGTGTGCATTGCACGTCTGTATAGTCTTTACATTCAATCACCTACAGTATACCATATTTTTCTTCACCTATCAAGGCATTTTTCCGAAAAAATACACCCTTCCCCTTTTCTTTTTGTCCTTATTGTGATATAATGAAAGCAACAAACAGGAAAGGAACCGCTCCATGAAACGCATTACAAGCTTTACGGTGGATCACGACACCATTACCCCCGGCTTTTACGTCTCCCGTATCGACGGTGACGTCATCACCTTTGACCTGCGCACCCGTACCCCCAACGCAGGCGATTATATGGACAATCTGACCATGCACTCGGTTGAACACATGCTGGCAACGCTGCTGCGCAATTCCGAGGACAGCGAACGCGTGATCTATTTCGGCCCTATGGGCTGCCAGACCGGCTTTTACCTGCTCATGCGCGACACAGCGCCCGCTGACGCGTTCTCCTTGCTCTGCCGCTGCCTTTCGGATGCCGTGGCCTACACGGGAGAAATGCCCGGCAACAAAAGAAAGGAATGCGGCAACTACCAAAATCTTGACATGAACGCGGCCAAGCGCGAATGCGCACGCTATCTGGGCGCATTGATAGACAACGAGAAATTTAGCGAAAGGAAGGATTTTTCCTATGAATAATCAAAAAATCGGCATCATCGGCGCGATGGCATGCGAGGTTGAGCCCCTGATCGCGCAAATGGAGAATGCCAACACGCTTTCGGTGGGTTCGATCACCTTTACACAAGGTGTGCTGTGCGGCAAGGACACGGTCATTGCCATCTGCGGCATCGGCAAGGTGTTTGCCGCCATGTGCGCGCAGACCATGATCTTGCACTTTGGCGTAACGGCCATCGTCAACGTAGGCGTGGCAGGCTCACTTTGCGACGCGCTGCGCATTGGTGACATTGCCATTGCCTAAAGCACGGTGCAGCACGATATGGATACTTCGCCCATCGGTGATCCCGTGGGACTGATCTCGGGCATCAACAAGGTCTACCTGCCCTGCTCCGAGCGTCTTTGCGATCTGCTTGCCGACTGCGTTGCAGCGCAGGGCGTACATTTCGTGCGCGGCACGGTTGCCTCGGGTGACGTGTTCGTGGCCTCTCCCACGCAAAGAGCGCGTATCACCGCCAATTTTGATGCTGTAGCCTGCGAAATGGAAGGCTCGGCCATCTGCCAGGTTTGCTACGCAAACGGCGTGGAGGTGGGTATTTTGCGTGCCATTTCGGACAACTGTAACGATCCCTCCACCATGGACTACGAAACCTTCCGTGACAGCTCCGCACGCGTGGGCTGCCGCATTCTGCTTGATTTCATGAGCCGCATTTAAGGAGAGGAATATGTCATATCCCATCAATTTCTGGTACGGAATCCGTCCCGAGTTTATTTGCCGCGAACGACTCCAAGAGGCCGCCGAGGCAGGCTTTACCGTGATCGAATGCCGCTATGATACAGATACCAACAAGCAGGTGCTGCGTTGGTGCGAGGAATTGGGTTTGCGCGCCTATGTCTGGGACTCTCGCATGGCCGATGCCATAGGTGAAAAAGAAGGCTGGCAGCAAGCGCTTGACGGCATGATTGCGGATTATGCAGATTATCCTGCGCTGGATCGCTTTTTTATCAAGGACGAGCCCGTCGAAGCGCAATTCCCCATGCTGGCACGCATTGCGGACTATTTTCACACGCATCATAAAGGAACGGATTTTTACGTCAACCTGTTGCCCAACGTAGCCGTTCCCGGCGGCAAGCAGAACAGCGACGCGCATATTGCCGAGTATCTTGCAGCGGTCAAGCCCTCGCTTCTCTCCTACGACCACTACTGCCTTTGCAAGACCGAAACCACGGCAGCCGAGCTGTACGCGCAAGGGCTGCGCGAGGCGCGCGTTTCGGACGAGTGCCGCGCGCGCAACAGCACGCAGAAAACGCTTTATGCAGAATACGACAGGCCCGACTATTACGACAATTTAGAGCAGATCCGCAAGCACGCACATGCTGCGGGCATCCCTTGGATGATCATTATTCTGCTGGTCGAGCATTGGGGCTACCGCTATCTGACCGAGGCAGAGCTGCGCTGGGAGGTATTTACCGCCCTTGCCTACGGCTCCTCGCAAATCAGCTACTTTACCTACTGGACGCCCGGTGTAGCGCACAACGAGCCTTGGTCTTACCATCACGGCATTATCGAAGCCGACGGCACGCGCGGTGAAAAATACCCTGTAGTCAAGCAGATCAACCGCGAGATACAGGCAGTCATGGGCGAGGTCGGTACGGCGCAAAGTCTGGCCGTTTTCCACGTGGGCGAGGAACGCGATCCCCTGCCCGTGCAATTTGCCCCCTTTGGCGGCATCGACGCGATCGAGGGCGGCAGATTTGTGGCAGGATTCTTTGAAGGCGGCTACCTCATGCTTGCCAATAAGGACTTCCGCAGCGAAGCCTTTGCCAAGATCAAAACGGAAAAAACGCTTTACAAATTCAGCAAGTCGCGCGGCACATGGGATAAGATGTCCCGTACCGCCGACGGCACCTACACCGTTCACCTGCATGCAGGCGACGGAGAGCTTTTGAGAATGGAATAAACGAAGGCCGACCACAATCTGGTCGGCTTTTCTATTTGAAATTTTCCATATCGCGAAATATCCATCAAAGCTCCGTGCAAATGCGTCATTCTAAACCTGACCGTAGGTCGGGGGCTTGCTCCCACAGCATCCCCCGCCACGACTTTGGAAAACAAATCGTCAAAGAATCATCCGTTTTATTCCAAAGCTTCCATGGGGACGACTTTTTTGCCCACTTATGCTATAATACACTCACGGTGAAAGCCGAATTTATATAGATCGGAGTGGGTGGATGACAGTCAAGGAATTGATCGATTACGTAGATGAAATTCGCCCCAACTCCTTTGGAAACCCGACCAAAATGGTGTGGATCAACGAAATTGAGGGCGCGGTGCAGACCGAGATCATGGGCATTTATCCTGCCGACATTGCATCCTATGATGCCCAGGACGACATGGATACAAAGCTCCTGGTCTCCGCTCCGCACGCAAAGCTTTATGCGTGGTATCTGATCGCCATGATGGATCTGGTTTCCATGGGGGATGAGGCATACGAGAATTCCTATCGGGTATTCAACAACTTCTGGGGCGAATATGCGCGTTGGTACTTGCGTACCCACCGCATGCTCTGAAACACAAATCAAAACGGGCTGAGTCTTTTCGACTCAGCCCATTCACTTTTTTATTCGTTTACCTTTTGCTCGGCAAGTCGCTCTGCTCTCTTTTGGTTGCGCAGATAGACGCTCATGAGCTGCGGACGCACGTATCTCTGCACCATCACGGGCAGCACCTGCAGCACGAAATTGACCAGCGCCACGGGCAGCGCGATACGCACACACCAATGCACCTGCGGTATGACGTCCGGCCACAGCAGACGGCATGCACACAGCGCGGGGACGGCAAGTCCTGCCAAGGCGGATATCACATGCATCACCTCGGCATATACGGACTCGCACATAAACTTATGAATATACGCGTTGTCGTGAAAATCCAGCACCTTTTTCTTTTGAAACTTGACCAAAAGGCCACCGGTTTCGGGAATCTTGTCCTTCCATTTGACGATTCCCAGCTTTTTGTAAACCTTTTTCTCCCATTTTGCCACACGGTATATCTTGCGGAAAGGATCCACAGCCTTCCCCGGCAAGAGTCTTGTCAGCCAAGCAATCAAGGCATCCAAGCCAAATTCCAGTGCGGTAAAGAGAACGGACACGCCCAAGCACACGAGCAATGCCACGGGTGTGGAGCATCCCGGCAGGCCTATCAAGCCATTCACAAGGCCGATCAGGATATTGCCCACAACGATCGCGATAATATAGTAGCGGAACATACCTGTTCTTTTACCCGAGCGCGATCTTATCGGGTGCCTTTTCGGGATCCAGCGTCGAATAGGTCAGCTTCTCGCCATAGACCTCTTCGTACTTTGCTTTACACATAGCAAAGTTTTGCTTTTTCATATTCGCCACGTTGTCGTGACGGCGCAGGGTGGGATCGGGCCAGATCGGCTGCATCACATGCACAGTCAGATACATTTGCTCGATTCCCTGCTCGTTCACAATACCGCTTGGGCGGTACGTGATAAACGTCGGGATAATGGGTACGTTATTTTTGACGGCAAAGGTGTATGCGCCGTCCTTGTACACGCGGGGCTTTTTATAATTCCACCACATCGCCTGCTCGGGATAGATGACCACGAAATTGTCATGCTGCAAATACCAGTCTACAGCCTTGGTAAAGTGTCGCATCACTGCGGGATCATCGGAAAGCGGCAACATACCGCCGGCTCTCATGCCCTCTCCGAATGCGCCCTTCATGTTATTGAAGGGAGCGGCTACGGTGTAGATCTTGCTCTTGATCTTGCGAAACGCATACTGCAAGGCAAGGCAATCGAATTTGTTGACGTGGTTACAGGTAATCACGGCACTCTTGATCCCCTTGGCGTTCTCAATGCCGTACACCTCGGGCTTGATCTCGTCGCGCATCGCTTTTCTGCGGAACGGCTTAACCACAAGCTGGTACTTAAAGAAGGTTTTGACCTTGTCAAAGCCGCGGCGCACGTAGGGAAAATCCTTTGTCACAGGCAGCACAATGCTCCAGTCAATGGGATCGACGTGCTTGTCAAACTCGCCCGAAAGCTCGTATTTTTCTATATCAGCCAGAACCTGTTGTCTGGTTTCTGCATCCGTCATGGGATACTCACCTACCTTCAGAAAAATTTCCACGCTCGATGGCCACCCACGTGCTTCTTCCCTTTTTGGAGAACAGCGCGCGCCACATCACGGGGATATAGCCCATATAATAAATGGGATGTGCTAAGATCAACAGAATTTTGCCGGGGAAGGAAAGCTTGATGACCTTCCAATCCGAAAAGACGGCAAACAGCGTGGGAACCAGAAAATACAGATAGATCGCACCGATACCGATCACAGCTCCCAGCAGCGCCCACCACCAAAGCGGATGCGCAAGAATGGCAAGCACGACCGTCAGCACAAGGCTGATGGCAGAATAAGCAAGCGCCGTGCCAACCAGGCTGTATACAATGTTGAGACTGGCGGCATGATATCTCTTCATCCGTTCGGTTTTGGATGCACCCTTACATTGCTTTGCATCGATCTTGGGCATATACAGTCTGTCGCTGTCCACCACACCGGTCATCCAACGCTGTCTGCGCTTGTTTGTCACCGAAAGCTTGGTGGCCTCCTCCATATACACGATCGCATGCTCATAATAGCTGGTCAGATAGCCTGAAAGCACGGTGTCCATCATCAGCTCTACGTCCTCGGTCAGCGTGCTTTGATACGGCCAGCCGCCGTTCTTGCGCACAAGATCCGCACGCATCAGAAATCCCGTACCCACGATAAAGCAGGGATAGCCGTGCTGCGTCTTGTAATAGTTGCCGAGATTATCCATCAGCGTCCAGATCACACCGTTGCAGCAAGCCGACAGGGTTCTTGTGCTTTTGTCGCCAAAGAAATAATTCTTAACGCGCTTCTTGGAAACCACGATCTCGGTATCCTTGACCATGGCGTTGTTCATTTCCTCCAGGTACGAGTCGTCCAGCACGGTGTCCGCGTCAATGACGATGTACGCGTCGTACGCGTCGGAATCCTCCATCAGAATGCGCTTGAGGCAACCATCCAGCGCGTCGCCCTTTTTGGTCTGTCCCGAAACGATCACGGGCTTATGCCCTCTTTGCTCGGTCATGGCAATGGTGGGATCGCTCGGATCGTCCACCACCACGTAAACGTCGAAAAGCTCCTTGTCGTAGGTCTGTCTGTCCACACTTTCAAAGAAAGGAGTGATCGATTCACTCTCATTTTTGGCAGGAACAATGACAGCCAAACGGTTTTTCTTGGGATTATACAATTTTTCCTGATGCCCGAATGCGTAAAACCAGCATTTTATTCTGGGATAATACAAAACAATTCCGATCAACGAAACGCCGCAGAATACAGCGAACAAGCAATAAAGTAATATATCCAAAATGAGCCTCCTTGCCCGAATGTGGTTTTCGAAACCATTTTATCACGCATTTGTCACTTTGTCAATAGTTTTTGCAAATTTTAGCAAAAAACAAACTTCAACAGGGTTTATTATATCACAAAATTGTCATCTTAATAATAGGAATGATAAACAAAATTTATACCAAAAGCCTGTGTTTGCGTCTTCGACACGCTTCGCGGTCATTCGGCATATACTGCCATTGAGCTCTCATGCTCAATCCATGTACAGGAGGAAAAACAATGTACGCACAAAGAAGCAACGCAGGGCGGCAGAGAGATCGAGCCCCCTATGCGGCGCTGCGACAATATCAAAGCACCCCCGACTGCGACTGCCGCCCCGACGTCCCGGTCATGAACCCCACCCCCGAGCGCCCCGGCAATCCCACGTGCCTTGGCGACTATCCGCTTGCTATGGTGTACGCACCCACACAAACCTTTGATCAACTCTACGATTGCGAGCAATGGCTGGAAAAAGGCACGATTTTCAAATCGCTTGACTTCCCCTTCAAGGGCTCGCGGAAAGGACGGTAACGGTATGGAGCAGACGCAAAGCAGAGATTGCAAAACACTTTACGCACGGCTGCAAAAGCTGGATTTCGCCATTGTGGAGCTGGCTCTTTATCTGGACAGCTACCCTGATAACGCAGCCGCGCTGGACTATTATCAGCGACTGATCACCGAGCGCGAAACGGTCGCCCAAGCCTACAAGCAGGGCTGCGGCCCCATGACCATTATGGATAACAAAAACCCCGCCCTTTGGGAATGGGGACAGAGCCCTTGGCCCTGGCAAAACGACACGTAAGGAGAGTGCATTATGTGGATCTATGACAGAAAGCTGCAATACCCCGTCAATATCAAAACTCCCAACCCCAAGCTCGCCACCGCCATTATCACGCAGCTGGGCGGCCCCGACGGTGAGCTGGGCGCATCGCTCCGCTATCTCAATCAGCGATACAGCATGCCCGATAAGGAGATCATCGGCACGCTGACCGATATCGGTATAGAGGATAAAAATTGTGCATATTATTTACGCAAATATGACTCTATGACCACAGAAATTCTATTATGCCCCATGCTCTGTGAAATTTCAGCACAGATTTTAGCATCGTAGTTACAAACGGTGTCGGACTTATAGCGTGAGAGGGCACGTTCGTAGAGTTCTTGATTGACAAAGGTATCCCTATGACCGTTGTATAAATCTCTGCCCTCGTCTTTTGCCGCTTTGGCTTCTTCGTAAAATTTGGCGGCATAGAGCCCACGCTGAAAATGAGGATTGCAGGAACTATCACAAGAATCTACAAGTCGACAGTTTTGACCCAATGCCGCTATACGTCCGTCCACGTAAGCGGTCATTTTTGCTTGCTCCGAGCCCAAGATCCATGCACACCTACACTTGCCGCCTTTTTCCTTAAATTCAAAGCCTATGATAGTTCCATTCTCGTCACGAATGGCTTTATCAGCCGTTGTCGTGAGGATTGACGAACGACGGCAACCCGTAGCATAAGCAAACCATAAAGCCGCTTTATTGCGTTCTAAATTTGCTGTGCTATTAGATGTAAGAATGCCCCGGTTGTGAACGATCTTATCTGCAGTACGTTTCGCAAAGCCAAATTGACTTGGGGTATAGTTCGAGCCCAAAACCTTGTTGATGGCACTTAAATCTTTGGAAATTGTGTGACCCGACAAGTTCCGTCTGCTTTGTAGAAAGCCCTCAACCACCTTTTCGTCAATTTGGTCTATGCTCCGTATGTTCTGCGTTTTGCAATAATCCCCGAATGTATTCAAACTTTTTCTATAGGTGTCCGCGGACAATATCGACCTCACCCCCTCACTTCTCGTAGGGTTATAGTTGGGCGTTCCTTTGACTTCTTTTTGCTTTTTCTGCCCAATGCGTAAAAGCTCGTTTAATCGGCGGTTTAATTGCATTTTGATATTTTCTTTGTTGCGTGACATTTATTTTCACTCCTTGAACTTTAAGACTATAACCACTTTTCGCATTACGCAGGAAAATAGCCAACCTTTGTTTTGTAGGATTTTTCTTTATCAAAAACCCCTTTGTTTGCGTGAAGAAGCAATATGCGCGTTGCGCATATTGTTTCTTCACATTTTCGCAATGTTACTTTTTAGAAGCCATCAAAAACGGCTTCTAAAAACTCTCTTT
>JAZQYT010000023.1:0-3067 GCA_045633665.1 Eubacteriales bacterium | reverse complement strand
GAATCGGTATGACCTCAAACATGATCTCTCTCTCCTTTCAGATATGCGACCTGATCCTTGCTCAGATGCATATATTTTCCTTCGGGCAGCGTACCCAGCTCCACCTCGCCGATGGCCATGCGCACAAGCTGCTTGACGCGCAAGCTCTGCATCTCGCAAATGCGGCGGATCTGTCTGTTGCGCCCTTCGTAAAGCGTCATTTCCAGTAAGGTTTCATTTTCACCCTGCGCCAGCTTGCGCACGCGGATGGGCTGCGTGATGTAGCCGTCCAGGTCGGCAGGGGAGCCAAGCCCGGTCATTTGTGCCGTGGTGGGATGTCCCGCCACCAGCACGTGATAGATCTTGGGAATATCGTGGCGCGGATGCGTCAGGCGGTTGGCAAGCTCTCCGTCGTTGGTCATGAGCAAAAGCCCCGAGGAATCCATATCCAGTCTGCCCACGGGATACACACGCGTGCCAACGCTCTTTGTCAGCGCCGCCACGGTGGGGCGTCCCTTTTCGTCCGACATGGTGGTCACAAAGCCGCGTGGCTTGTGCAGCATGAGGTACACCTTGCCCGTATGCTTGGGAGGCACGATCTTCTTGCCACCGTATTCCACAACGTCAACACCCGGCGTGATCTTTTGTCCCAGCTCTGCCGGTGTGCCGTTGACCTTAACGCGTCCTTTTTTGATTTCTTCCTCAGCGGCACGACGCGAAAGCACACCGCAATCGGTAAAGTATTTTGCAAGTCTTACTTGTTCTGTCATATCAGTTCCTTTAGTTTTTGAAGTAAAGCGCGCAGCCAATGTATGGGGGAGCGTTTGACCGCATGCTTTTGCACCTCGTGTATGGTGTACAGAGGTGCGCGTGCGATTTCTACGCCGTCCAGCGTCCAGACTGCATCGCCTGCGTATGTACCTGCCGCCACGGGAGCGTATAAAAAGTGCCGTGCTTGTACGTAAAAGCCGATCTCACCGCGGCTGCGCGGTAAGGTCACGGCCACCTGCGCGTTCGTTTGCAGATAGACTGCGTCCTGCATGCCGCCCACGACAGGCAGGGAAACAACGTATGTATTGGCCGATGTCAGCAGTACGCGCTCAAAGGTGTCAAATCCGCTATTTAACAGGTCTGCATGCGTGCGCCAATCGTCAGGGCAATCCAGCGTGACGCAAACAAGGCGCACTCCGTCCCGTTCGGCAGCGCTGACCAGGCATCGGCCGCTTTTCTTGGTAAAGCCCGTTTTGACACCGATGCAGCCTGCAAAGGAGGCCAGCAGCTTGTTGTGATTGCGCAGCACGCGAGCCCCCTGTTGTTCTTTCAAGGGGATCACCTTTTTTTGTGTGGATACGATGCGTAAAAAATCCTCATTTTGCAGGGCATAAGCCGTAATGCAGGCAAGATCGTAGGCGGTGGTATAGTGTCCCTGTGCGTCCAGGCCGTGCGGATTGACAAAATGCGTGTTTTGCAAGCCAAGCTCGGCAGCCTTTTGGTTCATCAGCGCGGCAAAGGCTTCAATGCTGCCTGCCGTCTCGTATGCCAAGGCCACAGCGGCATCGGTGGCAGAGGAAAGCATAAGCGCGTACAGCAGTTGCTCTACCGTCAAAAGCTCACCCGGGTACAGATAGACAGATGAGCCCTCCACGCCTACAGCGCGCTCGTCAACACAAACGGTAGTCTGCAGCTCGCAATTTTCCAGCACGACCAGCGCTGTCATGATCTTGGTCGTGGACGCCATGGGCATCCGTGTATGCGCGTGCTGCTCGAACAGCACGCATCCGCTTTCCGCCTCGATCAACACTGCACTCCCGGCATTGACCGATGCGGCAGGTGTTACGCTGGCGGTCAGCGCATCTGCAGGCAGGCATAATACGCCTGTGCAGATCGCGCAGCAAAGCAGCACGCAGAGTGCCCGGATGATCGGATTTTTTTGCATAGTACCCCCATGTAAAAGCTCGTTTTGTTTCCATTATACGAGCCTTGGGGCATAAGTATTCTTATTCGTCCTGTTCGTCCTGCGTTTCGGGAAGGATTTCGGGCAGCGGCTCACCGTCCTGCTTCATCTCACCGAACTTGTCGAAAATGGCCTTGAGGCGGTATACGATATCGGGCGTGCGCTCCAACAGATCCGCTACCTGCTCGATGGTATCCTTGGGAGCCTTTTGACCGACGTTGATCATTTCCACGCGTCCCTCGTGAGAGATGACCAAAAATCCAACGGGCTGCACCGAAAGACCTGTGCCGCCGCCACCGCCAAAGTTCTTTGCGGTGCTGCTTTCCTTTTTGCCGTCAAAATCCACGCCACCCGAGGCAAAGCCCATGGTGATCTTGGATACGGGGATGATGGTCACACCGTTGGAGGTTTCCATGGGCGTACCGATCACGGTATTGGCGTCGATGATGGAGCGGATGTTCTCAAGGGATTCCTTAATGATCTCTTGGATCTTGTTGTTCTCAGACATACTGACAGTTCCTTTCATATATGAAAATTCATTGTGATTGCGTTTGTGCCTGCGCAGCCGTCGGCTTGGTCAGCAGGGAGTCCTTGTGTTTCAGGACAATGGGGATGAGCGAGAGCAGCGTGTGCAGCGTTCTGACAACGCCAAACGAAATGACCAGCGAAAAATCGGTCTTGGTCTTCTCGCCCGTGTAGTCGGGAATGATCTGCACGTCGGTCTTGCCCACGCGCAGCTTGGCGTGCGCGTCCAGCACGGCCAGCAGATTGGATACGGCAGCCCAGGCACCGCCGCACAAAAGTGCGGTCTGCGCGGCATCCTTGCCCACAACCCACAAATGGAAACGGCATACGTGAATGTGCAGTCCGCGACGAGTACCCTCAAAAAAGGCGTCGATGATCTCGGCGATCATTTGCATAAGGATCTCCACGTTGAGCTTATCTTCGGGCTGTTCTCGTTTGGCCTTGGGCTTTTGGGGCGCTTTCTTTTTTTGTGCATTCTTTTCAGCCCGCTTTTGCATCAGCGCACGGTAAAGCGCATGCTGTCGGATGGCTTCGAGGTAGTCCTCGGGACGGCGAGCGTACTTTTTGGCAGCACGCTCGGCCTTTTCCTAAGTCGGATCGTAGCCATGT
>JAZQYT010000022.1:0-2186 GCA_045633665.1 Eubacteriales bacterium | reverse complement strand
ATGAAGACCAACATCGTGCGCACCCTGACAAGCAAGGGCTGCAACGTCACGGTGGTTCCCTATAACACCACACCCGAGCAGATCGAGGCGCTCAAGCCCGACGGTGTGATCATTTCCAGCGGCCCCGGTTGCCCCGAGCATGCCACTGAGGTGATCTCCTGCGTCCAGGCACTGTGGGGCAAGTATCCGCTGTTCGGTATTGGCCTTGGCTGCCAGATCCTTTGCCTTGCCAAGGGTGCAACCGTTTCTTCCTTGCCTCACGGACACCGCGGCGGCTATCCCGTTCGCTGCCTGGAGGACGGCAAGATCACCAGCACCGCGCAAAACCATGCTTTTGCGGTAGACCGCAAAAGCCTTGCCGGCACGGGACTTTCGGTGCTTTACGAAAACGTGACCGACGCAAGCGTTGAGGGTGTGATCGATGCAGAAAGCCGCGTGCTTGGCGTGCAGTTCGCTCCCGAAAGCGCACCCGGCCCGCAGGACAACTACAAGCTTTTCGACCGTTTCATTGCAATGATATAAAGGAGGATAACCGATATGGCAAAGAGAACAGATATCAAAAAGGTACTCGTCATCGGCTCCGGCCCGATTGTGATCGGCCAGGCTGCCGAATTTGACTATGCAGGCACGCAGGCCTGCCTTGCCCTGAAGGAAGAGGGCTACGAGGTTATCCTGTGCAACTCCAACCCCGCAACCATCATGACCGACACCACCATTGCAGATAAGGTATACATGGAGCCTTTGACGCTGGAATACGTTGCGCGTGTCATTCGTCACGAGCGTCCCGACGCCATCGTTCCCGGCATCGGCGGTCAGACCGGTCTGAACCTGGCTATGCAGCTGGAAAAGAAGGGCATTCTGCGCGAGTGCGAATGCGAGCTTTTGGGTACCTGCGGCACAAGCATTGAGCGTGCCGAGGACAGAGAACTTTTCAAGCAGCTCTGCGAGGAGCTGGGCGAGCCCGTTCTCCCCTCGCTGATCGCAAACAGCATGGAGGAAGGCCTGGCGGCTGCCAAGGAGATCGGCTACCCCGTGGTGCTTCGTCCCGCGTTTACCTTGGGCGGCACGGGCGGTGGCTTTGCCGATAATGAAAAAGAATTCATCGACATCATGAAAAATGCGCTGCAGCTCTCTCCCGTACACCAGGTACTGGTTGAGAAGAGCATCAAGGGCTACAAGGAGATCGAATACGAGGTCATGCGTGACGCAAACGACACGGCCATCGCCATTTGTAACATGGAAAACGTCGATCCCGTCGGTATTCACACGGGTGACTCTATCGTTGTCTGCCCCTGCCAGACGCTGACCAACAAGGAATCGCACATGCTGCGTGACAGCGCGCTCAAGATCATCCGCGCGCTCAAGATTGAGGGCGGCTGCAACGTGCAGTTTGCGCTGGATCCCCACTCCTTCAACTACTATCTGATCGAGGTCAACCCCCGCGTTTCCCGTTCCTCCGCACTTGCATCCAAGGCAAGCGGCTATCCCATTGCACGCGTGACCGCCAAGATCGCAGTCGGTATGACGCTGGACGAGATCAAGATCGGCAACATTCTTGCCGCTTGTGAGCCTGCGCTTGACTACGTGGTCACCAAAATGCCCCGCTTCCCCTTTGATAAATTCGTTTCCGCCAACAACAAGCTCTCCACGCAGATGAAGGCAACCGGTGAGGTCATGAGCCTTGGCCGTACCTTTGAAGAAAGCCTACTCAAGGCTGTGCGCTCGCTGGAGATCGGCGTAAACCACATCTACATGAAGAAGTTCGATAACTACACGGTCGATCAGCTCATGGAATACATTGCAGACGGCACCGACGACCGCATCTACGCCATTGCAAAGCTGCTTGAATACGGTGCTGACTCCGGCCGCATCTGGAGCGCGACCAAGATCGATATGTTCTTCCTTGAAAAGCTGCGCAACATCGTGCATATGCAAGGCACGGTCAAGGAGCATCCCATGGATCTTGATATTCTGCGCCGCGCCAAGAAGATGGGATTTTCGGATGCTTACATCGCATCCCTGTGGGGCTGCCCCGAGCTTGATATATGGCATATGCGCGAGCAGAACAATCTTTTCCCCGTTTACAAAATGATCGACACCTGCGCTGCTGAGGCACAGGGATATATCCCCTACTTCTACTCCACCTACGAGCAGGAGAACGAAAGCGTAGTATCCGACCGCAAGAA
>JAZQYT010000021.1:0-2093 GCA_045633665.1 Eubacteriales bacterium | reverse complement strand
AAATACGGTTTTTTTCATCGTTTAATCCGTAAACACCGTATGCATTTTCAAGGTATAGCTCACCTGATATATGTTGCCCGAGGTGATACTGCCCGATGCCGTGATCACGGTTTTGATCTCGGTCAGCTTGCCGTCCTTGATGGTGACGGTCACGGTCTGGGTTGCCGATTTGTACGTGCCGTCCATAGACTCAAAAATCCCTTCAAGCTCAGACGTATCTCCCAACGCCTGCTCGATCTCCCAGACGCCGTTTCCCTTATCCGTAATATTGGTAATAGATTCGGCATGATAGCCGTACGTACTGTCATTGATCAGCATCTCGACCAAGGCTCTTGCTTCCTGCTCGGTCTGCGGCTCGGAATAAGACTCGCCCTCCACGGTCACCGTGCAAGCACCGTTTTCGTAAGCAAGCTTCATGCTGACGCTGTCGTACTCCGCCGTGACGTCATAATAAAATTTTCCATCCCTGACGCCGTACAGCACCGTGTCGGTCTCGGTGAATTTATCGGTTTGTCCCATTACCTTGAACGTCTGCTCCTGCACGTAGCGGAAGGAGCCCTCTTCTGCCTCGTATCTGTCCTTGATGAGCTCGGTGATTTCCTTGCGGATGGCAAGGTCGTCCACCTCTTTGTATTTGGATGCGTCGATGGTGTCCGTCACGCGCGTGACACCGTCACCCACAGCCACCAGCTTCATGCGCACGTCCAGCACGGGAGTTTGCTTTGCATCCTCGTCGACATCAAACTCAAACTCCATGGAGATATCGGTCACACGGAAGTTCTCGTCTGTCAAGAACGTGACCTTTACGTCCACGATATCCGCACCGAACACGTCCAGCTCCTGCGTAGACAAAGCGCTTGTAATACCGTTGACAGCCTTCTTGGTATATCCCGAGTAGATCAGCGTCCAGGTTTCGTCCTCGTTTTTCGCAAATTCTGCGTTGGTGCAATCCGTAATATCCGTGTCCAGACTGCTCTCTTCTTTGTCCGCCGCAAGATACGTCGCGTATTCCTCTGCCGTCATCTTGCTGTACAGCTTGCGCTCGTAGCCGTCCTCACTGCGGAATTCAAACGCCTTTCCGTCCATGAACGCGCTGATGGCGCGCGATTCCTGATCCAGATCCAGCTCATCGCATTTCATTGTAATCTTTGTGTCGCTGTAATAGTAATAATCGTCACCGCTGTCCTCGATCAGCGTACCCGTAGCACTTGACTCTACGGCATACCCCTCGACCACCATGACCATATCCATTTCCATGGCGATCTCGTGGGAATCAAAGCCCTCCATGACTTCTCCGATGCGTTCCCACAGCTCCTCTGCCGTCTTGGGGTCGGGGCGCAGCGCGTCCTTCAGAGTCTGACAAGATGCAAGCAGCATCGCGCACGCCAGCAAGGCACAAATGATAAGCGTTCTTTTTTTCATGATCTTTCCTCCTTTGCAGAAAAATGGATCGCTCTACTTATATAGACGCAAAAAAAACAAAAAAGTTCGCGTTTTTTGAAAAATTTTTTCGTTTTTTTTGCTCACCAAGTGCACAAAGGGGCTTTTCCGAAGAAAAGCCGCCTTGAAAGTGTCGGTGTTTCCCGCTTTTGCGGGAGCAAGGTCTCACTGCGGCTCGGTCACATTCGCGTTCTGACATGCCACAGGCATATCATTCATTGCGCTCGTGCCGCTTCGCTACCCCGCCCTACGGTGCAAAGCGCATCATCCGAGACTGCCGGGCTTGCCCTTCTGCGAGAAATCGATCAGCGTGCTCTCGCGGTAGTGCGTGATGCCGTACTTCTCGCACAGATCGTACATGGTGTTTAAGTACTCCTTGCGGTTCTTGCTCTTGAGGTGTGCCACAAAGTACGCCTGGATCATGGACTTTTCCACGTGCGCTTTGTGCTCCTCGGTCTGTGCCTCGTCCAGTGCCTTGACCCACAAAGCCAGCATATCTTCGCCAAACTGCGCGTGCTCGCTTCTGTCCATATGCTTCATCATCATATCCACAACACTGTCGTAAATGCCCACGTGATTTTGCGCAGCCGCCTCGGTGGTCGCGTCAATATACGCGCGGATATTCTCCCAGCCCGCACCGTAATAGTCCTGCA
>JAZQYT010000020.1:0-4136 GCA_045633665.1 Eubacteriales bacterium | reverse complement strand
CCTGATGTGTGTTATCCGCGAACACTGCAGGAAGATCGGCCTTTACGACCTCATAGATCTTGTCATACAGGTTCTTGAGCTTGATGCGTGCCGCATCGGCAAGCTCCTCGAGCGTTTCAAGGGTTTTGCGATCCAGAGCCTTGACCTGCTTTTTGATCTCCTCCCAATCAAGCACCAAAATGGTAGGCACGTATGCACCGTCTACTTTACGCAAATAGCCAAACTCTGCCAGCTGTGCCGCAATCTGATCGGAACCCTCGGGAATTTTGCCCGTGACGTATCCGCGCAGCACGCTTTCCTGTTCCTCGGTCAGAAAAGCGGGCGTTTGATCACAGATACCGTCAAACTCATAACGGAATTGCCAAAAGCTTTTGCCATTGCCGTGCTTGCCAACAAAACAGGGCTTGCATACTTCATGACATAGTTCATAGCCGATCATATCCCAAAAGCCGCCCTCGGGACGTGGGGAGCATGCGGGATCGGTGCGGGGTGCTTTATACAGAAACGAATCATACGCCAGCATCAAAAGCGACCATTTTGCGCTTTCATAGTCGGTATAATTGCCATAATACGCATATCCCTGCTTGGTCAAGGCACCGTCCAGGTACTCGGTAAAATCAATGAGTGCCTTGGTGATATCGGGCGCGGCGCTCAAGTGTGCAGCGTGTACCTTCAGCTGCGCTGATGCGCTGATGATGGGCAGCGCGGTCTGATATTTGCCGTCCTGCTTGATCAAAAAGGTCTCACGGGTAAGATATTCCAGCTCATCCTCCATATAAGGCAGCGCCACACCAAGCTCCAAGGCAAGCGCTTCTGCCGTGCTGGGATTTCCGTATGCCTCTAATGCGATGTTCTGATACATTCTGTGCGCATACCAGTTAATACTGTAGGGCTGATTGTTCGCTCCGGGCTTGGAAACGCTGAACGAATACGCGATTTTCTCGGGCTGATAGCTTCTGACTCCAAATTCTCTTGCCATATCCATACCTTCCTTTAATATTTTTCGGGCGCGCTGCAACCGCTTTTTGACGGTCTCACACGAAAGAGAATTTGCAAGAGCTATATCCTTGATGCTCTTATTTTGCATGTAGTAGGCTACGACGATATTGCGATACTCGCTTTTGATAAATGCAAGCTCTCTGCGCAAAAGCGCAAGCTGCTCGGCTTTGATGGTTTGCGCAAGCAAGCCCTCGCTCTCATCCTCGATCTCGCAATCGGAAATATCGGCACCGGTCACCGACTCTCGCTCTCTGCGCTTTGTGTCCGCCCATGCAGCATAATGGTTTTTGACAATTTTCCAAACCCATGCGGAAAAATGCTCGGGAACAGTTCCTGCGTATAACGCCGACATCACCTGCAGTGCAATATCCTGCGTCAAATCCTGTGCGCTGTTCTCGTCCCCCGTCTTTTTCAGACAGTAATAAAACACCTTTTCCATATAGTTCTCGCAAAAATTGATCATCAATCGCTCATTCATGCTCTGCATTCTCTCGCCTCCCTTCACCCATATAGTGTGGATTTGCCCGATTTGGGGACAACTGATTTTTCATTATAACGTATTTAAAAATCCATGTCAATCATCCGATCAATTTCACACAGAATTATTCACAATATTCGCTTGAATTTCTGTTTCCCATCTGCTAAAATACGGGCATAGGGGGTGATCTTGTGAAAAAACCGATCAAAATTCTGCTGATCATCGTATCATGCTGCCTGTGCGCTGCAATACTTGGCGGCACGGTTGCGTTGGCTGTCAATGCTAAGGTCAAGGCATCGACCGCGTCCCTGATCCTCTCCCCCGAGCAAGCCGCGACGCTGCAAGACGTGGATTGCATCCTGGTGCTTGGCTGCCTTGTCAAATCGGACGGCTCACCAAGCGATATGTTGGAGGACAGGTTGTTGCAAGGCATTGCGCTTTACCAAAACGGCACAGCCCCCAAGCTGCTCATGAGCGGTGACCACGGACAAAAGGATTACGACGAGGTCAACACCATGAAATCGCGCGCAATCGAGGAGGGCGTCCCTTCCGAGGATGTTTTCATGGATCACGCAGGATTTTCCACTTATGAGTCGATCTATCGCGCAAAGGAGATCTTTGGCGCTGAAAAGATCGTGATCGTCACGCAAGAATATCACCTGTATCGCGCCCTGTACGTCGCGCAGGCGCTGGGAATCGAGGCTTACGGTGTCAGTGCCGATCTGCGCAGCTATTCCGGACAAACCAAGCGCGACGTGCGCGAGGTGCTTGCCCGTTTGAAGGATACGGCATACGCTCTCTTTCAGCCCGAACCGACCTATCTGGGAGATCCCATTGATTTGAGCGGCAACGGTGACGTCACAAACGATACCTAATATACAAGGAAGCCGAGTCTTGGCAAGATACTCTTTTTGAGTATCCAACCAGGCTCGGCTCTTTTTTTGACCGCCCATTGAAGAGTCACATCTCCTCAACGGCAGTTTCTTGTTTTATTTTGCTTTCTTTCTGCCAAAGACAACAGCAATCGCAAGTAACAGGACATTGCAGAATGCCGCAACGAACGTCATTTGACTCTTGCAGCCCTTCTCCTCCGTTCCGGGATCGGTCACGGCTTCGGTATCAGATTCCGTGTCGATTTCGGTTTCGATTTCGGTTTCGGTTTCGGTTTCGGTTTCAGTTTCGGTTTCTGTCTCCGTTTCCGTTTCCGTCTCAGTTTCTGTTTCGGTACCGGGTTCAGGCAGCGGATCAATGGTCTCGGTCTGCAGCTTTTCACCGCAAACGCTGCACGGCAAATACCTGCTGCCGGCAACGCCAATCTGCGGCTCAACCTCAACGATCCATTCACCCGGCACGTGACCAAGCGCGTCAACGTAATCGTCAACGTAGCTGTCGCCGCAATGGCAAGTATAGGTAGTAAAGCCCTGTTCTGTGCAAGTCGGTGCGGTCAGGGCGGACTCATATTTGTGTCCCGTTGCGTCGACAATCTCGGTTTCGTAAACATCGCAGCGGTCGCAATTACGACGGTTCTCACCATCGACTGTGCAAGTGGGCGCGGTTACTGCGTACCACTCACCGTATGCGTGACCAAGCGCGTCAACATAATCGTCGATGTGAGAGTCGCCGCAGTGGCAAGTATAGGTTGTGAATCCCTGTTCGGTGCAAGTCGGTGCAGTTACTACAGACTCATATTTGTGTCCCGTCGCCTTGACAACCTCGGTTTCGTATGCATCGCAGCGCTCACAGTCACGACGATTCTCACCATCAGCCGTGCAAGTGGGCGCGGCCACTACATACCAGTCACCATATTTGTGGCCGAGCGCGTCAACATAATTGTCAACGTAAGAATCGCCACAATAACAAGTATAGGTGGTGAAGCCCTGCTCGATGCAAGTCGGAGCAGTCACAACGGACTCATATTTGTGTCCCGTTGCCTTGACTACTTCGGTTTCAAAATGGTCACAACGTTCGCAATCGCGACGGTTTTCGCCATCCGTCGTGCAAGTAGGTGCGGTCACTACGTACCATTCACCATACGCATGGCCGAAGGCGTCGGTTTCATAGTGTTCTCTGCCCAGCTCGGCTTTACAA
The DNA here is from genome assembly GCA_045633665.1 of Eubacteriales bacterium. Lineage (GTDB taxonomy): Bacteria > Bacillota > Clostridia > Oscillospirales > CAG-272 > SVQP01. Next base: position 571 of record JAZQYT010000020.1, on the reverse strand, counting down.
ATTGCGCAATACGTTACCATGTCATAGCTGCCCTTTGTAGTACATGTCGGCTCAACGCGGTTTTTTTCCACCACGTCTGCAGCAGTGTGTCCCGTTGCCTTGACAACTTCGGTTTCGAAATGATTGCAGCGCATACAATCGCGCTTGTTCTGTCCTTCGGTTTCACAAGTTGGCGCAATCACCACGTACCAATCACCATATGCGTGGCCAAGGGCATCGGTTTCATAGTGTTCTCTGCCCAGTTCAGCTCTACAAATTGCGCAATACGTTACCATGTCATAGCTGCCCTTTGTAGTACATGTCGGCTCAACGCGGTTTTCTTCCACCGCGTTTGCTGCAGTGTGTCCCATTGCCTTGACTACTTCGGTTTCGAAATGGTCACAACGCTCACAGTCGCTGCGGTTTTGACCGTTGGTCGTGCAAGTAGGTGAGGTAACTACGTACCAATCGCTATAAGCATGTCCGAGGGCAGCAACGACATCTTGCATTACAAGAATTTCATTGCAAACCGAGCAATGCTTGCCCTCCGTCAAGCCTGTCTGAGTACAAGTGGGCATTACTGCCGCATCAA
>JAZQYT010000019.1:0-1743 GCA_045633665.1 Eubacteriales bacterium | reverse complement strand
TCACCGCCCGAAAGCGTACCCGCCTTGCGTCCCAGCGTCAGATAGCCAAGGCCTACGCTGACTAGAAAACCGAGGCGTGCGCGGATCTCCTTCAAGATCTCGCGCGAGATCACCTCTTCACCGCCCGTAAAGTGCAGCTGCTCAATAAACGCAAGCGCATTCTCCACCGACATGGCGCAGAAATCATGGATATTCAGCCCGCCCACCGTGACGCCAAGCACCACGGGAGAAAGACGCTTGCCGCCGCATACGGGGCAATCCGCCTCCTGCACGAATTGGGTATAGTATTCCTTACCAAACATGCCACCGTTTTTCATGCGGCTCTCCACCATTTCCAGAATACCGTGGAAGGTGGTGGTCTGCTCGTGATGCTGTCCACCGAAATAGCGCGTGATGCGATATACGCGATCCCCCGTTCCGTGCAGCAGCGCATCCAGCGCATCCTTGCCGTATTCGCGGATAGGCATATCCAAATCAAATCCTGCAACCTCTCCGACCGCGGCAAACAGAGGACCGTTCCAGCTGTCCTCTTCCAAGGTTTTGAAGCCGTTGACCGCAATCGCACCACCGCGCAACGAAAGCCGCTTATCGGGGATGACCTTGGCAGCAGACACGGTCTGCATCTCGCCAAGTCCTGCGCAAACGGGACACGCGCCCGTGGGATTGTTAAAGGAAAACATACGAGGCTCCAGCTCACCGATCGAAACACCATGCTCCTCGCAGGCATAGCTTTGCGAGAACGAAAGCTCGATCGGCTTGCCTTCACCGCGCGGCACGGTCACGATCAAAAGGTGTCCGTCCGCCAGGTTGAGCGCAGTTTCCACCGAGTCGCCAAGTCGGGAGCGAATACCCTCTTTGAGCGCAAGGCGGTCAACTACCACCTCGATATGGTGCTTTTTATTCTTGTCCAGCGAGATCTCCTCACCGAGATCGTAAAGACTGCCGTCGATGCGCACGCGTGCGTATCCGCTCTTCTTGGCATCGGTCAGCACCTTTTCGTGCATACCCTTCTGCCCACGCACCACGGGGGCTAACACCAAAAAGCGTTCGCCCTCGGGCAGCTCGCAGATCTTATCTATGATGGTATCCGTGCTTTGCCGTCTGATCTCCTTGCCGCACACGGGACAGTGCGGCACGCCCACGCGCGCGTAAAGCAGACGCAGGTAGTCGTAAATTTCGGTGACCGTACCCACGGTCGAGCGCGGATTTTTGGAGGTAGTCTTCTGATCGATGGAGATCGCGGGGCTCAGACCATCGATGGTATCCACGTCCGGCTTGTCCATCTGCCCCAGAAACATACGCGCATAGGAGGACAGCGACTCGACAAAGCGGCGGTGTCCCTCTGCATAAACGGTATCAAAGGCCAGGGAGGATTTTCCGGACCCCGAAAGGCCTGTCAGGATAACTAATTGGTCACGCGGGATCTCCACGTCAATATTTTTCAGATTATTGACGCGTGCACCGCGAATGACGATTTTTTCTTGCTTCATGTGCTTACTCTCTTTTTATTCCTTGGGTTGTCCATACGCTCCCACCCCAAGAGCAGTGCGCAGGCGTTCAATTTGCTTTTGCGTGACGTAGGACGTTTTTCTGATGCGGGATTTGCCGTTTTTCATATAGAAAACGATGCCCACGTCCTTGTATTTCTTCTGATCCTCCTCTATGCGATTTCCCTTTTGATCACAAGGGTAAATGCCCATCAGATCCTTTTGCTCGAAGTGGATGACGTTGCCGTTTTCGGCG
>JAZQYT010000018.1:0-3750 GCA_045633665.1 Eubacteriales bacterium | reverse complement strand
TACGCAAGGGGCGCAGGTTTTTTGGGGGACGGGGGAGGGAGGCAACTCTGATGCCTCCTACGTACAGCTTGAAGTGCAACGTGTCGCTGTAACCGATCTTGATCTTGATGCGCAGCGTCAGCAGCATCAGCACAAGAAGTGCAAGCAAGCCCACGATTGCACCGAGTATGATCAGCGTAATTTTCAGACCGAGTGGCATGACGGCCTCCTTTCTTCGGCTATCACTCAGCCTTCGCTGCGAGGATCGTCCTCGGAAACCTCTTGGTATTCGCCCTCGGGAAGGGATTCCTGCTCGGGGGCTTCCTCCGCCTCTGCTTGTTCCGCTTCGGCACTTGCATCCGCTTGTGCAGCGGCAATGCTCAGCGCCTCGGTCTCGGGCAGCTCGGAGAGTGAATTCAGGCCGAATACGCGAAGGAATTTATCCGTGGTGACGTACAGCATGGGGCGACCGGGTGCATCCAGTCTGCCGCAAGCCTCGATCAGGTTCTTGTCCAAGAGAGATCCCACGGCATAAGAAGAGTCCACACCGCGCACCGCGTCCACGTAAGCACGCGTCACGGGTTGGTTGTAAGCCACGATGGCAAGCACCTCCAAGGAGGATGCGGAAAGGTTACCGCCGCGCTTGATGCCAAGCGCCTCGCGGATATAGGGCATGTATTGCTCCTTGGTGGTCAGCTGGCAGGTCTCGGGTAGGCAAAGCATCAGAATGCCCCTGCCGGCTTTTTCATATTCGGCAGCCATATGCTCGCAAAACAGCTTGATGTCTTTTGCGGAAAGTCCCAGCACCTCTGCAAGTTTGTCGTATTTGACGGGATAGCCCGCAGCAAACAGTATGGCTTCTATGGCTTCACCGATGTCGGTTATGGTAGGCGTTTGTTGTTCGTTCATGCTTGCGGCACCTCACTGTTCTGGTTTTGTGGTTGTCTTTGGTCTGCGGGAATGGGATTGATGCGCAGTCTTGCGCTCGAGCGGTAGAGCGAATGCTCGTCGGCATCCTCGTCGTCAAGCAGAATGTCGCGTACCTTGAGTAGCTCTAAGATGCCCAAGAAAATGGCGATCATATCCGCATGCGAAACCGAGTCCGAAAGCAGCTCCTCCACGTGCGTCCATTCCTTTTTCTTCATGCGATGCAAAATGCCCACGATCTTTGCCTCAACCGGCACGATGGGCTTTGCGATCATAGGCGAGAACACGACCTTTTCGTTGTTCTGATTTGCCTCGTTATAGGCAATGATGCGGCGGACCGCAGCGCAAAGGCTGGTCACCTGCTGATCGTCCACAAAGGTCTTGTCGATCGAGATCTCGTCGGTATCCTTGACCATTCTGCCGCTGTAACGCTCAAATCTCTGCTTGAGCTTGGCAGCGCCTTCCTTGGCCTGCTGGTATTTGAGCAGCGCATCGGCCAGTTCTGCACGGGGATCCTTTTCCTCGTCCTTTTCGTCGCGCGGAAGCAGCATCTTGGTCTTGATCAGTATCAGCTCACTTGCCATGACCAAAAACTCGGAGGCAACCTCCAGATCCAGCTTTTGCGCCTGAGTAATATATGCAACGTATTGGTCGCAGATCAGCGCGATGGGAATATCCTCTATGCTGACCTTGTTTTTCTGGATCAGCGTCAAAAGCAGATCCAGCGGACCGTCAAAGTCAAACGACTCTATTTTATACTTCAGTTCAGCCATACAACACCACCATCAGGAAAGGATCAGATTGAGAAGAAAATTCAAGGGGAGTGCGATGATTGTTCCCATAGCGTCCAGAATCAGATTGACCAGAAAATCGATGGGATAAATGCCGAAACGGGAAAGCACCAAAAGGGCGATCATGATGGCAATGCCCGTAAATCTCTCGTACTGCATGACCTTGAAGTACCATTTGGTGGGCAGGAAGATATAGATGAATCTCGAGCCGTCAAACGGAGGGACGGGAATGAGATTGAAAATGGCCAGCGAGAGATTGAGATATGCGCTCAGCTCAAGGAAAAGGAGCAGCACGGTGACAAGAATATGCGGAGCCTCAACGTGTCCTGTCAGGATCAGCACGAATTGCGTCAGCATATAGGCAAGGTAGCTGATCAGCGAGATCAGGAAATTGGACACGGGACCCGCAATGCCCGAGAGTGCCATGCCCCATCTGGGGTTTTTGAAGTTGCGCGTGTTGATCGGTACGGGATTTGCCCAGCCGATGCCGAGGATCAGCATGGAGAGAAAGCCGAACAGGTTGAGGTGCTTGAAGGGGTTGAGCGTCAGTCTGCCAAGGTTTTTGGCAGTCGAGTCGCCCAGCTTGTAGGCCACCCAGCCGTGTGCGGTTTCATGCACCGACAGCGCAAATACGATAATGGGAAGCGACAAAAGCAGCTGGATCAGCACGAATTTGTCAAATCCCGATTGGAGTAAAGAAAGTAACATAATTTACCTCGAATAAATGTGATCTGTTACGTCAAGTGCCAAGAGGTCCTCGTAGGTCTCGCGACGCACGACGACGCGCGCCTGTCCGTCCTTGATCATGACCAGCGGAGGACGGGGGATCTTGTTGTAGTTGGAGGCCATGGAGTGCTGATATGCACCCGTGACCAGCATGGCAAGGATGTCGCCGCGCACGGGGCGCTGCAGCATCATGCCTTCGCCCAAAAGGTCGCCCGATTCGCAACATCTGCCGGCAACCGTGGCGCAGAAATCCGCAGGGCGGTCAGCCTTGTTTGCGATCAGCGCGGTGTAGGGGGACTGGTAGAGCGCGTATCTGGGGTTGTCGGCCATGCCACCATCTACGGATACGTAGTTCTTAAAGCCGGGGATCTCCTTGACAGAGCCCACGGTGTAAAGTGTCACGCCTGCAGCGGCCACCAACGAGCGGCCGGGCTCCAGGATGACGCGCGGCATGCTGATGCCGTGCGCGGCACACAGCTCCTTGACCTTTTCTGCAATGGTTGCAATGGTGCCGGGGACGTCAAGCGTGGGCTGCTCCTCTGTATAGCGTACGCCAAGACCGCCGCCCAGATTGAGTTCGTGCAGCGCGGCACCGTATTTGTGTATCATGTCTGCCATGAAGGCCACCATAATGCCTGCGGCATCCACAAAGGGCTGTGCCTCAAAGATCTGTGAGCCGATGTGGCAATGCAAGCCCTGCAGATCCACACAGGGGGTGTCCAGCGCGGCCTTGACCATTTGCTCGGCCTGTCCTGTGAAAATGGCAGAGCCAAACTTGGAATCCACACCGCCCGTGGAGATGGCCTTGTGGGTGTGCGGATCAATGCCGGGCGTGATGCGCAACAGAATGCGCGCGCACACGTCGCGAGAAAGTGCTGCGCGGCTCAGAGCCTCCAGCTCCTCGCGGTTGTCCACCACAAACGTGCCAACGCCCATGTCCAGTGCATCCGCAATGTCGCGGTCGGTTTTATTGTTTCCGTGGAAATAAATGCGGCTTGCAGGGAAGCCCGTACGGCGTGCGATATACAGCTCGCCGGGAGATACGCAGTCAATGCCCATGCCCTCCTCGGCTGCGATGCGATAGATCTCTGCGCAGCAAAGAGATTTAGAGGCAAACAGCGGCAGCGCATGCTCACCAAAGGATTGCTTGGCGCAGCGCAAATAAAGGCGCATCTGGGAGCGGATATGATTTTCGTCCAAAATATTCACCGGTGTGCCGAATTCTGCGGCAAGGGCGGTGGTATCCAGACCGCCAACCGTCAGATGACCTTGCTCGTTGATATCAAAATGGGGATAAAGAAGCATCATAATACCTCAAAAAATACGA
>JAZQYT010000017.1:0-10302 GCA_045633665.1 Eubacteriales bacterium | reverse complement strand
TGTTTGCTGCCAGATATACGGCGTATTCCTTGATCTCACCGTTGCTGTCAAGCTCATCGGAAGCAAGGCCGGTAATCTGCCAGTTGGAATCGTAGTTGTACTGCAGTCTCTGCGCCTCTGCGAAGGGAGCGCCGTTGTAGTAGCCGGCCTGTCCTGCGTCAAGGCCCTCGCTGTACAGCTGCAGCGAACGGCAGACGAACATACCGTCCAGCATGTTTTGTCTGAAGCGGGTGATGAAATCGTACATACCCGCACCGTTCTCGGTGGTGGTAAAGGTGAATTCGATCCACTGACCTGCAGTCTGCCACTTAGCACCGCCAACCGTGTTCAGCATCACGCGGGTGGTGTCTGCGGGAGAGGTCACTGCACTGGTTCTGTCCTCGATCGCGTAGATGGTCTTGGAGGACATGTGGTTCATATGCTCTGCTTCCAGCTTGATCTCGTCCTTACCTGCATTCAGAGAGCCGAGCTTAGCGGTCAGCGCTGCGAGGTAATCTTCATAGGAGGATACCTCCTCTGCGGGATACAGCGTGATCGACTTGATGACCATAGGCTCGTTCTGACCCTGAATGGTCAGCTTTCTCTGTCCTGCCTCGAGATAGAACTCGTACTCGCCGGTGTAGTAACCGGAGGAGTCACGCAGGCTGTAGGTGATCCAATCGGGATCCTGCATAGCGGTTGCACGCAGCTCGTTCTCTTCAACGTCTTCCTTGAAGAAGCGGATCTGCTTTGCATCCACGAATGCGGTGTTTGCTTCGGTCCAGACGTCGGGGAATTCAACGGTTGCATACACGTTGTACTCCGTGACGATCTTGCCGAACAGGCTCTTCTTGATCTCTTCCTTCACGGTCCAGTAAGTTGTAAGGCCGGCAGCCTCTGCCTCGCTCTTGAACTCAGCCAGCTTAGTGCCGATTTCGGAAGGCAGATCGCTCTCGGTGATCTCGGATACGTCCTTGGAAACGTTTTCCAAAGAGCCTACCAGATAAAGACCGTCGAGGTACTCGCTGGTCCAGACCTTGGAGAGCGTGAGATAACGCGCCTCACCAAAGGGAACCTTGTCGTCAATTTTGAAGACACGCTCGATGGAAGCTGCCTTACCGATCACGGGATAGTACTCGATCTTGATCGCATATCTTGCGCTCTCGGGTACCTCCACAACCCAGGATACCTCGCCCTCGGACGAAGTGAACAAGCCCTCGGCTACGCCGTCCTTGTCCTTGTCCGCAAGACGAACGTCCTGTTCGCTGCTTTCGGTGATGTAGCCATCGGTCGCATCGATCGTAATGGTCTGCGTGGCCTTTTTATAGCCCTCGCCCGAATACTTTGCAATGTATTCGCCATACGAAATTGCGTTCAGAAGCTCTTTGATTTCAGCCAGAGTGTCCTTTGTTTCCTCAGAACTGACCTCACCCTGGGTATCATCCGCAGCAGCAACTGCCACGGTTCCGCCACCAACCAGGAGAGTCAAAGCCAAAATCAAAGCCATCAGCTTAGTAAATTTCGCTTTTCCCATAAAATTTCCTCCTACCAAGATTTTCTGTGAGTTGCCGATATGAGAATTCGGCTCACATTAGGGGTACGGTGCTCGTCAATAATACCATGCGCTGCGGGCAGAATCCGCACTCGCGGGACGCCGCTTGTGCGGAAATCGCCCTGCTTTCCCTTGCCTGCGTGACGTGGCGTATCACGCGCGCGTGGGAATTGACCGAGCATCCGTTTCGGAGTGCCTGTTTTGCACTCCCGACTTATCCGCAGAAGTCAGAACACAAGATCCTGACCTTTGGCAAACAGCCCGTGGCATCAGCATTATTGCTATGCAATTGTCTTCGACGGCACAGCCGCCGTTTTAGATTTTCACGCCGATAAACCTTTCATCGATTGTATCAGCGGTCAAAAATAAGGCCATTGCAAGCAACCCGGAACGGTCCGCAAAATGCCCTAATATTGATGCGTTTATTATATAACAAAGCGTCTTTTCTGTCAAGCGGAATTCAGGCTCCGTTCGCACCGTGTTCACCTAATTATTATATAATTTCAGAGTTCACGATTTGTTCACACATTCATATTTTCGTTATTTCACGGCATTCCCGATTTTCTGCATATCCTTGCATTTTGCGCATTGTAATTTTAATTTACTCAATTTTTACTAATTTTGATCATATGTCGCGCTTCCCACCCCTGTTTTTGTGCAACTTTTTTGCGATATTTTGTCGCACAAATTTGGTTAGTAATTTTTATTTACCTAGTGTCTGATCGTGCTTATTCATTTTTTATGCATTTTTTAATTTTTTTCTTTGTAACAGTTGCACAATTTCAAGGGTGGATTTTTTACGTATTGACATTTTGCACAAATTTTAGCAAACGCCTCGTCACAGCCCCTCCCGTGTTCCCGTTTTTCGTTCGTATTTCCCTTGTTTCTTGCTATTCTTCCTTTTATTCCCATTTATTTTTATTTGAGCTTTAAGGCGTAAAATCACCCTAACCACTACCATTTTTCAAGCTTTTTTTACCATCCTCTTGCACAATCGTGCGCTTTGTGCTATACTGTTTGGTAGTAAAAAACATGGAGGTCCATATGCTTTCATCACTTTCCAAGATCACCATTACCGAAAAGGGCGAAAAAATGCTGCGTGGCGGACACGTTTGGGTGTTTGCAGACGAGGTTGTCGCCATCGACCGTCCCATAGCTGACGGAGATATCGCATACGTTTATTCCGGCAAGGGCAGATACCTCGGCGCAGGCTTTTATAATTCCAATTCCAAGATTCGCGTGCGTATTCTCTCGCGCAACGCAAACGACACCTTTGATCAAAACTTCTGGCAAAGACGCTTGGAATATGCCGTTTCTTACCGTCGCAGCGTCATGAAGGGCAACGATTTCAAGTGCTGCAGGCTGATCTTCGGGGAGGCCGATTCCTTCCCCGGCCTGACCGTGGACAGATTTGACAATCTGCTCGTGGTGCAGGTGCTTTCTCTTGGCATCGAGCGCATCAAGCACACGCTCATCCCTGCGCTCGTAGACATTTTGCGCAGCATGGGCGAGGTCATTGACGGCGTTTACGAGAGAAACGACGTCGAGATCCGTGCCAAGGAGGGCATGGAGCAATATACCGGCTGGTTTGAGGGCTTGCGCCCCGTAAAAGACGATTCCGGCTTGACCAAGATCACCGAAAACGGCATTGTTTACGACGTGGACGTCATAAACGGGCAGAAAACCGGTTTCTTCTTGGATCAGAAATACAACCGCGCCTCGATCCACGCCATCGCCAAAGACAAGAGAGTGCTGGATTGCTTTACCCACACAGGTTCGTTTGCGCTGAACGCAGCGACAGCGGGTGCTGCGCATGTCACAGCCGTGGATATTTCGGAAGAAGCCATCAGAATGACGCAAAAAAATGCGCAAAACAACGGCCTTGAACACAAAATGGACTTTGTCTGCCGCGACGTTTTCGAGCTGCTGACCGACATGGCAGACAAAAAGATCCCCTGCGATTACGATTTTATCATACTTGATCCGCCTGCGTTCACCAAGAGCCGTGACACGCTCAAGAACGCCATCCGCGGCTACCGCGAGATCAATTCCAAGGCTATGAAGCTGCTGCCTCGCGGCGGTTATCTTGCCACCTGCTCCTGCTCGCACTTCATGACAGACACCTATTTCAAGCAAATGCTGCACAATGCCGCTGAGGATGCATCGGTCTCTTTGCGTCAGATCGAAGCGCGCCAGCAGTCCCCCGACCACCCGATTTTGTGGAACGTCCCCGAAACGGATTACCTGAAATTCTATATTTTCCAGATTGTATAGCGCTTTATTGTTTATATTTTAACCAATTGTTTATTTTTTGTAGGGGAGGATATCATCCTCCCGCACGCAAAGAATTTGTGACCGCGCGCTACTGAACGCTATCAGATTTTTAATGTGTGCGGGAGGATAATATCCTCCCCTACTCTGTTTTAAAAAAGCAGGCTCGCATTGAGCCTGCTTTTCTTTTGAACTATTTTATAAACCCAATACTGCCGAGCCCACGATGCCTGCATCGTTGCCAAGCTGTGCGATACGGATATCGGTCAGCTTAACGATGCCGCCGCCGTACTGCTCTTCTCTGACGCGGGGGATCAGCATGTCAAGCAGATACTGCCCTTCACCGGACACACCGCCGCCAAGCGAGAGAACCTCGGGTTGGAAGATGTTGATCACGTTGGCAAGGCCAAGTGCCAGATAATCGATATAAGCGTCGACCACTTCCTTGGCAACCTCGTCACCTGCACGCAGCGCGTCAAACGCGGTTCTGCCCGAAACCTTGCCCTTCTCTGCAACCATCTGTGCCATCAGGGTTGCTCTGCCGCTCTTCTCGCATTCCTCGAGCTTTTCACGCGTCATGCGGATCAGCGCGGTTGCCGAGCTGTAAGCCTCCCAGCAGCCCTTTCTGCCGCAGGAGCAAGGAGCGCCGTCCTTGACGATGACGATATGGCCAAGCTCTGCGCCTGCGTAGTTAAAGCCGGAGTATACCTTGTTATCAATGATGATGCCACCGCCGACACCCGTGCCGAGCGTGATCATGACCGAGTTTTTACTGCCCTTTGCAGCACCTGCAATAGCCTCGCCCCACGCTGCCGCATTGGCGTCGTTTTCAATGTGGAATTCCTTTGCGGGGAAATCCTTCTTGATCAGGTCGCAGATCGCGAACTTGTGGAAAGGCAGGTTATTCGCGTATTCCACCACACCGGTATCGTGATTGCAAATACCGGGAGAAGCAATACCGACAGAGTCGATATCCTCGACGGTAATGCCGTATTCCTTGCAGATGCGATGGCAAAGCTCTGCAATGCTTGCAGCGATCTGCTCTGCGGGACGCTGTGCCTCGGTAGGTACGCTTGCCTTGTGTACGATGCAATATGCGTTGTCAACGATTCCTGCGGCGATATTTGTTCCGCCAAGATCAATACCAATTCTGTACATAAGTTTTCCTCTCTTTTCTGGCGTGCCACTGTCGGACACGCATCCTTCATGTCTTTATTATACTAAAATCTTTTATTTTTGTCAATTACAGTCCGCCACTTTTTGCGGATTTTTGTTTATATTCTTCAGCGCACGTCCCCCCATAAACGGCGCGTGCTTCATTTACGCCACCATATTAAAGGCGTACTTGGGCACGTAATACAGCACGATCACCTGTGCCGTGTTCTGTACGCCCTCACCGTTGACCAGATCGCGACGCACCACGGGTACGTAAGGCGTCGGATTATAATCCTGCTTGCTGGAAATCGTACCGCCGCCCGTGACGTTACCGAACATCTCACCCCAGCCGCCCTCGTAGTTGAGGTACTCCTGAAAATCGTTGTAGTGATTGTAGGTGTAGAACAGGTATCGCTCGTTGATATCGATGATCTGATCTCCGTTGGCATCAAAGCGTGCGTACACGATACGGGCTGCACCGCGCGTGATTTTGGTGCCGTTGTTATACAGCGCGGGACGGTAGGAGGGATCACAGTCGGTTCCAGTTGTGCCGATATCGATCTCATAATACCGCAGGCTTCCGCCGCAGCCGCTGATATCGGGCAACTCGGGCTCATACGGATATTTGGAGGTGCTACCCGAGAATTGCGTGTGATTGACGCGCAGATATTCGCCCCATACGCTCTCGGTGGGCTTGGTCTTTTTGGAGGAAGAATAATTCACGGGAATGTCACCGAATGCGAACACGTAAGCCGCAACCTCTTCAAGAGATACGTACGCACCGCATCTGAACACCTGATTGACCACCTCACCGTATCCGTTGACGATATAGTAAGTATTGCCGTCCGAGGAGAAGTATGCATACGTATTGCGCACGTACTTTCCGTCCTCCATGGGCTGATACTCGGCAATGGTGGGAGCTTGATCCTGTGGCTCGATCGAGCCCGACATAAAGCCGTGCTGCGTGCGCCAGTAGGAATCCCAATAGTCGTCCGCAGGCTCGTAGTCACTGTAAAACTCCGCAGCCGACATATTGACGTAAGGATCCTCGGGCGGCTCGCTCGGGGTTTCGGTGATTTCCTCCTGCGTGCTTTCGGGTTCTGTCACAGAAGGTTCAGTCGTCCCCTCGGTTTCCGGCTCGGTCGTTTCCTCGGTTTCGGGATCTGTTTCCGGCTCGGTCGTCTGAACGGGCGGCTCGGTTTCATTTTGCGTCACATTATCTGTGATGATCTCTGTGATCTGCTCTGTGACCTGCTCTGTGAGCTGCTCTGTGGTCAGCGCGCTTGTGGTTTCTTCACCGCCCCCGGGCAGCGCATCACAGCTGCACAAGAGCGAAAATACAAGCAACAGCGCACCAAATATAGTAATCCATCTTTTTTTCATCATCTTTGCATCTTTCCCTTGTTAAATTTCGGTTCTTCCGCAGTATTTCATATCCAGCCCCGCTGCGTAAAGATGTGACATATCCGAGTAGCAAAGCAAGCGCGGAACGCAATATCCCGTTTTGGAATTTTTGAATTCGATAATGCTCACACCCGAATGGGTGTAGTTGAATCCCGCCCACATCATGTGCAGCGGAATGTGCAGCATGTGCGCGATAAAGATCCTGCCCATGCCCGCATGGCAGAACAACGCGACCTTGTCGTTGCTCGGGGCAAGAATACGGTAGACCCCCTCCTCTTCCCTGTATCCAAGGCGCTCCAGAAAATCTCTGCCGCCGGCCGAGATGGTATCCAACGCGTCCTTCATGCCCGAGGTGGAAAAGCCGGGAGCTTCAAACGCGCGGTCATACGGCAGATCAAGCCCACCGTCGCGACGAAAATGCACGCGATCCACAAGGGACACCGACTTCAGCTCTCCGTCGGGATAGGGCGTCAGGCGATGCTCGTCCCCGATCTCGTGCGCCCACTCCTCCACCGCATAATCAAGTCCCAGCAGCCTGCAGGTCGGCTCTGCGGTTTGGCGCGCCCTGCCCATAGGTGAGGAAAACACGCGCGTGATGCCTGCGTCCGCCATACGCTTTCCCACCGCCTCGGCCTGCAGCACACCGCGCTCGGTCAAGGAGTCGGTGGCATAGTCGGGATCCCCGTGGCGAATGATGTAAAGCAGCATATTATTCTACTCTGTCGATGACCTTGCAGACGCAAGCGACGTCGGATGCATCCACGTTCAGCGATGCAGTATTGGCAGGCAAATTGCCGATCAGCTTTTTATAAATGGTCAGCGCGGCTACGCAGCTGCCCGTGTAAGAGGGGTGCGATCGGTCGGGATCGTACAGCTCGATTGCGGGGTATGCCTTGCGGATCTCATAAAAGCACTTGCCCACGTGCGCGCACTCACCGCCAACCTTACGTGCAGCAGCATCGTAAGCAGCCGCCAAGCCCTCGGTCATGCTCTGATTTGTCCAGCCGAACTCGTCCAGAAGGTCGCAGCCCTCCTTCCGTCCCCAGGTGGCGTACATCACGGTCTTCCGGGGTTTTACCAGCGCTACGCAGCTGCACACGCCATTCAAAAATTCGCGGTAATACTCCATGGCGTTGGAGCTCTGCTCCTGCAGGATCAGCACGTCATAAGCGGTCTGCGCGCACTTTTCCACGATCTCTGCGTGCAAAGGATCTGCCTTGTCCGTATTCTGCCAAAGCACTCTGCCGCCTGCGGTGACCGAATCCACCCTTGCATCCACACCGTTCTCGTCAAACAGCGCCTGCAGGATCTTAGGCATGTCAAAAAAGTAAGTGTAACTGTTACCAAGCATTAAAATTTTCATCATTGTCGTCATCCTTTCATAGGCAGCCATACAGCGATGGCCGAATGTTCTTTATTCCAAAGCTTGCCGCACCAAGCGTAGTCGGTCAGCAGCACCTGTCCTTGATCTGTTTCCATGACAAAGCGAACCATCTCGCCCACCTCGGGATCGATCTGATCCAGCACCAAGCGTCCGTCACGCGTCACGGGCGTGAAGGGAGCGTTGATATCCGCAGGCTCTTTTTGCTCGTCACGGGCAAGCACCAAGTTGCCGTACACGAACGCCTGCTTACCGTTCAGCGTCAGCCTCTCCACCTCGGGGTGCAGACAAAGCGTGATCACGTCACCGTCCTGCCAAGCGTTGCCAAGCTGATTGTAGCCCTTGACGGCCTGTAAATCCTCACCGTTGACAAGCATCTTGGGATCGCGACTCCATTCGGGGACACGCAGCTTGATGGCAAAGGTCTCGGGAGCTTCAAGGCCGATCTTGATCTGTACCTTTCCTTCCTCGATATATGCACCCGATATTTCAAAGGTCACAGGATTGCCTGCAGGCGTTGTTGCGGTGACCGTACCGTTCTGATAGCCGTTGAAAGCAAAGCCCTTATCGTACGCCAGCACCTGGATCAGCGGGAACAGCGCAGTACCCGCAGCACCGATACAGGCGCAGCAGCCGTAATAGCCGCCCGTGCTGAATTTCTTGTAGCCGCCGATGCCAATGCCGCGTGGCTGATAAGTCAAGGGGCTGTAGCTGTCAAACGGTACGCCCGCCACAAAATCCTTGTCCTCAAAGCTGAACTGCGTCTGCGAGAAGGGATTCAGGCTGCCGTATAGCGCGTTGTATGCCGAACGCTCAATATCCTGCACGTAAGAAACGTTTCCGGTCAGGCGCAGAAGTCTTTCCAAAAGGCGCATCCAGGTCACGGTCACGCAGGTCTCCTGCATAATGCCTCTGTCGGGCGCGGGCTCGGTCTGTGCCATGGCAGAGTGGTCAAACAGCTCGTGCGTGCAGCCTGCACAGCCGATGATGGTAATGTCACTCTCTCTGACCGCCTGTACGAATTTTTCCACGATATGCAAGTAGCGTTCCTCGTCCGTCACCTCGTACCAAGCCAAAGCGCCCTCGAAATAAGACATCATTTCATACGCCTTGACCTGCGGATATTGGTAAGGATATACCTCGCCCGCCTCGGCAAGCTCCAAAAGATTGCCGCCATGGCAGCCGCCTTGATCCAAGATATACTTGGCGAAATCCAAGAACCTCTGCTTGCCCGTATGCTTGTAAAGCTCGATGACCGGCTCAAGAATGGTGCTGGAGTTGAGTCCTCCCCACGCAGCAGAGGTGTCGAGAATGGACATTTTTCCCTGCTCTGCACCGATGTGCGCGATCAGATAGTCCACGTGCTTTTCCATGCAGTCAAGAATGCGCGTCTTGAACGCCTCGTCGCTGCAAATGCCATAGAAATACAGGCAGCCTACCAGCACGTACTTGCGCGACCAGATATCCCAGCCTGCAAACTCATGAGAAACGGGATACGAAGCAATTCTGCCGAGATCGTCCTGCGTATCAAGCAGATCGGATACCGTTTTGTAAAGGATCTCGTAAAGCTGCTCGTCTGGTGCATACGTGTATGACAGGCACGCACCGCGCATCATTTTGCCAAAGTATTCACCGCGCCAGCCGTAGTCGCAAAAGTCGGGGCGTTCCACATATACCTGCACAAACTTTTCCCAAAGCTCCTTGTCCTTAAGCTGCTTATTGAGAATAAACTGCGCGTGCGCGTCCACCGCGCTTTCGTACTTCGCCGCTCCCGCGGGAAGATAATGATACTTGTAATCCATCATAGGCTCCTTTCGTTGTCCGTAAAGTCAATATATGAGATAAACCGCGTGTTTTGATAGCACGACACGCAAAGTGACCGATCCATGCAGCGGGCCTTGATCACCTCGGCAAAGCCCGAAATCGGCGTATGCCCTGCAGGATAGACGTAATAATACTTCTCTTTGTTTTCATCAGTCAGTACAACGCATCTGATCCAAGTTGAACTACGACGATGTCCGGGAATCATCCAAAGCCTGATCTTTTGCACGCATATGCGCTGCTCCTCTGCTGCAGAAGTCCTGATCTGACGCATTTTTCGATATGCGCTTGCGCCGCGAAATGCAAAGCAAGCAAACAAAATGGCTAACGCTGCCATAGGAATAACACCCAGAAAAGCCGAAGGCTGCTTTGCAAACGTTCCGAAAAGAATAACACTGCACATCATAACAAGAAAGAATCCGCTAAGCAAAGCATTGTTTCGAAGCTCCTCGGCAAGGCTTTTCTTTTGCAACAGCAAAACTTCCTTTTGCCGCACAGCGCATTTGTATTGCCTGATATTCTCACGCTTTTGACGTCTGCTTGGCATATGCGGCTCCTTTCTGTGATCGGTCAATATTTTCATTTTCGTTTGCTGCGGGAGCAAGCCCCCGCCCTACGAAATGTATCGTTGCTTTGTAGGGACCGGCGTCCCCGACGGCCGGCGCCACCATCCGTAGGGCGGGGCTTTACGTCCCGCCACCGGTTTCGCAATCCGTCTTACATACGGGGCCCCACTTAC
>JAZQYT010000016.1:0-4809 GCA_045633665.1 Eubacteriales bacterium | reverse complement strand
TATCACACCGTCGGGCTTGAGCGCCTCGATCTGCTCGGGTGTGGTGTTATAGGGAACCACCGTGACGTTGCAGCCCTTGCTTGTCAGGGTGCGCACGATGTTGGTCTTCATGCCGCAGTCAATGGCCACGACGTTGTACTTGGCGTTGGCAGTTCTAGTGTACCAGCGCTTTTTGCTGCTGACGCGGGAAACCGCATCGGTGGGGATGGGCGTATTTTTGATCATCAGAATTGCTGCCTCGGTAGAGGTTTCCATGCTTGTCAGCACGCCTCTCATGCTGCCGCAGTCGCGCAGCTTGCGCGTCAGCATTCTGGTATCAATGCCCCAAAGGCCGGGGATGTGATGCTCACACATGACCTCCTCCAGCGTCTTGGTGTAGCGGAAGTTGGAGGGCTGGTCGTTGTATTCACGCACGATCAGACCGCCAATGGTCAAGGATTTGGATTCATAGTCCTCCTCGGTCATACCGTAGTTGCCGATCAAGGTGTAGGTCATCACCACGAATTGGTCGGTGTAGGCGGGATCAGAAACGATCTCCTGGTAGCCGACCATAGAGGTGTTGAATACCACGGTGCATACGCGGTCGGTCACGCTCGCGTCGCCAAAGCTATAACCGGGATATTCGCTGCCGTCTTCTAATACAAGCTTTACGTTCATTTGATTTTCCATACTGTTTTACCTCCGTGAATTGTAGTGATGCAAGTACCGTGGAGCTTGTGGCCCGCAAAGGGAGTGGCGCGCCCCTTGGTACAGAATGTGTCGGGATTGACGACGTATGCGTCGTCGCATTGCCATACGGTCAGGGAGTCGGGCAAGAGCGGTATGCCGAATCTCTTTCTCGGTGCGATGGCCAGCGCGTCAATGATGCGCTCAAGGCTGACTCTGCCTGTCTTGACAAGATAAGTGTAAAGTACGGGGAAGGCGGTTTCAAGTCCCACAACGCCCATCGCGCTTTTTTCAAGTCCGCGGCTCTTTTCCTCCCACGAGTGCGGTGCGTGGTCGGTGGCGATCATGTCGATGGTGCCGTCGATCAAGCCCTCGATCAGAGCCTTGCGATCCTCGGCGGAGCGAAGCGGAGGGTTCATCTTGAAGCGTCCGTGTTCTTCAAGATCGGCATCACAAAGCGTTAAGTAGTGTGGGCCTGTTTCGCAGGTGACGTTCACGCCGCGCGCCTTGGCCTCTCTGATCAGCTGTACGCTCTCCTTGGTGGAGATGTGGCAGACGTGGTACGCGCAGCCCGTCTTTTCGGCAAGTGCAAGGTCACGCTTGATTGGCCCCCATTCACTCTCGGAGCAAATGCCGCGGTGTCCGTGTGCTGCCGCGTACGCACCGTCGTGAATGTAGCCGCCGCGCAAAAGTGCATTGTCCTCGCAGTGGGCAACCACGATCTTGCCGAGCGCTTTGGCGCGAAGCATCAGATGCTCCATCATTTCGGCACTCTGCACGCCGCGTCCGTCGTCCGAGTAGGCAATGGCATGCTTTGCCATACCCTCCAGGTCCGCCGCAGCCTCGCCCATCTGCCCGACTGTCAAAGCCCCCAAGGGATAGACATCAATGATGGCGTCGCGCTCAATGATTGCCAGCTGTTCGGCTAAGTGCTCCACGCTATCGGGAACGGGGTTTAAGTTGGGCATACTGCACACCGCCGTATAGCCGCCGTGCGCCGCCGCTGCCGTGCCTGTAGCAATGGTCTCTTTATAAGAAAAGCCCGGTTCGCGAAGATGCACATGCACATCACAAAAACCGGGGAAAATATAACAATTATGGAAAACAGTATCGGAAGCAGAGGCAGCGACACTGTTGGGAGCAGAAAAAGACAAAGCACCATCCGCAAGGACAACGTCCTTGTGAACGAATCTACCGTTATCAAACATACGAGCGTTTGCGAACAATGTCATTTTCAAAGGTTCCTTTCTTATAGCCGAAGAGAGCCGAACTCACACGGTTTTGCTCGGCAAATATCTGCATCTGTGGCAGACAAAATGCTCGCAATATCTTATATTGCTTCGCATTTTCTCTTTGCATCTGCGAAATATTTGCTCGCGCAAAACTGCGCAGCACCCTCCGGCGTTGAATTTTTTGATGGATTTTGTCAAAGCGAGTCGAAGCAAGATACGCATCTTGCGAGATGAGATTTGGCGAAAGACGCGAAAAATTCTCGCCGCAGGGCGTATGAGTTCGGCTCTCTTCGGCTATAGCATACTTTTTTGATATGCGCCAGTATTTTGCGTGTATTTTTGTAAAAAAATGCTCCTACACGGGGTAGAAGCATTTGATTTTTGCGCATTTTTATGCCAGCAGAGCGCGTTCCAGCCAGATCAAGCCCATGCTAAAGGCATCGTGCAAGCCGTCCTTCTGTCCCTGCTTGATGATCTTTGTGGGATCCTTGGAATCAATGATCTGGATCAGGATCTTACCGGGAACCTCTTCGCCCTTGTCGTTTTTGACGTAGGACATGATCTCTAAGATCAGAATGCAGGATTCGTTCATATCGCCGTAGCAAATGGTGTTGCCCTCGCGAACCAAGGGCTTATCTTTATAGTAAAGGTATTCGCCGCCAACCTGCGCGCGTGTTTCGTTTGCCATGATGTGACCTCCTTAAACATCTATATTATAGAAAAACAATATACAATCAAATTATTATAGCATACATTGCCCGTTCAGTCAAGGTTATTCATAAAAAATTCACTCAAAGTGCCATAAAAGGGGACTTTTTCTTGAAAAATCCGCTGCTTTGCGGCTTTTGCATTGCCAGCGTGTACAGTGCGTCGGCGCGGTCGGAAAGCTCTCTTTGTCTGCAATCGGGCGCGTCCGCGGGCTTTGTGACCAGCGGTACGGGGCAGATGCGGCGCAGCTCGGACAGAATCTCGCGGCCGCGTGCGTTTGCTGCCAACACGTTCAAGTATGCGGGTGTGCGGTGCAGATCCCGGTCCGTGACGCCAAGGGCTGCGTACAAAACGGCACGGCGCACGTGAGAATCGGGCAAGGATTTGTGTGCGCAAAGCGTGTAAAGCCCTTCAAGATCGGTTGCTGCGTGCGCGGCATGCAGAATGCGATCCCCAAGCCCTCCGCCGCAGAGGGCGCAGGCTTGTATCTGCTCGGGTGTTTTCATGCGCAAAATGGACAAAATGGCGGTGTCGTATGCACCGTTGGCTGCCAAAAGCTCTCCTTGCGTGCGGGCAAGACAAAGCGCATCGTAGGTAGCCTTGGGCAAATGCGCCTCAAGCGCGTCAAGTCCATGCTCGCGCCATAGCTTGCGCAAGGCAGTCGCGCTGGGATATGCGTCGGTCAGGGCTTGGTCGTTGTAATTTGCTCCCTTGCGGCCGATGCACAGAGGGGTGATGTCATATTCTCCCACAAGGATCGCCTTGCAGTACGCGATCCCCAAAAGATCGTTGGAAAGCGTGGGCAGGGAATCGCCCGACGTGCGCGCAAGGGCCTGCGCGTAAGCAGCAGCCGTGCCGACGTTGGCTTTGATCAGACCTTTGTATTCCTGCCTGAACGCTTGTGAGCAGACTGTGCGTGCGCAGCGCTCCAGAAGCGCAATATCGTTGCACTCGCTGCCAAAGAATAGCGTGTCGGCCATCAACGCATCCGCAGCGGCAACGCCCGCAGAGGCGAAAAATTCGGCACTTGACGCGCAGTAAGGGAAGGGCAGCTCGATCACAAGATCCGCGCCGCACGCAAGCGCAGCGCGCGCCCTTGTATATTTGTGTGCCGCGGCAGGCTCTGCGCGCTGCGTATAGTTGCCGCTCATGATGCAAACAACGCACTCCGCACCTGCAGCGCGTGCGCTGTCCAGATGGTAGACGTGTCCCCGGTGCAGGGGATTGTATTCGCAAACGATCGCAAAACGTGCCATAATTGCCTCCTTACAGGATTTCCTTTGGTCAGTATACCATTCTTTTGCCCACCTGTCAAGCAAAGGCTTGGTATAAAGTGAAAAAAATCGGTGAAATCACAAAAAACACTTGACAAAATCGAGATTAGCAGTTATAATATTTACTGTCGCTTTTTATGTCGTTTGAAATTTACGGGAGGTGTGCATATGATTCTTGACATGGGCCCCATGCTTCGAGGAGAAGTTGACGTCCTGCCTGTGGATTATTGCATCAAGCCCGAGCCTTGTGCAGGCGTGGAGTTCACGGCCGATGCGCACGTGGTAGGTCAGGTGACCGATACGGGCGGATATATGCGCTTGGAATTGGAGGCAGATATGCCTTACAAAACCATCTGCGCAAGATGCTTAGACGACGTTGAAGGGATCTACACGGTCTGCTTTGAGCGCACCGTGGCAGATGAGAGGTCGCTGACGCAGGAGCAGATCGACGATAACGTGGACGAGTATATCATTATCCGCGACGGTAAGCTGGATATCGACGAGCAGCTGGTGGAGGAAATGATCCTTTCTTTCCCCACGAAATTCCTTTGTGACGAGGATTGCCCCGGGCTTTGCCCCAAGTGCGGCAAGCAGCTCAAGTACGGCAAGTGCGGCTGCGCCACGCGCGAGATCGATCCCAGACTTGCAGTGCTTGCAAAGCTTTTGGAAGAGAGCGACGAATAAGTTTTGAATGTAACCGGCAATCGGTAACAGATATAAGTTTATAAAAAAATTGATATAATGCGGTGTACGGTATAGGCCTGTACGCCAAAGAGGAGGTGTAATTATGGCAGTACCGAAGAGAAAGGTATCCAAGGCACGCAGAGACAAGAGAAGATCCAACAACTCCAAGCTCGCTATGCCCGGTATGGTAAAGTGCTCCAATCCCGAATGCAATGAAATGGTATTGGCACATCGTGTTTGCAAGG
>JAZQYT010000015.1:0-3289 GCA_045633665.1 Eubacteriales bacterium | reverse complement strand
TAGGGGCGATTCAAGAATCACCCGCACGAACCCCAAAACCGTAGGGGCGATTCAAGAATCGCCCGCACGAACCCCCAAACCGTAGGGGAGCATATCATGCTCCCGCCCGCAAGCGGTTTTTGATGGTTTTCCCGAACGCTGATTTGCCTTTTTCGCGTGCGGGAAGATGATATCTTCCCCTACAATGACGTTTTTTAAGGAGTCCCATATGTCCATCATCTTAATCGGCATGCCCTCGTGCGGCAAAAGCACGCTGGGGGTATTGCTTGCCAAAAAACTGGGGCTGGAATTCATCGATTCCGACCTCCTGATCCAAAAAAAGCACGGAAAGCTATTGCACGAGCTGATCGAGCAGCATGGAAACGAAGCGTTTTTAGCCCTGGAATCCGAGGTCAACTGTGCAATCACCGAGCAAAATGCCGTGATCGCCACGGGCGGTAGCGCGGTGTACAGCGAATGTGCCATGCGCCACCTTGCCACACTTGGCAAGATCGTGTATATCCATATTTCTTATGAGGAAATGGAGGTGCGCCTTGGCGACTACGCGCATCGCGGTGTCATCATGCCCGCAGGATATACGCTGCGCGATTTGTACGACGAGCGCACTGCACTCTACGAGCGTTACGCAAACGTCACGGTCTCGGGCGAGGGCGGCATGTCCGCAGCCATCGAAAGGATCGCGAAGGAAATAGAAGCATGAGCCAAGGATCGATATATGAAGCCTTGGTGTAAGGAAGAGAATTTAGTAAACAGGAGTCTGTTTGATTCAGACTTCTGTTTTTTTTATCGCCCCCTATTGACATATGGATACTGACATGTTATAATACAAGCGGTACAGATAATACAGATAATACAGAAAGGGGGATCATATGAAGTTCAGCTTTTCGGGGCATCAGGATATTTATCTGGAAATTGCCGAGCGGTACAAGGAGTATATCCGACAAGGGATCATCAAAAACGGGGAAAAGCTTCCGTCGGTCAGAATTGCCGCGGGTGAGCTTTCGGTCAATCCCAACACGGTGGCAAAGGCTTACGCCAAGCTGGAGCAGGAGGGGTACATCTGCTCCTTGCCCAAAAAGGGTGTGTACGTTACGTACGAGGGTGCAGAGGATCGCACGCAAGAGAACGCTGATCTTGCGCTGATCTATGATATGCGTGACCGCGGCATTGACAAGCAAACGCTGATGAATTGGATAGAGGAGGTATACGGCAGCCATGATTGAAGTAAAAAATCTGAGCTTTGGCATTGGAAAAAAGCAAATATTGGAAAACGTCAGCCTGTGCTTGCAGGACGGCAGCGTCATGGGACTTGTGGGCATCAACGGCGCAGGCAAAACCACGCTGTTGCGCCTGATCTCGGGTGTTCTGACGCTGGAGCATGGGATGATCCTGATAGACGGTAAAAGCGTGGAAGAGGAAGAGGCACGAAAGTCGCTCTTTTTCCTGCCCGACGATCCGTATTTTACCATTTATACAACAGGTGAGAGCCTGTACAAGATGTACGAGGTCTTTTATCCCGGGATCGACCGCGCCATTTTTATGCGCTTTATGCAGACCTTTACGCTAGATCCCAAAAAGCCGATCCGCAATTTCTCCAAGGGTATGCGCAGACAGCTGTATATTTCCTTGGCGCTTGCAGTCAAGCCCAAGTATCTGCTGCTGGACGAGGCCTTTGACGGCCTGGATCCGCTCTCGCGCCTGTCATTCAAGCGCGCGCTCAACGAATTCGTGGAGGAATACGGCACGTCGGTCATCATTTCCAGCCACTCCTTGCGCGAGCTGGAGGATTTTTGCGATTGCTACGTGCTGCTTGACCATATGACCGTATCCAGCTCGGGCGATATTTCCGAGCAGGTCAACCGCTTCTGTAAGTTTCAGCTCGCCTTTATGCAAGAGGTATCCGAGGATTGCTTTGCGCATCTGCCCGTGACCGCGATCGAAAAGAGCGGAAGATTTGTGCGTGTCGTATTAGAGGGCAACGCTGCCGAGCTGCTTGAAAAGCTGCAGGCTCTGCAGCCTGCCGTGGTCGAAGAAATGCCCATGGATTTTGAAGAGGTCTTTATCCACGAGGTTGAGAAAAGGGGGTATTTGAAATGAAAACGTTTTCCCGATATCTCACTTACAGACTCAAAACCGGCATGCTGCGCGTGCTGATCATGGCGATCTTAGCCGTGCTGATCTTGTTTCTGGTGCTGCCCGAGTGCCTGGACGGCTCCGACGTCAAGTGGCATTCAAGCGGACTTTACATGCAGGCGACTCTTTTGAGCATCGTGGCAAGTATTGTGCCGATCTTAGAGCTTTCGGGGCTTAAAAACCGCAGAAATCTGGATACGCTGTATTTCTTCCCGATCAAGCGCGCAAAGCTGGCACTCGTCCATTTTGTCAGTGGACTTTTGCAGGTGTTCGCGATCTATACCGTGACCTATTTCGTGCATTTTGTGTATCTTGCCCTGAAGACCGACTACTTTGCGCTTGTATACATGATCCCGTATTATTTCTTGTCACTTGCCCTGGGGTTTGTGATCTATTCGGTCTATATGTTCATCTTCACGCAGGCCAATACTGTCGTGGACGGCGTGCTGTTTTGCATTTTGTGGATCTTTCTTGCCGCGCTGGTGATGCTGACGGGTATGATCCTGCTTGGCCCTGATCTTTCCGATCCCTTGGAGTGGCTGCCCGAATGGGGCATTCTGTACGTACCGATCAATCATCTGACCGTGCTGTATCAGGATCTGATCGAGATCAACAGAGAGGCCAACACGTGGAGTCATACGGCAGAGCAGATCATGGAGCACTTGGAAATGTTCGTGGTCTGGGGCGTAGTGGGAGTGGCCGCAGCGTACGGCTACGTGTACAGCTTTGTCAAAAAGGGCGCACAGCAGGCGGGGGAGATCTCGAATTCCGTGTTTGGCTACAAAACGCTGCTGCCGATCTACGGTTGCTGCTTCCTTTTGCTCAGCGGCTCTACGCTGTTTACATGCTTGCTTTACCTGATCCTGATGCTGGTGGGATACATCATTTACAGAAGGGGCTTTAAGTTTAAGCTCAGCGATATTGCGGTAACGCTGGGAGGCGGTTTTATCGCCCTTTTGCTGCGCTCGGTGATCAATGAGATCTGGTATTTTTAAAGTATAAATGAAAAGGGGATGCCCCATCTGGCTGCACAATTAGCGAAAATGTTGCACGGGGATTGTTTCAAGAGCAGTCTTGGTATTCGCTTTTCTCGCATAATAAAGACACCTGTTGCAGGGGACGGCGCCCTCGACGTCCCGACCTGCTGTCACTTACT
>JAZQYT010000014.1:0-10364 GCA_045633665.1 Eubacteriales bacterium | reverse complement strand
GATTTTTGTATTGATATTAGTACTTGATGATCTTTGCATCGCCGATCAAGGGCAGATCAAAGTATTTTTCGGTCATGTTTCCGTAAACGGAGAGTACACCGAGCAGCAAACCGATAATACTCAAGCCGGGGATCACGCTACCGATGCTGATCCAAACAGACTGGTTTGCAAGGAACTTGATGTAATCGGATTCGTCCTTCTTTTGGGAGTACATGACCAGAGCGAGGATCAAGCCGACAGGCCAAAACAAGGCGGAAAGAAGAGGAAGAAGAATCCCCCACTGATTGTTGTTTTCGCAATCTTCCTTGACAAAGGTGTTGGTCTTTGCTCCGGGAATTTTTAGTATGAATTCATCAAAATCATTGAGTTGCATAATAAATTACCTCCAATTATTACAATTAAGATTGTGACGGCAAGGCGTCATTAGTTCCATTATAAACTATTATTTGGGAAGCGTCAATATTCTAAGTGTTATTTTTTATGCTTTGTCTGCGAATATCACATAATTGCATACAAATTAATATCCCATGCGGGGAAATAGCGGAATCTGCGCAGGTACAGGCGGTATGAAGGGTTCAGCTTTTGCACAAGCTGCGGCAGTGCAAAAAGATCCTCGCTGCGGTGATAGCAGGAAACCAGCAGGGCTGGAGCATGCGCGGCAATCGTCTGCCTGCAGCCCATCAGGGCCTCAGCCTCCGACCCCTCCACGTCAAATTTGATGTAATCGCAGGCCTTGCCCGCAAGAATACCGTCCACCGTACGCGCCTCGACCTCTTTGACCTTGCCCGCGCGTGGCAGCAGAACGCCGGAGGTGTTCTGCGCCGCACCTGCGTTGCGGTTGCCCGAGGCGTCAAAATACAGCGTTGTGTTCTCGTTCCAGGCAGCGTAAGGCAAAGGCATGAGCGAAAAACGCGTTTCCTGCTCCGCATATGCGCAAAGCTTGCGATAGTTGCGTGCATCGGGCTCGAGTGCGTAAAGCGTTTTCAGATTCGGTGCATAGGGCGCAAGCGCTCGTGCCGAGTCCCCGTTGTAAGCCCCCAGATCAACTACCGTGCGGAAGGTGTTCGAGGGAAGGATCTGTCCGAAGGACTCGTCGGGATCGTTTTCGATTGCCAAAAGGAATTTGAGATCTCCCCAAAGCTTATAAGATATGATATGATCGAACACGCGCACGGATTCCTCGTCCGCAAGCAACGCACGGGCTGCGTCAAACTGCGCCTTATGCGCGGCATAAAAGGTTGCGTCAAACAAGTTGTCGCCAAACACGGGGACGTCCGGGGCGTACAGCTCGCACTCACCCGCTACGCGCAGAATGTTTTGCATGACGTCGGGCAGGGAGGAGGCGAACGAAAGCAGCACGATCATACGGTTCGCACCGTATTTTTCCTTTGCCTCGGTATATGACAGCACACGTTTGCCGTGAAAGCTGTGACCGCGCACAAAGCCGTCGCTGGCGAAAAAGTCCTTGACCGTGATGCCCTTGGCCTCTGCCACGGCAAGGATTTTATCGGCACCGTTGCCCATGCCGTACATGACAACGTGCTTATCTGTATGTTTGAGATATTCCCACAGATCGGGATATGCGGAATATGGCATAAGTTGTCCTTTCTTTTGTTGACAAACAAAGTATGTTATGCTACAATTATATCATAATCAAGCATATTTGTAAAGGAGATTTGTTATGGCTTGCTTGTTTTGCAGAATACTTTCCGGGGAGATTCCCTCAAAAAAGGTTTATGAGGACGAATACGTCTATGCTTTTTATGATATTGCGCCCATGGCACCCGTACACGTGCTGCTGATTCCCAAGCAGCATATGGACAGCGCTGATGCCGTTACGGCAGAGAACAGCGTTTACGTGGCAAAGATCTTTGAAGCGATCCCTGCTGTTGCCAAGGCATGCGGTCTGGAAAATGGCTACCGCGTGATCACCAACTGCGGTGAAGATGGCTGTCAGAGCGTGGGGCACCTGCATTTCCATCTGCTTGGCGGTAAAAAGCTGCCCGAAACCCTTGGCTGATGCACGGGGGCTTGCGTATGAAGGACACAAGACTGCATGAGGTGCTGAACGGACGGGAAGAGAATTATCTGCTTCCGTTTTATTGGCAGCACGGTACGCACCGCGACAGGATCCCTGCGCAGGTGCAGCGCATTTATGATAGCGGATGCCGCGCACTTTGCGTGGAATCCCGTCCGCACCCCGATTTTTGCGGCCCCGATTGGTGGGCAGATATGGACGTGATCCTTGCGGAGTGCGAAAAGCGTGGCATGAAGGTCTGGGTATTTGACGACAAGAGATATCCCACGGGATATGCCAACGGTCTGATCGAAACCAAGTATCCTCATCTGCGTCAACGCGAGATCATCGAGGATCATATCGACGTCATGGGGCCTGCGCCCGATACCTCCTTTTTGGTCAGCACGACCTGGGAGGACGACGAGATCCTTGGCGTGTATGCGTTCAAGCGTACCGACGAGGGGGAGCAGATGACGGGCGGCTATATTGATCTGACGCCTACGCTGGATCACGGCTGCGTGTTCTTTGACGTACCCGAAGGCCTTTGGCGCGTATATATTTATACCAATTCGCGCCGCGGCAACCGCGGAAACTATATCGATATGGTTTCCGAGGAATCCTGCCGTGTGCTGCTGGAGGCCGTTTACGAGCCGCATTACGCGCATTATGCAAAGTATTTCGGCAATACTTTGGTCGGCTTTTTCTCGGACGAGCCTTCGTTTGGTAACAGCATGGCTACCCGTCATCCCGTTGATCCCAGCGGACACGAGCGTCCCTTGGGTACGGTGGGCATGGCTCTGCCGTACAATCTCCGTGTCATTGAGCTGATGAGCGAGGAGATGGGCGAATACGCGCTGCCTTACATGGCAGAGCTGTGGTTCTGGAGTGAGCATGCGCCCGTGACGCGTCTGGCTTACATGAACGCCATTACCACCCTGTACCGCGACAACTTCAGCTATATGCTGGGTGACTGGTGCCGTGAGAGAGGCGTGATGTATATCGGCCACATCATCGAGGACTATAACTGCCACGCACGTCCTGCCGTGGGCGCGGGGCATTATTTCCGTGCGCTCGAGGGACAGGATATGGCAGGCATTGATATCGTGCTGCACCAGGTCATGCCGGGTATGGCGCACCATATCCATAATACAAGTCTTAGCACAGGTCTTTCCGATCCCGCGTTTTATCACTACGTGCTGGGACAGCTTGGCGCATCTCTGGCGCACCAGTATCCCCAGATGAAGGGCAGAGCCATGTGCGAGGAGTTTGGCGCGTACGGTTGGGCCGAGGGCTGCACCATGATGAAGTGGCTGACCGATTTCCTTTTGGTGCGCGGCATCAATCACTTTATTCCCCATGCGTTCTCGCCCGATTATCCCGATCCCGATTGCCCGCCGCATTTTGGCGCAGAGGGGCATGATCCGCAATTTGACGGCTTTACCCATCTGATGCACTATACCAACAAGGCGGCGCATCTCTTGTACGGCGGTGAGCATATCACCTCTTGTGCCGTGCTGTACCATGCAGAGGGTGAGTGGATGAACGAGAAGGGCAACTATACCTTTACTCAAGTACCTGCCAAGGCGCTGCTGGATGCGCATTTGTGCTATGACATCATCTGCCTGGAGGCGTTGGAAAAGGCCGAGGCAGCTAGTGGAAAATTGACGCTCAACGGCGAAGTGTACGGCGCTTTGGTCGTGCCGTATGCCAAGGAGATCCCCGAGAGACTTGCACGGGCCGTCAAGCGTATATGCGAAGCAGGCGTTCCCGTGCTGCTTTGCGATGGCAGAGCCGAGGGGCTTTGCGGTGAGGTGGTTACCGAGCAAGAGCTGCCCGAGCGCATCCGTGCGCTGGGACTTGCCGATATCACGGTTGACGGCAACTGCCCCTTGCTGCGCCACTATCACGTCAAGCGTGACGGTGCGGACGTGTTCATGTTCTTTAATGAGGACGGTGTCAATACCGCCAAGGCAACAGTCAAGCTGCCCGTACAGGGTGACTTTGCAAGATTGCGCATGATCGAGGACGATATGTTTGGTGATACCACCGTGGACGGCACGATCACGGTCGAGCTGCTGCCCGGTCAGTCCGAAATTTTGGTGTTCGGCTGTGACGTGGCATCGCTGCCGCGCATGTCGAACGGCGCAAATGTGACCGTTCTTGCTCCCACGTTTGATATTGAGCTGGCAGATTCGGACGATCTGTCCGCATACGTGGCATATAAGACTACCGATAAGCTTTGCAATATCGCTTCTGCCTCGGAAAAGCCCGGTTTTTCGGGACGCATGCGCTATACCTTTGCGTTGGAATTGGAAGACGCGCCCAAGGACGCTGTACTGGATCTTGGCAGAGTGGGACAAACAGCACGTGTATGGGTGAACGGCCATGATGTGGGCATCCGCATCACCGCACCGTATGCGTTCCGCGTTTCCGAGTATCTGCGCGCAGGGAAGAATACGGTCACGGTGGAGGTTTCCAATACCTTGGTTGGCAAGCAACGCGATAAATTCTCGCATTGCATGCCTATCTCTCCGTCCGGCCTGTTCGGCCCGATCAAGCTGATCACGGAGTAAAAGAAAAGAGGCAGCCTATGGAGCTGCGGAATTAGCGAAACAAACAGGGGCTTCTTCACGTGAAGGAAGCCCCTGTTTTAGAAAATATTCGAATAAATTAGTTGTCGCAGGCATTGGCGATCACCGATCGCCCCTACGGAAATTCATGTAGAGGGTTTACGATACAAAAGCCAAAGCAAAAACACTTGTAGGGGAGATCATTGATCGCCAGTATCGACCGCAACTAAATATTGTAAGCATATTCATAAACAAAAGCTGTCTTTTTTGGAAGACAGCTTTGCTTTTACCGCTATTTTCGCAGCCCCATCGGGCTGTATTTTTTGCTTTATAAAATTACTGTTTGGTTGGAATCCAGGAAACAAACAAGGATTTTTCGCTCCAATCATTTCCCGCAGATGCGTAGTCGATCAGCGTCAAGCCCTCGCGCTCGGTTTGTATTTCGGCACGCAAGTAACCGCCGCAATCTGAGGGCATGATGCGCCAATCGGTCACGTTCATGCTTGCAATGGGGGAGAGAGGATCGGGATCGTATCGGTTATCACGTGCAAGCAGGATCGCACCGTAGGTAAATGCGCAGAAATCGTCGCCTGCGCGGTTGTCACCGTGCGGTGCGGGATGGCATACAAGCGGAATGTCAAAGGCAACCGTGACCTCGTCGTCCACGTGCCACGTGCGCGTCAGCGGCAGATACGTGCCGGGCGTGCCTGCATGCATCTGACCGTCGCAAATGGCATAAAAATCTTGCGCAAATCCGGGTACGCGCAGCCCCAGCGTCATGGGCTTGCTTGTGTCGCACGCGGTCACAAGCAGAGTAGCCGAGCCCAGCATGGGGTAACGGGACGAAATGGCAAAGGTCACGCTGCCGCCTGCGTGGGGGACGGTGAAGCAACCGTTTTCGTAAAGATTGAGCACGCAGCCGTCCACGGTCTTCATGGCGTACAGATAGGGTGCCATGGCAAGCCCCGTCGGTCCGTTGGCGGTGCAGCAGGAAAGCTCAAAGCCCTCTATGTTAAAGGAGAAGTTGACGCGTGGATTGCGCTGACCGTTGAATTTTGGAAAGTATTCAAAGAACTGCCCGTCGGGGCGCAGAGCGCCCACGATGGCGTTGTACAGGCTGACCTCCAGCGCGTCCGCATACTTGACCTCGCCTGTCAAGCGCAAAAGACGATAGCAAAGGCGCATCCAGTAAACGGTCACGCAGGTTTCCATCATCAGATCAATGTCGGGATTGGTCTGATTTTGGCGCGTCAGATTCCATTGCTCACCCGTACCCGGGCCAAGATTGCGCGGTGCATCCGCACCGCCAGAGCCAAGCAGCGTGATCTCCTGGTCGTTTACCTTGTTCCAAAAGAGCAGCGCGGTATCAAAAGCGGTTTTGTCGCCTGTGCAAGCGTAATAGCCGAGCAAGCCCTCAAAGCAGGACATCATTTCGTAAGCCTTGGCGATGGATTCTTTGGGAGTGCCATTGCTTCCGATCTGCCAGGGATCTTTTCCTGCACGAATGGCGTCAAACATATGCTCTCTTGCGCAGCAGCCCACGTCCACGATGTGCTGTGCAAGCTCCATGGCAGACGCTTCGCCGCAAATGGTGTAAAGCTGCATGAGCGGATCGAGAATAGAAGAGGATTCGATGCCGCAAAAGGCCCAGCCTGTATCGGTGATAGGTGTTTTGGGTGCAGCACCTACCTGCGCGTTGGTGTATCTGACCACGCGGCGGCAAGCCTGTAAGGCACGCTCGTCGCAAAAGACGCGGTAGTATTCGAGCAGCCCCATCAGCGCGTATTTGCGCTCCCATAAGTCGCTGCCACAGGCGCCCTTGGGCTGTGTCTCTTTTTTGGTGGTGCTGATGTCCCCGTCCGCGTCCTGCAAGGAGAGCAGGTCGTCCACAGCGGTTTTGATGATATCAAGCAGCTGCTCGTCGCGCGTGTACTCGTAGGTCATGCAACAAGCACGCATCAGCTTGCCCCAGAATTCTCCCGTGGCAAAAGCGTCGGTGCGATAGCGGAAATAGTCCGCCAGCGCGTGCATATTGATCTTTTTGAGCGTCTGCTCACAAACAAGGCGCAGCTTGTCGTCTACCGGGCCGTGCATTTGCACGTCGCCCACATTAAGCGCATATAGTTTATCCGAAATGGTGTAGGGCATATTCCACCTCCGCGTGTCTGATACTTCAGTATACCATATTTTCCCTGGTGTGTAAAGGAATTTTTCTATTCTTCCGTAAAATACGCTCTGATCTCCTCAAACGACTCTCCGTAGCAAATGATGCTGCTGCCGTCCTTGAAGTCGACCACGTGCATCCCGATTAAGATTTCTTCAACATCGCAAACCAGATCCACGCCGAGATACGTGTTTGAGCGCCCGTTTTTGAGTATTTCTCCTTGGGTGAACGCATAGGCGCGATCCTGCCCGGGAGACACGATAATGTACGTGTTGGTATAATCCTCTTCTTCCTCGTCGTATATGGCGGAAGGGTAGAATACGTATCCGTCTGCCTCCATTTTGGCGCGCACGGCATCAATGTCAACACTCTTGGGATTTTTGATGGATTCATGCGTCACGTTTTCAAATGCTTGCAGAGAGCGAATTTCTCCAAGGTCAAGCATGTCAAACAGCATCACGTGTGCATTTCTGATGGTCATGATCACGCAGTTGGATATGCGAATCTCCATCTGATAAAACGAATGATCAAGGGGGAATTCTCCCGCAAAAACGGTAAGTGTCAAGTTTTCCAGATAGACTGCCTCGGCTTGCTCGGCGCTTTCAAATTCGTGAATGATGATTCCTCTTCTTTGATTTGCCTGTTCTTCGCCTGTGTAATACACATAGGGTTTGCTGTTTTCATAAAGCGGCTCTCCATCTGATTCGGGCTGTACGAGCACCCAGCCTTCCTTATCCAAAAGGTCACGGATCACCTTGCCGTCAACACCCTCTACATCCTGGTTGAAATAGCAGGGATACACGATGTACTCCTCGCCCCGAAGGATCCTTGCACAGCCGCACAGGGCAGAGGTCAGCATCAGGCACAGCAGTACGGTGCAAATGATGCGAATATTCAGTCGTTGTTTTTTCATGTGTAGGCCTCCCTGTTTTCTTGCTTTCATTATATCATGGAAGGCGAGTGCTGTCAAATACCGTTTATCCCAAATTTTGACCGTTTATCCCTGAAAACGGCAAAAATCGGGGCAAAATCACAGTCGCGCTATCCTTTCACCTATATAGACGCATTTTTTGGAAAAAAGAATACGCTTTTTTGAAAAAAGTTGAAAATGTTTTGTATTTTTATTTTCGCATATTTGAAAAAGGGTGTATAGAGGGTGCGGAGCGGCACCCAAGTGTTATCCTGAAATGTAGGGGAGGGTATTACCTTCCCGCCCGCGGCGGTTAGGTTGGTGTTCGGGATGATCCGTTCGTAAACTGTTTACGGGCGGGAAGATGATATCTTCCCCTACACGATGTTCTTTGCGTTCGCGTTCATCTCGCAATTTCGCACTTTCTCTTGACAAAAACATCAATTTGGAGTATAATTTTAAACAGAAAAATAGGCTCTGTAAGGAGGGTAACATGAAAAAAGTATTCAAAATGGAAGATCTGGATTGCGCACATTGCGCGTCCAAGATGGAAGAGGGAATCAAGAAGATCGAGGGTGTGACGTATGCAAGCGTCAGCTTTATGGCACAGAGACTGACGGTTGAGGCAGACGAGGACAAGTTTGACGAGATCATCCCCCAGATCGTCAAGGCAGTCAAAAAGGTCGATTCCGATTGTAAGGTGATCATTAAGTGATGAAGCTCAAAAAAAGTCAGAAAAGGGTACTGATCCGCATCATTCTGTCTGCGATCTTGCTGGTGCTTTGCCGCGTGCTGATCGGCGGACACAGCCATTTTGGTGAAAGCCACGGGCATATCCACGCGCCAGAATGGGTGGCTGCGCTTTGCTACCTCGTGCCGTATTTTATCATCGGTTATGACATTCTGTGGAAGGCTCTGCGCGGTATTTTCCACGGTCAGGTGTTTGACGAGAATTTCCTCATGGCCGTAGCCACGGTAGGCGTGCTTTCGATCGGTCTGTTTCCCGATCAGGAGCCCGAGTACATGGAGGCGGTCATGGTCATGCTGTTGTATCAGACTGGCGAGCTGTTCCAGAGCATTGCGGTGGGCAAGAGCAGGAACGCGATTGCCGCGCTGATGGAGATCTGCCCCGATACCGCTAACGTTGAGCGTGACGGCAAGGTGGAAGAGGTCTTTCCGGACGAGGTTGCGGTTGGCGAGATCATTGTGATCAAGCCGGGCGAAAAGGTGCCGCTGGATGGTGTGATCGTGGAAGGCGCAAGCAGCCTGAACACGGTTGCCCTGACGGGAGAATCCAACCCTCGTGACGTAAGCGTGGGTGACGGTGTGATCAGCGGCTGTATCAATATGAACGGCGTGCTTCGCGTGCGCGTGGAAAAAGAATTTGGAGAGTCCACGGTTTCCAAAATATTGGAACTGGTGGAAACCTCGGGTGATAAAAAGTCCAAGAGCGAGGCGTATATTTCGCGCTTTGCGCGCTGGTATACTCCCATCGTGGTCTGCTCGGCAGCCGCGCTTGCGGTGCTGCCGCCCGTGATCATGGGCTTGATCGTTGGCTTTGACAGCGCACCGTGGAGCGAGTGGATCTTACGTGCGATCAATTTCCTGATCATTTCCTGCCCCTGTGCGCTGGTCATCTCGGTGCCTATGTCGTTCTTTGGCGGCATCGGAGGGGCATCGCGCGTAGGCATTCTGATCAAGGGTTCAAACTATTTAGAGGCACTTGCCAAGGCGGAAACCGTTGTTTACGACAAGACCGGTACGCTGACCAAGGGCAATTTCAAGGTCACGGCCATCCATCCCGAAAAGATAGATGAGCATGCGCTCTTGGATCTGGCGGCCACGGCCGAGAGCTATTCGGATCATCCCATTTCCCGCTCACTCAAGCAGGCGTACGCCAAGGAAGTGGACAACAGCCGCGTGGGCGAGGTGCGTGAGATTGCAGGACACGGCATCAAGGCCATGATCGACGGCAAGCAGGTATGCGTGGGCAACCGCAAATTCATGCGCAGCATCGGTGCGCAGTGGCATGAATGTGACGCTGTGGGTACGGTGGTACACGTTGCGGTGGACGGTGAATATGAGGGACACATCATCGTGTCCGACGAGATCAAGCCGGATGCCAAGCAGGGCATTGAGCGCTTGCGTAAGCTGGGCGTCAAAAAGACGGTCATGCTGACGGGTGACGCGTCAGCCACGGGTAAGGCCATCGGGGAATTGCTTGGTGTGGATGAGGTATACAGCGAGCTTTTGCCAAAAGATAAGGTGGACAAGCTGGAGGAGCTGATTGCACAGAAATCCGCCAAGGGTAAGGTGGTCTATGTGGGCGACGGTATCAACGACGCGCCCGTGCTTGCAAGAGGCGATATCGGCATTGCCATGGGTGCGCTTGGCTCGGATGCTGCCATTGAGGCGGCTGACGTGGTGCTGATGGACGATAAGCCCTCTAAGGTGGCAACCGCCATTCAGATCAGCCGCAGAACGCTGGCCATCGTCAAGCAGAATATCGTGTTTGCCATTGGCGTCAAGCTGGTAGTGCTTGTGTGGAGCCTTTTGCCCTTTGTCGGTACGCTCCCTGCCATCGTTGCCATCTTTGCGGACGTGGGTGTTATGATCCTTGCCGTACTCAACGCTATGCGTGCGTTATATGTCCCAAAAAAGTAAGTGAATATTTGTTCAAGTATCCAAAAACACCGAAATGCC
>JAZQYT010000013.1:0-4980 GCA_045633665.1 Eubacteriales bacterium | reverse complement strand
CGGCTTCAGTGATATTCTATTCGCCCATAAACTCGCGAAGCGAATAACACTCGGCGTAAGCCGAATATCACTGCGTAGCAATATCACTCGCCGTAGGCGAATAGAACTGGCGTGATACTCCGTTAAGAGTATCACGCCAAGGATTCGGCTCCTTGGATTTTATGCGGATTATTGCTCAACGGGATCCAGCACGATCGACTGCAGCAGGAGCGTTTCTCCCGCATTGCAGTGGTCAAGGAAGTCAAAGCGGAGCTGGTTGAGTATGCCGTTCCAGAACGCCTTGCCCGCAAGCTCGATGGTGACGGTGTGCCACTCGCCGTCCGCCTTCATCTGATACTTCTGAGAAGCGGCCTCCGAGGGATCGGGATTTGCCTCGGTCAGGAAGAACACCTGTCCCATGGTTTTGGAGGTGCCGGGCTCTAACTTGTAGGTCAGCGTGATCGATTTGACCTTTGCTGTATCGATCGCGCCTGCAACGTAACTCAGGTATACCAGCGGGTCTGCGCCCGAGGCAGCGGTGCAAAGCAGGCCTTCCTCGGTGATCTTGACTGTTGCATCGTTTGTTGCACCGATTACACGCGAGGCTGCGGGATCGGAAAAGTCAATGTTTTCATAAGTGAAGATCTTTTCGGGTGCAATGACTGTAACTTTGACCTTGTAGGAGAAGCCTGCGCACTTGACCGTGATTTCGTGTGTGCCTTCCTTGATGGGGTAGACCACGCCTTCGCTGCTGACACGGATCTTGGAATCGTCGTATTCGTAGGTAATGCCGTGCGCGTTGCCCCAGCCCTCGATCCAGGTCGCGTCGTCGTAGCTGACGATCGATTTGATCTGCGGGTTGTAAGGCAGGGGAGCGGTCTGGTCAATGGTAAAGGTATCGGTGATAAAGGGAACGAAGCTGGTCACAGCACCTGTAGAGGCAGTTTTGTCGTATACCTTGACGCAGACCTGCGTGATCAGGCCGCGGAATTCTACCGTGATGATCGCCTTACCCACGCCCTTGATTCTGACTGTCAGCGAGCCGTCCTCAACGGTTGCCACGTCGGTATTGCTGCTTTGCAGCTTGAGCTCGCTCTTGTATTTGCGCAGCGAGGTCCATTCATTCTGGAAGGTGGTGCAGGCGTAGAGGTTGAGCGTCATACCCTTGGAGCGGGAGGATACGTACATCACGTCGTCCTCGCGCGCGGAAATGGCAACGAATTCAAGAGAGGCGGGATCGCGCTCATCGCGTGCCGTTTCTGCCTTGATATTGGAGCCTTGCTGCTCGCTAAGATCAATCGTATCGGTCAGGGAGAGCGTAAAGTCCTGCACGCGGGTATTCCAAACGCCCCAGTCTTTGCCGTAAGCGTAGGCTGCAAAGGTAGGGGTGTCTGGGGCGATGTGACCGTTCTTGGTGCCGGCCATGCCCGAGTTGTGGCAGTAGTGGTAGACGTTTTCCTTGACCACGTCAACGCGCTCAAAGGTAATGCCGTCGTTGGATTCATAGAAAGCAAGGTAAGAGTCGGGGCTCAGTCTTGAGTCGGTGCAGATGGCAAGGAATTTGCCGTATTCCTCCACGTATTTGACGTCAAGCGAGTCGTTGGAGCCACCGTTTACGGCAATGCCGCGGTATTCCATGGTTGCGGGCCAGTTTTCGTCCAGCGCGTTGGCGGTGGAAACCATGGTGCAGTGTCCGCCCGCACCGGTCAGGGTGTAATACATGTAGAGCGTGCCGTTCAGCTCCACAAAGCTGATCTCACCGTAGCCCCAGATGTTCTGCGGCTCGGAGAAGAACACGATAGGCTGCGGATCGTCACCGCCCCAACCGCTGCCGTTCCATTTTTCGAAGGGACCGTCGGGATTTTCGGAGCGCGCCACGAAAATGCAGTTGTCGCACATGTTGGCGTTGACCGTGGAGGTATAGCCGATGTAATAGTAGCCGTTCCAGTAGATCACGCCGGGATCACAGCAGGAGTAGTGGTCGTAGCTGTCGGGGGTGGGCTGGAGCACGCATTTTTCCTCGCTCCAGGTCTTGCCGTTGTCTTCGGAGTGCCGCCAAGAGATCCAGTCCCATTGCTGCGAACCGCAGCCCGTGGTGGCAAACCAGGCGTCCATGGTGCCGTCCCCGTTGACGATGATCGAGGCACCGTAGCGGTAGCCGCTGTTGAGAATGGAGGGAAGCTTGTAAATATCGTAGCCCGTGTCACCCGAAATGGTCACGTTGATGTGCTTGTTCGGGTCGGGTGTGACAAGTGTTGTATCCTGCTCGGTCAGCACGTCGCAGCTCTCTGCCACCTTGCCGTCCTTGATAACGTTGGCAAGCGTGTAGTCCACGGCGGCCAGCATGCCGTTTTCAATGGCGGCGGCCAGCGTCAGCTTGCTGCCGTCGCGCTTGACGGCATAGCCGTTGTAGCCGATTTTGTCTGCGTCAAGGCCTGCCTTGGCGGGATCACCGCAAATGACGATCTCGCAATCCGTACGTGCGCTCTCATCGCGGTTGAGTGTCAAGGTCGTGCCGGTTGCCACTTCAAGCTTGGCAATCAGCGTCTCGGCGCACTTGCGCTCCCAAACTGTCGCGTCCGCGCTAAGGTAGACGGTGTAGGATCCGAGCGCGTTGGGATCCGCCTCGGGGGAGGTAGGCGCGTCGGTGCTTTGCTCGGTCGAGGCATCGGTGTCTGTATCGGGCGTGTCGGGTGTTTGACAAGCGGCCAGCGTCAGCGCCAGCGCAAGGCAGACAAAAAGCAGTGCGAGCTTACAGTATTTCATGGTAAGGCTTCCTTTCTTGATATCAGTAATAGAAATTGATGCCGATCTGCTTCATGGAGGGAACGGTGTCCAGCACCGCTTGATCGATCTGGACGCGATCCATGTATGTCTTGCAAAGGGAGAAGAACATGTCCTCAATCAAGCCGTCCTCAAAGCCCTCAAACCAGTCCTTATTGTCTTCGTCGTCCCAAGCACCCTCTTCGATGGGGTACTTCATGATGACGTGGTAGCCGTAGTCGGATTCCACCAAAGCGGTCTCTCCTACCTCCATACCGCCAAGCTCCTTGACGATGCTTTGCAGGTAGGTGTAGGAATCGTAGTTTGCGGGATCCTTGTGCAAGTAGTAGCCGTTGGTGTAGGATTGTGCATCCACGTCCTCGCCGTGCTTTTCCATGAGCACCTCGAAGTTGTCATAGTCGCCCTCGGAGATCTGTGCCAAAAGATCCTTTGCCTGCTGCTTGATCTCTGCCAGCTCCTCCTTGGAATAGTCGCCAACCTCGGGCTCTCCGTCCTTGTTGAACACGTAGGAGGTCGTACCCTTCTTTTTGTCATAAGCGATCTTGCCGTCCTCGGTAAAGTAGACCTCGTAGCCGTACTTGTCCTTGATAACGTCACCGTTCTTATCGGTCTTGGTGCTGCCGTTTTCGGTGTCGTAGCAGATGATCTTGTTGCCAAGCGAGTTTGTGGTGTAGTAGATGTCGTCACCGTTCTCGTCGGTCTCGCAAATATAGTAGTAGGAGGCAAGGAAAACTTGCTTGAAGCAGACGAAATTGGTCTGGCAGTATTCTTCCTTGACGTTGCCTGCGATCTTGGAGGCACCCTCTCCGTACAGGTGCAGCTTGAGCGCGTCGATCTTGGCTTCCATAATGTACGTGTCGCGCAGAATATCGTAATTGACGCCGTATTCGGCAAGGATCTGGTTGAATGCGGCCTTGGAGCCGTCACCGTCGTAGTCCACGTACTCTGCAAGCTCCTCGTCAATGGCGTCCAGCACTTCGGAGGAGAGCGTCAGGTTGTACACCTGGTCAAACAGGTAAGTGCCGACCACGTAGGTCTTTGCGTTTTCCAAGATGGTGGCGCGGAAATATTCGTCGTAGGTGGAGTTCTCCATATCTACAACGGTAGACCAGAATGCGTCGCTGTCCACGTCATACTGATATTTGGCCAGTGTACCCTTCATGCGCGAAAGGAGCAGCTCATAGGTGTTGACCGAGAGCTTGGTGTCCTCAATGGACAAGAGCGTTTTGCCGTGCTTGTCCGAGCAGCCCGCCAGCGTGGGCAGGCAGAGGGCAAAAATCAGGATCAGTAAAAGCAATTTGACTTTGCAAGGTTTCATATGATCATTCCTTTTTTATTGTTATTCATTATTCATTATAGCGCATTCACTCGTCGGATTGTTTGCTAAGTTCCGTATATTTTACAAACATTTTATGAATAAGACGCAGCGCGTTCTCCTTTTCCTTGAGCCGCAGTACCATATGCGGCTCACCCGAAAGCACCATCTTGAGTCTGCCGCCCAGCATGCGCGAAAGGTCGGCCCAGATCTCGTAGCGGAATTTGTTCGGGTAAATGGCCACCGTGCTGCCGTCCTGACGGATCTGCCTGATGTCACAGGCCGCACCCTCGGCACGGATGAGCGCCACGTAAAGCAGGTTTTCGGCCTGCACGGGAAGGTCGCCGTAGCGGTCAAGCAGCTCGTCGGCGATGTCATCGCGGTCGTATTCGGTCTCGATCAGCGCAATTCTCTTGTAAAGCGCCATGCGCTGGCCGGGATAGCGCACGTAGGTGTCGGGCAGGTAAGCGTCGTAGTCCAAGGATACCGTGCATTCCTGCTTTTGCACCTGCACCTCGCCCTTTTCCTCCAGCACTGCGCTCTTGAGCAGCTTGATGTACATGTCGTAGCCCACGGCATCCAAGTGTCCGTGCTGCTCCGCACCCAGCAAATTACCCGCACCGCGGATCTCCATGTCGCGCAGCGCGATCTTAAAGCCTGCGCCAAACTCGGCATAGTCCTTGATGGCCTCCAGCCTCTTTTGCGCGATCTCGGGCAGGGCGCGGTTGGCGGGGAAGGTGAAGTAGGCGTAAGCGCGGCGCGCGCTGCGCCCGATGCGTCCGCGCAGCTGGTGCAGCTGCGAAAGCCCCAGGCGGTGGGCGTTGTCCACGATCAGGGTGTTTGCGTTGGGAACGTCCACGCCGGTTTCTATGATGGTGGTGCAGACCAGAATGTCGATCTCA
>JAZQYT010000012.1:0-38686 GCA_045633665.1 Eubacteriales bacterium | reverse complement strand
CCATGCGTGCGCCGAAAATAAGTGCCCATCCAAGGCTTGTGCCGCGCACGCAGATCACCGCTGCGCGGTGAGGGGCTCGATTCTTTCTTGGATCATAGCAAAAAGACAAGGCACACTCCAGAGTGTGCCTTGCCTTTTTGTGGTGACCCGTACGGGAATCGAACCCATGTTTCCAGCGTGAGAGGCTAGCGTCTTGACCGCTTGACCAACGGGCCGTTCTTGACGACTTGCTTATTATATCACATCATTTTCAAAAATGCAACCCCTTTTTGAAAAAAAGTTTTATTTTTTTGCAAAATTTTTTGCAAAAATTCTTGAGATGCTTTTTGCGCGGCGTTTTGTTGTGCCGTGTGCGAAAAATGCGCTGTCTTTCTGTATTTTTTCGTATTCTTTCACGCGCTTTTCACGCATGGGCGGAATATGAATGATCGCGAGCTCTTGACTTTTTTTGCAGGCAATGCTATAATAATACTATTATGCAGTACGGCTACGTGCAAAAACGGAGGTTATGGCATGAAACGAATCGCGATGGCGTTGGCGTTGCTCTTGGTGAGCGTTGTGATGCTTGTGTCGTGTGCCGACATCAAGGAGCAGCAATCCATTCAGAAGTTGGATGCGCTGCAGCAGGAATTTGAACAGGCGGGCTACGATTGCTCGCGCTGGCAGGACGTGGGTGTGACGTCCTATGCGGAATCGCTTGTGGCTGACTCGGGGATCTTGCTTAAAGGAAAGATCACCGGCATGATGGAATACGTTTACGAGGATCAAGCAACCGGCAAGCACGTGCTTGGCATTATAGTGGGTACAACCCACAAATCGGATGCCCGGGCAATAGGTGAGGTCTACGTTGACAGCCTGGAGGCGATTGCCCCCGACGTTTCTTACGCTGCTTATCAGTATTACGTACAGATCGAATACATGCTGACCTGATGCATGGAACTGCGAAAAACAAGATGAGGTGAAAAAACATGAAAAAGATTTTGACGATGGCTCTGACGCTGCTTATTTGCATGGGGTGCTTTGCATCCTGCGCTGCAATCGAGAATAAGATCGGGGACAGCGCGTCCGTGGTATTACTGGATGCATTGCAGGCTGAGCTGGAAACCGTGGAATTTGCTACCGTTGAGCGCTATGACGATGCGGCTCTTGCAGAGTTTACAAACAAGCTGGCTGCCGACGGTGTTGTGCTGCAGGGCGAGATCACGGGCGTGGTTCGCGCCTATTACGAGAACCCCGAAACGGGTGATTGGGTATTGCAGCTCGGCGTAGGTGCCTCCGCAATCGAGGACGTAGATACTTTGGTGCAATATTACCAGCAAGAGTATGCTGCCGAGATCGAACAGGGCAAGGCTGAGGTGGCCGGTGCGGGCTGGATGGTCAGCGTGGGCGCTTCGAGCATCGTACTGGAAACCGAAGAATAATATTTTCCAAGTGCATCCGCGCACGCGCATCTTCATATTCTCTCTTTCTGCTTTGGGTATGACGACGCATGTGCGCGGTGTTTTTTTGCCTGCAGTTGACAAAAGCGGGGAAATGTTGTATGATATTAGTAGGACTATACCGATGAAATCCAAAGAAAAGGAGAAGAAGCCATGGCGTTGGGACAAATCATTTCTGTCGTGATAACCGTAGCCATTGCAGTGCTTGGGTTGATATTTGCGTTCAGGGGATGGCACAGAGGCTTGATCAAAGCCTTGATGACAACCGGAAATCTTGCTTTGAGCGCGTTTTTGGCGTGCTTTTTGTCCAGGGATTTCACCACCGTTGCACGCGATTACGTATATCCGCTGGTCTTATGGATTACGGGCTTATTCGGGCTTTCGCTTGAACAGGTGTTTGCGGAATTTGACGGGCTGATCGCGCTTTTGCCCATGCTTGTGGGTGTGATGATCACGCCGCTGCTGTTTTTGGCCTTTTTTGGGATCTTCCATGCCATCATCGGCTTTATTTTGCTGTTTGTTTACAAGCCCGGACGCAAGACGGTGAATGAGGAGGGTGAAACGGTCAGGATCAAGCGCTACGTGCCTCTTTGGTCGCGTATTTCCGGCGCGTGCGTGGGCTTGCTCAATGCTTGCTTGCTCTTGGCGATCCTGCTTTTGCCGATCAGCGGCTATGCAAATATGCTGCACAATATTTCCGATGCTTATTTCGACGGCCTTGACAGCGACTCGTTTTCGCGCGAGGGCTCAAGTGCTGATGAAAAACTATATTTTATCGTACAGGATTACGTTACTCCGATCAAGGACAACCGTTTTCTCAAGGTGTCGTACGGCACGCTGGGGCGTCCGATATTTGACCACATGACATCTACTGCATACAACGGCAGCGAATTCAGCCTGGAAACCGAGGCGATCACGGCCATTGGCCTTGTGCGCTCGTTGCAAAGCTTTGCAAAGGCCGATTTTGCATCCTCTCCCGAGCAGAGCGTAGAGGCGCTGGGGGACATGGTGGAAACGCTGGACCGTGCCGTTCTGATGCCGGATCTGATGGCCTCGCTGATCGCGGAGATGTGCGACAACTGGGCGCGCGGTGACGCTCTTTTGGGCATTGAACGCCCGCAACTTGGCGAGCTGATCGATCCTACGTTTGAGGTGCTTCTCAATATCATGGCAACCGTGGACGGCGAGCTGCTGATCGCAGATCTGAATACGCTGATCGACGTGCTGGACATGATGCTGGAATACAAAATTTTTGCAAATCTCGAGGATTCCGATGCGCTGATGAATATTTTTTCGGGCAATTCGGGCATGATCCAAAAGGTGAGCGAATGCTTTGAGAAAAACGAGCATCTTGCGCCTATGGCGATAGAGATCAAGCGTCTTTGCGTGCGTGCCGTGACGCAGGCCTTGGATATGGGCGACAAGGAGCTGACAGGCAAGCTGACCGAATCGATCAATGCCAACAAGAACGATCCCGAGCAGCTCAGCCAGGCGTTGACCGGCATTGTGCAGGAATATCTTGGCGAGCAGGATGCAGCCGCAGTCGTCAGCCCCGAGCTGGTGGACGAGGTTGCCGAGGCGATCATCAACGAGTTTGCAGGGCAGGACGTTGTGACCGAGGCGGAAGTGATCGACTTTGTGCTCAACTACGCATCCGGCAGCCTGATGGGCAGCACGGGCGGTATTGACCTTGACGGTGACGGGATCCCGGACGGGGACCTGAGCAGCATTCCGAACGGCTCGATCGAGGGCTGAACCAAGCAAAAAACAAATAAAAGCGGTGGCTTACTTTGGAGTAGGCTGCCGCTTTTCATATTCTTTCCCTTGCACGAATAAAACTTAACAAGGGGGGGATTTTATGCAGATCAAGCAAATAACAAAGCAGGTATGCGTGATGCAGAGCGGTGCTGTGGTGCTGCGCGCACAGGCTACCTTTGTCAGGGCAGAGGGCAAAGATTTTGAAAAGTTCAACGCGTGCTATGAAAATGCTGCCATGGCGTATCTTTCGTGGGCGGAGCATAAGCAGGGAAAGGTGCTGCGGGAGGAATACGCGGCGCAAAAATCAAACCGCATGTTCGGGTTTCGTCCCATGATCTGCCGTATGCAAACGCAGGTGGTATGGCAGCAGGGGCAGTTTTTGTCGGTGGTGACCGACAGCATCAAAAACAGTGGTGTGACGGGCGAATACCCGATTTGTCACCGCAGCGCGGAGGTGTGGGACATGGGGCGCGGTGTGATCATTCCGCTCAAATATTTTCTTGTACACGTGCCTGCCTTACGTGCGCTTCGCGTGGGCGGCAAGCGTCCCGAGGGGATCTGGCTGGAGGACGACGGTGCGGTGCTGTATCACAACGCGGGCGCGGACGGATATGCGGAGCTGCACACGGGGCTTTGCATTGATTTTGTTCCGAGAAAGACAGGGGCAATGCAGGATTTTGTGCCAATGCTTGCAGGAAGTGCGAAAAATGTTTGAACGCGTTGAAAATTTCGAGGTTTACGAGGGAAATTAAATGAAATCTCTTGCATTTGTAAGGGATTTATGGTAAAATATACTTTATAGTGGCAAAATATTGAAAGCCGCACGGAATCATATAAAAAAGGACGGTGAACCTTTTGTCAAAGGAAACGATTCTGAAGATCACACAGGCCGAGGCGCAGGCTGCCGAGATCATTGATGCAGCAAAGGAAAGGGCGCAAGCCATGTATGCCGAGACCGCACAAAAGAGCAACGAGGACCGCGAAAAGATGGAGCAGGAAACCGAAAGTAACCTGCGTG
The DNA here is from genome assembly GCA_045633665.1 of Eubacteriales bacterium. Classification (GTDB taxonomy): domain Bacteria; phylum Bacillota; class Clostridia; order Oscillospirales; family CAG-272; genus SVQP01. The sequence goes on along the minus strand of JAZQYT010000012.1, from coordinate 34,471 downwards.
CCATGCTGGACGACATGCAGAGCCGCAGCGAGCAGATTTTGCAAAGAAGCCTGCAGAGCGCACAACAGGACGCGGAAAACATGAATAAAATGGCCGAGCTTCATATGGAAGAGGCGGTCAAGGCAATCGTCTGGGGGATCATGGAGCAATGTCAGTAAGCACGATGCGAAAGCTGACTGTGTTTGCCCCAAAGGATCAGGCCGATGCGCTGATCCACCGATTGATGCGCTTGCGCTGTGTGCAGGTGCGCGAGGTGGAGAACGCGCAGGAAGTGCTTGCGCGCATGGATTGTGACGCGCAACGAGCGGATGCCGAGCGGCGCTTGACTGCCGTAGGGGACGCTTTGGAGATCCTTGCCAAATTCTCCGAGAGAAAAGGATTGGTGCAAACCAGAAAACAGCTGGATACGGAAAAATTTATGGCCGAGCGGTATGATGCCGCAACACAGGCCGTGGAGCGCACGCTTGCGCTCAAGCAGCGCGAGAACGCATGCAACGCAGAGATCGTTGCACTCATGGCGCGCATGCACACGTTGGCCCCTTGGTTGACCTATACGGTGCCGCTGGGGACCGAGGCCACGCAAAGCTGCGAGGTGCAGCTGGGCTCGTTCCCGCCCAAAACCAAGCTGGAAGCCGTCAACGAGGCACTTGCCGAGCATTGCGCCCTGGTCGAGGGTGTGTTCTCGGACGATGACGGTGAATATGCGTCGGTCATTTATCACCGCACATATGCCGCTGTGGTGCAGCGCGTGCTGAGTGAACATGGCTTTCTCAGAGCCTCGCTCAAGGAGTTCTCGGCGCCTGCCAGAAAAGAATACAACGATCATAAACAGGCTTGCGCGGTACTGCAGGCCGAGCTTGCGCAGATCAGGCAACAATTCACGGGGATCGCAGGCATGCTGGACGACCTTGAGATGCTGTGGGATCTGGAAAACTCCAATCTGACCGCTGCCGTTGCCAAGCAGAAGCTTGCGCAGACTAACTATTGCGCGATGCTGCAGGGCTGGGCGCCCTTGCGGACGGTGGATAAGGTCGCGAGTGCCTTGGACGAGGCGGAATGCGCCTTTGCGTTTGATGAGCCCGATGAGGGAGAAGAGCCTCCCGTGCTGCTGCGCAACAATAAATTTGCACAGAATTTCGAATGGGTTGTGGGTATGTATTCCTACCCCAAGTACGGCACGTACGATCCCACCATGATCATGAGTATCTTCTACTTCCTGATCTTTGGTTTGATGTTTGCCGACGTAGGATACGGTGTATTGCTTACGTTGGGAGGATTTTTGATCCCGCCCATCGTCAAGATGCGTGACGGCATGCGCCGCACCTTCAATATGTTTGGCTATTGCGGTATTGCGTGTACCTTGTGCGGTGTGATCTTCGGCGGTTGGTTCGGAGATTTGCCATATGCCATCATGGTCAACGTGCTGGGGCTTTACGAAAGCACCGATGCGGCGATCCAGGCAGTTCCGTTCTTCAACGGCCAGCTGACGTTGGGTACAGAGACCATCGTACTCAACCCCCTGTCCCAACCTATGACCTTCCTTGTGATTTCACTTGCAATGGGTGCTGTCCACCTTCTGGCGGGTATGATCGTCAAGTTCGTGCTGCTTTGTAAGGACAAGCACGTATTCGCGGCTATCTTTGACGTAGGCTCGTGGCTGATCATTTTTGCGGGTATCGGTGTGGTGTTCTTACACAAGATCGCAGGCATTGTCATGATCGCACTTGGTGTGCTGATGATCGTATGCACCGCGGGCAGAAGCGCCAAAAATCCCATTATGAAATTCTTCAAGGGGTTGCTTGGACTTTACGATGCCATCAACTACGCGGCCGACCTGCTTTCTTACTCCAGAATTCTTGCACTGGGACTTGCTTCGGCGGTGATTGCGCAGGTTATCAATATGGTCGGTACCGTGTTTGGCAGCATGATCGGCGGCTTGTTTGACAATATGATCGTGGACGTGCTGATCCGCATCCTTGTGTTGCTGGTGGTCGCACTGATCGGTCACACGGTCAATATGGCACTCAACGTGCTTGGCTCGTTCGTGCATACAAGCAGATTGCAGTATCTGGAGTTCTTCGGGAAATTCTTTGAGGACGGCGGCGAGGGCTTTGCCCCCATGACGCCCTCGGACCGTTATACGGATCAATAAAATATCATTCAAATATTTTTAAGGAGAAATAAATATCATGAAAAAGACAATTCTTTTGACTATCGTTATGACCGCCGTTCTGGCACTCGTCCTTTCCATCGGTGCATTTGCAGCAGAAGAGCCTGTAGCTCCCGGTCAGCCCGGCATGATCGAGCAGACCGAGCAGGCACCCAAGCTGCTCTCCCAGATCTTCTGCGGCGGTACGCTGGCAATCCTTGGCGCAGCGCTGGCTGTCGGTCTTGCAGGCATTGGCTCTGCTAAGGGCGTTGGTATGGTTGCAGAGGCAACCGCAGGCCTGCTTTCCGAGAACCCCAATATGTTCGGTAAGGCTTTCGCGCTGATGGCACTTCCCATGACGCAGGGTATTTACGGTCTGGTTATTGCATTCCTGATCGTATTCAACGCAGGCTTGTTTGAAGAGGGCGGTATGAACAATCTGATCCAGCTCAGCATCCAGGAGGGCGCTTACTATCTGATGAGCGCACTGCCCATTGCCGTGGTAGGCTTGGTTTCTGCTCTTAAGCAGGCAAGAGTTTCTGCAGCAGGTGTCAATCTGCTTGCAAAGCGTCCTGACCAGGTTGGTAAGGCAATCACCTCCGCTGCACTGGTTGAAACCTACGCGATTTTCGCACTGCTGATCTCGGTCATGCTGGTACTGGTAGGCCCGATGATGGCTTGATCCGTGGCCGCAGGCCGCGCATACAGATTGAGAATTGAGGAAGAATCATGACAGGACTTGAAAAAATCACTTCCCGTATCATAGAGGACGCCCGCGCACAGGCACAGGAGATTTTGGATGAAGCCACGGAAAAGAGCCTTGAGGTCAGAGCAAAGAATCTGGCCCAGGTGCAGGCAGCCTGCAACCGTATGGTCGCGGATGCCGAAAAAGAGGGCGAAAGCTTAGTCATCCGTGCAAAATCGAGCGCTGCTATGACCAGAAGAAATATCGAGCTTGCCGCCAAGAGTGAAATGATCGAGCGTGCGTTTGACCGCGCGATGCAGGAGATCTATGACATGGATCGCGAAAGATACGCTGCCCTTTTGCTCTCGCTTTTGTGCAAGACCTTGAACGCGCAAAGAGAATCCGAGCGCGACAGCATGCGCCTTTACGGTGAGGAGATCGCGCCCGCGTATTACGAGCTGATGCTCAACGCGCGTGACGGTGCGGACGTAGCTCCCATGCTGATGCTTGGCATCAGAAACGCGGCCTCTGCAGGCAAGATCCCTGCGGATATGGCTGCAAAGCTGAAGCTTTCCAAGCAACCCGTAGCGATTGACGGAGGCCTTGTGCTGCGCTGCGGTGATATTGAGATAAACTGCGCGTTTTCCATGATCCTGGCGGCCATCCGTCCGGAGCTGGAGCCTCGCGTACAGCAGATCCTTTATAAGGATCAGAATAAATCCTGAGTTGGCGGTGCTGCCGCCCTACACACTTCTTTTTTGGAAAGGTTACTTGACCTATGTCGAAAAATCCACAACAAACCGCATATATGTATGCGACCTCTCGCGTGCGCGCGCTTGAAAACGGCATCGTGGGCAGAGAGCGCATCGAGCATCTGGCGGACGCTGCAAGCATGGACGAGCTGTACGCGCGTCTGGAGGAATACGGCGTTACGCTGATTCGGGACGAGCGGGGAAGCGTGCTTTCCGAGCCGACGCTGCAGGGCATTTTAGCGAATGCTTTGCAAGACGTGCTGGAGTCTGTTCCTGCCCCCGAGCTGTACGATTTTTTGCGGTATCCGTATGATTGCCATAATATCAAAGCTGCCATCAAATGCCATTTGCGCGGACTTGATGCTGCGCCTATGATGATCGCGCTTGGCTCTGTGAGCGTCGCAGAGGTTGCAAAAATGCCCGAATCGGGTGATTTTTCGCGCCTGCCTGCCGCCATGGCACAGGCTGCTGCGCAGGCTGTCGAGGCGTATGCCAAAACGGCAAATCCGCGCGCGATCGATCTGATTCTGGACAAGGCCTGCTATGCGGACATGCTCGCTTGCGCAAAAAAGGGCGGAGAGGACGTTCACGTCTGCCTTGTGCGCACGCGTATTGACCTTACCAACCTGATGATCTGCCTGCGCCTTGTGCGCATGAATGCAGGGGAGCAGGGCGAGATTTTGTTGGATCAGGCATTGCTTGCAGGCGGTATGCTGGATGCGGCAAAGCTTGCACAGGCGTATCGGGAGGGCGAGGACGCATTGATCGGCCTGCTTACCCGTACCGAATACGACCGGTTGGCAACAGCTTTGCGCGAAAGCGACAAAACAGCGGCAAGTGCGGAGAGATTGGCGGACGATTTCTTTATGGAGCAGGTGCGTAAGGTGAAGTATACCACCTTCGGTGCATCCGTCCCCACGGCGTACTTCTACGCACAGGAATATGCGATCAAGAATATCCGTATCGTCATTGCTGCCAAAAATGCGGGACTGAAGCCGGAAACTATTCGGGAAAGGATCAGGACAAGCTATGTATAAGATCGGAATGATCGGTGAGCGTGACAGCGTGATCGGCTATATGGCACTCGGTTTTGCCGTGCATGAGGCAGAGGACGCAAACAGCGCAAGAACGCTTTTGCACACGCTTGCCAAGGATGGTGAATACGCCATCATATTTATCGTGGAAAACTTCGCGATCGCCCTCGAGGAGGACATCGCAAAATATAAGGACGTGCCTACTCCGGCGATCATTTGCATCCCCGGACGAAACGGTACCACGGGATATGGCCTTTCGCAGGTCAAAAAGGCCGTGGAAAGAGCGGTTGGCGCTGACATATTGTTTAAGGAATAAGGAGTATCAGATATGGTAGAAGGAAAGATCCTCAAGGTATCCGGCCCGCTTGTTGTGGCAGAGGGCATGCGTGAAGCGAATATGTTTGACGTTGTCCGCGTCGGAAAGGACCGTCTGATCGGCGAGATCATTGAGATGCACGGTGACCGTGCGTCCATTCAGGTATACGAAGAAACTGCAGGAATTGGCCGCGGTGATAAGGTCGTGTCCACGGGTGCGCCCTTGTCGGTTGAGCTTGGCCCCGGCTTGCTTTCCAATATTTACGACGGCATTCAGCGTCCTCTGGAGGCGATCAGAGAGCGCCATGGTGCCAACATTGCCAAGGGTATTGACGAGCCCGCGCTGGATCGCGGCAAGTACTGGCACTTTACGCCGGCACACGTGTTCGGCGACAAGGTCGGCCCGGGTGACGTGTACGGTACCGTACAGGAAACCGAGGTCATTACCCATAAGATCATGGTACCTCCCGGCATGACCGGCACCATTGTGGACTTGGTGGAGGGGGACTATCGCGTGACCGACCGTATCGGTAAGATCAAGCGTCCCGACGGCACCATCGAGGAGATCTTCCTTGCGCAAAAGTGGCCTGTGCGTGTGTCCAGACCTTATGCCGAAAAGCTGCCTCCCGCGGAGCCCATGATCACAGGTCAGCGCTCGATCGACGCGCTTTTCCCCATCGCAAAGGGTGGCACGGCTTGCGTACCCGGCCCGTTCGGCGCAGGCAAAACGGTCGTGCAGCATCAGCTGGCAAAGTGGAGTGACGTGGACGTCGTGATCTATATCGGCTGCGGTGAGCGCGGTAACGAAATGACCGACGTATTGCGTGAATTCCCCGAGCTGACCGACCCCAGAACGGGAAAATCGCTCATGGAGCGTACCGTACTGATCGCAAATACCTCGGATATGCCGGTTGCGGCACGTGAGGCTTCGATCTACACGGGCATTACCATTGCGGAATATTACCGCGATATGGGCTACAACGTAGCCGTTATCGCAGACTCGACCTCCCGTTGGGCAGAGGCTTTGCGTGAGATGTCGGGCAGACTTGAGGAAATGCCGGGTGAGGAGGGCTATCCCGCTTACCTGACCAGCCGTCTGGCACAGTTCTACGAAAGAGCGGGTAAGATAGTTTGCCTTGGCTCGGACGGTAGAATCGGTACGCTTTCCGCCATCGGTGCGGTATCTCCGCAGGGCGGCGATATCTCCGAACCCGTGACGCAGGCAACGCTGCGTATCGTCAAGGTCTTCTGGGGACTGGATTCCTCGTTGGCCTACAAGCGTCATTTCCCGGCCATCAACTGGCTCAATTCCTACTCCTTGTACCGCGATCGCCTGAGCGATTGGTTCTCTGAGAACGTGTCCGCACGTTGGATGGACATGACGGGCAAGTGCCTCAAGATCCTGCAAGAAGAGGCTGAGCTTAACGAGATCGTGCAGCTGGTCGGTATGGATGCGCTTTCAAGCGAGGACAGACTGACGCTGGAGATCGCACGCAGCGTGCGTGAGGACTTCTTGCAGCAGTTTGCCTTTGACGAGGTGGACGGATATACCCAGCTGGACAAGCAGTACGAAATGCTGACCTTGGTGTTTGACTTTGAGCAAAAGGCTGCTGCGGCAGTTGCCGAGGGTGCGGACATCGAGGAGATCTCCACGCTGCCCGTGCGCGAGCAGATCGGCCGTTTCAAGGCTGTTCCTTACGCGGATTACAAGGCTGAATCCGCTAAAATCAAGCAAGAAATTTCCAATCAGCTGGACGCTCTGACAAGAGAGTAAGGCTGAGAAAGGATTGCAATCATGATCAGAGAATACAGAACTATAGAAGAAGTTGCCGGCCCCTTGATGCTGGTCAAGCAGGTTGAGGGCGTCAAGTACGACGAGCTTGGCGAGATCGAGCTGCCCGACGGCAGCGTGCGCCGTTGCCGCGTGCTGGAGGTCAACGGCAGAAACGTGCTGGTGCAGCTGTTTGAATCTTCCGCAGGCATCAACCTTGCGCACTCCAAGGTGCGCTTTACAGGCCACGGTGTGCAGATGCCCGTATCCCCCAATATGCTCGGACGCGTTTTCAGCGGTATGGGTGAGCCGATCGACGGCGGTGCCAAGCTGATCCCCGAGAAGTCGCTGGATATTAACGGTACGCCCATCAACCCCGCGGCACGCTATTATCCTTCCGAGTTTATTCAGACCGGTATTTCCACCATTGACGGCCTGAATACGCTGGTTAGAGGCCAAAAGCTGCCCATCTTCTCGGGCTCGGGCTTGCCTCACGCGAACCTGGCAGCGCAGATCGCGCGTCAGGCAAAAGTACGCGGCAGCGATTCCAAGTTTGCCGTTGTGTTTGCTGCGATCGGTATTACCTTTGAGGAGGCCGACTACTTTATCTCGGACTTCAAGAAGACTGGCGCGATCGACCGTACCGTGCTGTTTATCAACCTGGCAAGCGACCCTGCCATTGAGAGAATCTCCACGCCCCGTATGGCGCTGACCGCCGCAGAATACCTGGCGTTTGAGTGCAACATGCACGTGCTTGTTATTATGACCGACATTACCAACTACGCCGAGGCGTTGCGCGAGGTGTCCGCAGCACGTAAGGAAGTGCCCGGCAGACGCGGATATCCCGGATATCTGTACACCGACCTTGCAACCATGTATGAAAGAGCGGGCAGAAAAATGGGCTCGGATGGCTCGATCACCATGATTCCCATCCTTTCCATGCCCGAGGATGATAAGACGCACCCCATCCCCGACCTGACAGGCTACATCACCGAGGGACAGATCATTCTGTCGCGTGAGATGTACCGCAAGGGCTATATGCCCCCGGTGGACGTGCTGCCCTCGCTGTCGCGTCTGAAGGATAAGGGCATTGGCGAAGGTAAGACGCGCGAGGATCACTCGGGTGTGCTCAACCAGCTGTTCTCCTCTTATGCAAGAGGTAAGGAAGCAAAGGAATTGATGGTGGTACTGGGTGAGGCTGCGCTGACGCCCATGGACAGACTTTACGCCAAGTTTTCGGAGGCCTTTGAGGAAAAGTTTATCAACCAGGGCTTCTATGAGGACAGAACCATTGAACAAACGCTGGATATTGGTTGGGAGCTGCTGAGCATCCTGCCCAAGTCCGAGATGAAGCGTATCAAGCCCCAGTACGTGGATAAGTACTGGCCGAAAAAGTAAGACAGAAGATAGAACAAAGCAAGCCGCCCGATAAGGGGCGGCACGGAGGCAATTATGGCACAAACCTACAACGTCAACCCGACGCGTATGGAACTGAAAAAAATGCAGACGCGTTACGCAAATGCCCGCAGAGGACACAAGCTGCTCAAGGACAAGCGTGACGGTCTGATGAAGCAGTTCTTGGAAACCGTGCGGCAGAATAAGGAGCTTCGAGAGAAGGTTGAGGCATCGCTTTCGGGCGTGTACGGAAGCCTTTCGATCGCAGGCGCAGTATCGGGACCGCTGGTGATGGAGGAATCGCTCATGCTGCCCAAAAAGCAGGGCAAGCTGGACGTGCGCTACCGCAACATCATGAGTGTGACCGTACCCGAATTCACCCTGGAGGTGATGGGGAAGGACGGACAGGACAGCTATAATTACGGCTTTGCGTTTACCTCGGGTGAGCTTGATGCCTCCTTGGCGCAGATGAGCGGGATCTTGGAGGATCTCGTGGCGCTTGCAGAGAGTGAGAAGACTGTGCAGATGTTGGCACAGGAGATCGAAAAAACGCGCCGCCGCGTCAATGCCTTGGAGTATATCATGATCCCCAAGTATTTAGCAACCATCAAGTCGATCAAGATGAAGCTGGATGAAAACGACCGTGGCAATACCACGCGCTTGATGAAGGTCAAGGACATGATGATCAAGGCGCAGCGAGAGACAGGGCAGGCGGACGAGGACGAGGACGAGGACGAATAAAATCGGAACAAAATACGCAATATTCGAGGTGGACGGCTATGGGCCGTCCACCTCGTTTTTTGTGCAAAATATTGCTGCTTTGGCGGCAATAACAAGCTTTTCCGCTTTTGACAAAAATAAACAAATAGTTACAAAAGAAACTAAAAAGTGATATATTTCGCAAAGATAAAGAGAACCGCAAGCACCGATGCGCTTCACGCTTTTACGCGGTTTCCCGCGATTTTCCGCGCGCTCACATGCGAAATTGCGCGCGCGTCCGACAAATCCGCGCATCCTTCGGCACCCGTAAGTCACCCATTTTTTGCCTTTTGCAGGCGGTGCTTTTTTCTCGTTTTTTCGCGCTGATCGAACCGCGGTGGAAAAATGTGGAAACTTATATGCCGTAAAGAGATTTTCAGCTGCCTTTTGGTGCTTGAAACGCGTCTGTTCATGCGAAAAACTTGACAAGGAAAGGGTTATGTGTTAAAATATGATGAAGTATTATAATGCAGGTACTGTGTGCGATTGATTCGGACAAATTTGCAGGAAGGAGGACAGACCGTGAAAAAGGCAGATATTCAAAGCAAGGTTAAAAACGCATGGGAAGATAAACGCCCGGCACTTTTGTGGACCGTGCTTTTCGTGTTGCTTTTTGCTGTTGTGAGCGTGCTGTTCGGCCGCTTTGCCGATGCCTATTTTACTTCGCATACCTTCTCCGAGCTGATAAACAATCCCGCGAATGCGGACGGCTTGATCTACGTGGTGCTGGACGACTATGTGCTGATGTCCTTTTTGCTTTTGATGTTCGCCTTGTGCTGCTTTGCATTTTTGAGCCAGATGTGGACGGACGACGTTTCAGATTACTACATACTGCTGATTCTGTGGAGCTTGGGCTTTTACATTCTCTACGGTCTGAACCTGTTCAATTCGGGCAGCGGCTCGCTGCAATATCTGGTGGACGTGATGGCGGACACGCTGTATCAGCTCTCGACCATCCCGCTGCTTCTGTGTCTTTACACAAAGACCGAACGCTATCGCGGCTTTTTGCGCAGCGTGCTGGTCATTGAATACGCGGTATGTGCGATCTTTGCGCTGCTCTCTGTCACGGGACTTTTCCCGCAGGTATTTACCTACGTCAAGCTGGTGTCGGATCTTTTGTTTGCGGGAGCGCTGATCGGTGTTCTGATCATCGGCTTCAAGGAAGCCGAGCGCGGAAACGGCTTTTACCGTTGGTTCTGTCCGTTTATGGTCATTGAGCTTGTCGCAATGGTGGCCATGACGCTGATCGCCCTGATCAGCGACGGCGGCGGACTTTACATGCAGCGCAGCGTGCTTACCGAGATTATAGAAAACTTCAATCTGCATCCGCTGCGTGAGTTTTATCTGCAGCGCATGGTGCTGGTCAATCTGATCCTGATTCTGGGCATCCGATTTGTCACCGAAACGCTGCATAACAAGACCGTTATCCGCGTGCTCAACTACGAAAAGGAATCCGCGCAGGGCTACGCGGTGGCCGTGCGTGAAAGGATCGACGAGGTGCGTCGCGTCAAGCATGATACCATGCACCATATCAATGCATGCCACATGCTGTACAGTCAGGGCGAATACGAGCGCCTTGGCGAATATCTGCAGGAGCTGCAGACGGCAGGGCAGGCTATCGCACCGCTGCAATACAGCAATAACCTGATGATCGACTACATCGTCATGAGCTTTTCCAAAAAGGCAGAGGCCAAGCGGATCTCGCTGCAGACGGATCTGGCTGTGCTGCCCGAGCTGCAGATCTCGGATTCGGATCTCTGCTCGTTGCTCAACAACGTTCTGCAGAATGCGTTTGACGCTTGTGAAAGATTGACCGATGCGCATAAGCGCTGGGTACGTCTTGAGATCACAGTCGACGAAAACAAGGTATATTTCACCTGCATCAACTCCTGCGACGGATTTTTCATCGAGGAGAACGGCAGGTATCTGACCACCAAAAGGGACGGTACAACACATGGCTACGGTATGAGCATTATCCGTGGCCTTTGCCGCCGCAACGGCGGTGCTATGGCGTCCCAGGTCAACGGCAACAGCTTCACTATGAAGGTGGCGCTGCCTTATCATACGGATAACGAGAGGGGAACACAGCATGACATCCAAAAAGAGAATCAGTGAGATTCTTGTAGATAACCGCCAGATGACACGTGAGCAGGCAGGCAAGATCTCCGAGATCATGCAGGCGGGCAGAACGGGCAAGAGCGAGCAGGAAATGATCCTGGAGCGCGAGTTTGCGGCAGAAAAGGATATCGCAAACGCGGTAGCCTTCAAATACGGGCTGCCGCTGGTGGAGCTGGAGGGCAAAGCGCTGGATTACGATCTGATCCGCTGCGTGGATATAGGCGTGCTCAAAAAGCACCGCGTCGTACCGGTTTCGCTGACCGAGGACGTGCCTGCACGTATGAAGCTGGCTATGTTCAACCCCATGAATGCGGGCGCGATCGAGGACGTGGAGCTGCTCTCGCACATGCAGATCGAGCCTGTCGTATCCACCGCAACCGAGATCATGAACGCCATCGACAAGTGCTTTGGCTCGGAAACGATGCGCTCGGCGGTCGACCAGTTCCAAAGAGAGAGAAGTAAAAACGCGGCTGCCATAGAGGAGGAGCGTGGAGAGGACGTCAGCTCGGCACCTATTGTCGTGCTGGTCAACACGTTGCTTGAGCAGGCAGCGCGTCAGAGAGCGTCGGATATTCACTTTGAAGCGCTGCAGGAGCATTTGCGCGTGCGCTTCCGTATTGACGGCGTCATGTACGTCAAGCATACGTACTCGAGTGAATTGACGGGTGCCGTGCTTGCAAGAATCAAGATCCTGTCGGGCATGGATATCTCGGAAAAGAGAAAGCCACAGGACGGCAGAATGACCTATCTGGTGGACGGCAGAGAGTATGATATCCGTGTATCCGTGCTGCCTACCGCGTACGGTGAAAAGTGCGTTATGCGTCTTGCGCTCAAAAAGAGCCTGAGCAGAAATAAAAGCACGCTGGGACTTAGCAAGGAGGATATGGAAAAATTTGACCATATCATGTCCTACCCCAACGGCATCGTGCTGGTCACGGGGCCTACGGGTTCGGGTAAGTCCACCACGCTTTACACGGTTTTGAGTGAGAAGAACCGCGATGAGGTCAATATCGTTACGGTAGAAGACCCTGTCGAGGCAAATATAGACGGTATCAATCAGGTGCAGGTCAATCCCAAGGCGGAGCTGACGTTTGCGTCTGCGCTGCGCTCGATCTTGCGTCAGGACCCCGATATTATCATGATCGGTGAGATCCGTGACGTCGAGACCGCGATGATTGCGATCCAGGCATCGATCACGGGCCACTTGGTGGTCAGCACCCTGCATACCAACAGTGCGGCAAATACGGTCACGCGTCTTTTGGATATGGGTGTGGATTCGTATCTGATCGCGGACTCGGTAGTGGGCATCATTGCGCAGCGACTGGTGCGCAGACTCTGTCCCAACTGTAAAAAGATGCGCCGCGCTGAGGCGTACGAGCTGGAATTTATGGGCAAGGATCCAAGCGTTCCCACCAATATCTGGGAGCCTTGCGGCTGCATGAGCTGCAACGGCACGGGCTATTACGGCCGAATCGGTGTATATGAGATTTTGGAAATGTCGCCCGAGGTCAAGAGATTGATCAACAAGCACGCCAATGCTGAGGAGATCAAGGAGCAGGCCTTGAAGGACGGCATGCAGACGCTGCGTATGAGCGCGACCAAGCTGGCGCTTTCGGGCATTACCTCCTTCCAGGAAATTCTGAGCGTTTCTTACGAAAACTGATAAATTTGAAGATCGATAAAAGATAAAACGGAGTACATATGGTAACCATCAGACAGATTTTGACCACGGGAGCCGAGCATGATTGCTCGGATATCCATCTGACGGTCGGCAGGCCGGTCGAATACCGTGTGCAGGGCGCATTCGTGGCCTATGACGAGCAAGTGCTGACAACACAGGATATACAGAGCGTGTTCGATGAAATGCTCAACGAGCGTACGCGCCGCACCTTGGAGCAAAACGGTGAGGTCGACTTTGCATTCGCGCTGGAGGGATGCGGCAGATTGCGCTGCAACCTGTATATGGAAAGCGGCAGACCTGCAGCGGCCATGCGTCTTTTGCCCTTCAGCATTCCCACCACAACACAATGCGGCACCCCCGAGGCGGTCGTGCGTGCGTCGGGCAAGCAAAAGGGCCTAATCTTGGTCACCGGACCGACAGGTCACGGCAAATCCACCACCCAGGCCGCGCTGATCCATCACATCAACAGACACCATAAGCGTCATATCATCACGCTGGAGGACCCGATCGAGTACGTGCATACCTCGGATCAGTCCATCATTCACCAGCGCGAGGTCGGAGTGGATACCATGTCCTTCTCAGCAGCACTGCGTGCGGCGTTGCGTCAGGACCCGGACGTGATCCTGGTCGGTGAGATGCGTGACCCCGAGACCATTTCGATCGCGATCAGCGCAGCCGAGACGGGACACCTTGTCATCGCGACGCTGCATACCAATAATACCTCGTCTACCATTGACCGTATCATTGACGCTTTCCCCGCAGAGCAGCAGTCGCAGATCCGCGTGCAGCTGTCCTCGGTGCTGGAGTGTGTGGTGTGTCAGAACCTGGTGCCTACGGTGGATGGCAAGCGTACTGCGGTATATGAGGTGCTGATCCCCACTATGGCGATCAGAAATATGATCCGAGAAAATAAAACCCCGCAGCTTCCATCCGCGCTGCAGACCGGTAAGAAATTCGGCATGCAGACCAAGGACGACCACTTGAACGAGCTGTACCGCAACGGTGTGATCACTAAGGAAACAGCAATAAAATATGCAGAGGATGAACAAACGCTGACCAAGAAAATGGAAGGCTTTGGACATTGATAAGGAGTAATAAATGCCAACTTACGGATATGAAGCCATAAATAAGAGTGGCAGTAAAAAGAAGGGCAGCGTAGAAGCCCCGGATATTCAGCAGGCGCGACAGCAGCTGGTTGCCGAGGGCCTGACGCCCATTGAGATCAAGGAACAGAACCTTCTGACAAAGGATATTGAGCTTTCGTTTTTGAACAGCGTCAAGCCGCGTGAGCTGAGCGTGTTCTGTCATCAGCTTGTCAGCGTCATGGACGCGGGCGTCCCGATTGCCGAGGCGTTGGATCTGCTTGGTCAGCAGACCGAAAACAAAACGCTGCGCAAGGCGATCTTCAATACGCAAACGGAGATCCAGCAGGGCGAAATGCTGGCGGACTCCATGCGCAAGCAGGGCAAGCGTATCTTTGCCCCCATGTTTACCAACATGGTCTCGGCAGGTGAGGCCTCGGGTAACTTGTCCGTTGCCTTTACCCGTATGGCGGACTACTATGAAAATGCCAACAAGACCAAATCCGCGCTCAAAAAGGCTATGATCTATCCTGCCGTGGTGTTGATCGTCGTGGTCGTGGTCATGTTTATCATGATGCTGTTCGTGCTTCCCACGTTCAAGGGCATCTTTGAGGATATGGGTGCCGAGCTGCCTTGGATCACGCGCCTGATTATGGGAACGAGTGATTTCTTTGTCGGATATTGGTGGCTGATCCTGATCGTCGGCGCTTTGCTGGCACTTGGCGTATGGTTGTTCAAGCGCAGTAAAGCGGGAACGTATTTCTTTGCGTGGATGGCGCGCAAGCTGCCCATCTTCGGGCCTTTGACAGTCAAGACCGCGTCTGCCGAGTTTGCAAGAACCTTTGCAACGCTGACAGCGTCGGGTATTCCGATCATTGAAGCACTTGAGATCGTTTCGCGCAGCATGAACAATATTTACTTCAGAGAAGGACTTCTTCGCGCAAGAGAGCAGGTTGCCGTGGGAACCACGCTGGCAACTGCCCTGCAGCAAACGGGACTTTTCCCGCACATGGTCGTCCACATGGTCAGAATCGGTGAAGAATCGGGTGACTTGGAGAAGATGCTGGATAAGCTGGCGGGATACTACGACGAAGAGGTACAGGCGGCTACCAAGAATATGATGGCCTTGATGGAGCCTATGATCATCATGGTGCTTTGCGTGGTGGTCGGTGTCGTGGCCATCGGTGTGCTGCTGCCCATGTTTGAAATGTACAGCATGTACGACCAGTATTTGTAAGGAGAAGATATGCATCCTGCTATATTGATCAGCGGTGCCGCTGTGTGCGGCGCAGGCGCAGGTGCTGCGTGCATTCCGCTTGTCAACCGCTTTTTGGTAAAACTTGAAAAAAATAAGCTCTCGGGCAAGGCCTGTGCGGCATTCATCATCACCTTGGCGCTTTTGTGGGCAGCCACGTTTGGCGTGATGGGATGGAGCGCGTCGGCCATTCTGACCGGCCTTGCTGCCGCAGCCCTTTTGTCCTTGAGCTGGATCGATTGGAAAACCTATGAGATCCCCTTTGCGTATAACGTGTTTATTTTCGCGCTGGGTGTGATCGCGTTGGTATTTGATCTGTCCCATTGGTATGATTACGTGATCGGCTTTTTTGCGATCAGTCTGCCGCTTATGGCACTGTTTTACATATCCAAGGGCGCTGCAATTGGCGGCGGTGACGTCAAGTTGATGGCCGCGTGCGGCATGCTGCTGGGATGGAAATTGGTATTGCTTGGATTTGTGCTGGGTTGTATCATAGGCTCTGTGGTGCATCTTCTGCGCATGAAAATATCCGGTGAGCGACATATGCTTGCCATGGGCCCGTATTTATCGATCGGTGTGTTTATTGCAGCCCTGTTCGGCAATGCGGCCATTGCATGGTATCTCTCCATGCTGGGCTTTTAAGGCAGCCCGTATTCGCATATTATATTGAAAGGAAAGGTAACTCTGATGGGTAAATCCTTTAGCTCAAAGCGCCTGCTCGTGTTGCAGATCGACAACGGTGTTACGCAGGTCGCTGAGATTCGTATGAGTAGCAAAAATATTCAAGTAGCAAAATCGTTCTCGGTGCTGACTCCCT
The DNA here is from genome assembly GCA_045633665.1 of Eubacteriales bacterium. Taxonomy (GTDB): domain Bacteria; phylum Bacillota; class Clostridia; order Oscillospirales; family CAG-272; genus SVQP01. The sequence goes on along the minus strand of JAZQYT010000012.1, from coordinate 18,658 downwards.
CGGGAACTGTGGAGGATGACGGCACGCTGGTTGCCGATGCAGCGTTTGCGGCTCTTTTGCGCGAAAAAATGCGCGAGCACGGTATCAAGAGTGACCGCGGTGTATTCTGCGTCAACTCGGACCGTGTCATTTCCCGTGAGATCATGCTTCCCAACGTAAAGCGCAGCCAGATCTTGAATATCATCAGCACAAACGCGCAGGATTATTTCCCCGTGGACGTCAGCGACTGTAAGTTGGACTATTCGGTTCAGGAGGAGGTCGAGGAAAACGGCCAGAAAAAGCTGCGCATCATGGCCAGCGCAGTTCCCAAGCAGATCGTGGGATCTTATTACGCATTGGCAAAAATGATGGAGATCGGTATCGAGGCCATTGACATTTCGGGCAACAGCGTCATGCAAGCGATCGCTGCAAATCCCGACATGATCAAGCAAGAGGAGGATACCGAGGGCAGCACGTACATGGTCGTCAACCCCTATTCGGGCGGCACGCAGCTGACTTTTATCAAGGACGGCACGGTCAGATTGCAGCGTACCGTTTCCGCAGGCTTGGGCGAGAGCTTTGAAACGCTGCTCCAAAATGAGCAGGATGTGAAGAACGTTCACGGCTTTGAAGCTCCCGAATTGGACGAGCATGCAAAATTCAACGTGTCTATGGCTGCATACCAGAAAGCCTCCGAGCTTTCCGCAGTCATTACACGCATCATGGAGTATTATTACTCGGTGGAGGGCTACGGGAACGGAAAGATCTACGGCACCGTGATCGGCCAGGCTGCTTTGTTGCCTGCCTTTACCGCACAGCTGTTTTCAGAGCTGGATATGGAATACAGAAAGCCGCACAGAGCTACTCCGCAGCCCGAGAATTCGCACAAGGTACTTGCGGATTACGGATTGTATCTGCCTTGTATTGGTGCGTGCCTGCAGCCCTTTAATCTGACCGACAGAGCGCAGGGCATGGTGCTGGAGAATATTTGCGCCAAGCGCCGTTGGCTGGAGCGCGCGGATTTTGTCAAGCACAATATTATACTGATCCTGAGTATTCTGGTCTTTATGATATGCGTTGCAATTTCTGCTGCTATGGCAGGCTACGTTACGATAGAACACACAACTCTTCAGGATTCGATTGCGGATTATCAGGCCAAGATCGCGCTGTTCTCCGAGGTGGCAGAGCAGCAGAATACCAAGCTGAATGCAGAGTCTGTCCGCGACCTGCTGCAGGCATATACGCAGAAGCTGGAGCAGCTGGAGCAGGATAAGCAGATGTATGAATCTCTCAAGGCAGAGCATGAGAAGCTGGCAGAAACCTATGAGGCACTCAAGCAGGCTTGTGAGCAGCTGGAAGTGGATTTCGCTTACGCAAATACCGCTTACAGCACGCAGTACGCAGTTTACGAGGATTTCTCCAAGAGTATCTGGACATGGTATGAGGAAATCATGTATACCATGGATGAGGAATACATGAACACCAACAATGACAATCTGGTTGCCTTTATTGAGCAGCTGGAAAAGGAGATGCCCTCTACGTTTACGGTCACCTCGATCGCTGTGACCGATTCGGGCTTGAACCTTGGCATTGAGGTTAAGAGCAAGGAGCAGGTCATTTACGTGATCCAGGCACTGCGCGAGTTTGAAACCGTTGAGATTATGGGTATTTCGGGCTTGACCATTGTGGACGGCGGTTCTTCCGATCTGTTTGAGGAAGAGATCGAGGGTGAGTATAATCCCATCCAGCGCGTTCGCTTTGTCGTATCTCTGCAGTATACCGATGCATTCAGAGATCAATAAGAAAGGAGGGAAACAGTATGAAGGAAAAAAAGCATACGGAAGATATCGGGCACAAGAAGCCGCACTATAAAAAGCAGCCGGACGGTATCTATAATAAGAAAAAAGGTAAGAACCATACACCCTCCGAGAGTGTCGAACAGGACGTTGAGAACGTAATAGCACAGGAATTCGTAGAGACTGAGGTGCAACCGTCCCAAGAGCCGGAGGCAGAGGTGAAAAAGCCCCACGACGTAAAGCCAAACGGCAAGAAGAAAAAGTCTATTCCCAAGCCTGTGCTGAAATTTATGATCCAGATCGTTTTATCTGCGATCTTTGTAACCCTTGGACTTGTTTTGTTGATCAGTACGTTCGCGCTGTTCTACAGACCGATGCGTGAGAACAACAAGATCCTTAATGATACAAGGCTCAAAACACGCATGGAGCTCAGCGCTCTGCTTTCTGAGGTGTTCCCGTCTATGAACGCAGATGATGAGCTTAGTGAAATGATTATGCGTGCGCTGGAGAATAAGAAGAACACCCTGAAACAGGAGGCCAACCAGGTGGCAGGCGAGATCGAAACGCTGCGCCAGTCTGACGAGGTGATTGCAGCGCTGCTTGAAAAGGCAGGCTTGGATTCCTCCAACTTGAAAAAACCCGATACCTTGAGCAGCGGTCAGGCCGTCATTCAGGCCTCGGTTGCCGACGTAGACAAGCTGCTGGAGGAACTGGGCGTGACAGCGCTCAGAGAGCAGATCGACGTCTATAAGGGTACAACCACGACCGTAACGCGTGAGGATGAAAACGGTGAGATTATCACCGAAACCGTCACAACGGGCGGCTTGGTTCCCGAAATGCAGGCCAAGAAGGACGAGCTGCAAAAGAAGTATGACGACGTCAAGTCCAAGCTGGATAATCTCGATACGTACATCGAAGATATCGACCTGAAGCTTACCCAGATGTACAACCGCATGGAAACGGGTGAGAAGGTATATGACGTTTATGCCAAGATGGAAGCAATCAGCGCTTACGTCAAGGCCAATCCTGCGGACAACATCTTCATCAAGGATACCTCCGATAAGCTGGCAAGCTTCCCGGGCGAGTCCAAGGAAGAGGATGACATCCTGTTTATCATGAAGGTGGAATCCGAAACGGGTATCCGCATGCAGACGGTCAATTATGGCCAGGATTATCAGCTGACCAAGCTTTCCAACGGCATGCTGCTGTGTTATGAGGTGTATAACATTCCTTATTATGCAACCTATAACGGCTGGAAGAACCTGATGGCATATTTCAATGATAATGATGATTTCTATGCGTCCGTATATTCCCTGACCATGGAATACAATGCGCTGAACGAATCGATTCAGGGCAACATGATCATTCTGCATTACTATCTGCTCAGCGAGGATGCTGAATACGTTCCTCCCGTAGTCGAGGAGGAGATCGTTCCCGGTATCGACGGTATTTTCGGTGAAGTGACCGATAACGGCATTACCAACGGTAAGATCAGCCCCTACACCGTGAGCGATATCAAAGCATGGATGGATGAAGATCCCGACATGACGCTTTATGACGTTAGAAACCGCCTGAAGAAGGAAGGCTACCATGCAACCGAGCTTGCTTGGATTTTGAAGGAAGAATACACCGATCCCAACGATATGAAGGGATTCTTGGATGAATACGGTGATGACCGCGTGGATTACGAAGACACCAAAGAGCTGAGCAATTATTTGACCAAGCTGTTTGAATGTGACGAGGCAACGCTGTATATGATCTATTCTACCTCCAATGACGACACCACCGAGGACGAGGGTGAAGACGACGGCACGACCGAAGACGACACCACGACCGGCAAGCAGAGCGATTACACCTTTGCTGACGTACAGGATATGTTGAATAACGAAATGAGCCTGGAGCAGGTGCGCGATCAGCTGGTGAGTGAAGAATATGACGCAAAAGAGCTTGCATGGATCTTGAAGGAAGAGTACAGCTCTCCCAACGAGGTGTACGACTTTTTCGAAGCAACCGAGCCCGGCAAATATACGGATAAGGAAGCCGTACTGGAGCTGTTTGGGTGCACGGAAGAGGAATTGAAGGATATTTACGGAATTTGAGTTTTTTTCGAGAAAGGAGAAGGACATGCGAAAACTTCTGAAAAATCACAAAGGCTTGACCATGGTGGAAGTGCTGGTGACTGTCGCGCTGTTGGCGATCGTGATCGTTCCGTGTCTTTCTTCCTTTGTCGTAGCCCAGCGCGGCAACGTGCTTGCTAAGCAGACCTTTGACGAATACACCGCAGCAGCCAATTTGATGGAAACCTTGAAAGGCTGCGAAAATAGTGATCATGTTGTGAATATGATTCAGCATGATTTTAATAGAGATAGTGATGGCATACATTTGGGTTATCGATGCCACGTGAATCCGAATTATGTTGAAGTGTGGGTATTCAAGGGAGAGGGCAATAATAAAGCTGATTTGTCTGGGGAAGAGATTAACTCTAAAGAACTGATTTTGAAGGGGGTGATTGCTCCGTGACAAAGAAGTTTTGGAAAGATAACCGCGGACAGATGATTTACGCCGTGGTTGTTGCGATCATGTTTCTGAGCGTACTCTCTATGATCGCCATGGGCTTGTCGCTGCAACACTACCACGCTGCTGTGCAAAAGCAGGAGAATATTGCGAATTATTACATAGCGGATGCTGCGGTTGAAATGATCCGTATTGAATTGATTAAGGCTGAAAATGCTAATTCTGAAGCCGCTACTACTGAAGAATCCACCACGGAAGCCACCACTACTGAAGCTGCCACTCCGGAAGAGCCTATTCCTGATGAAGACGCTGAAGATAATAGTGAAGGTGTAGTCAATGAAGAAAATGGGGTAGGCGATAATGAGCAGCAGGTTAAGCTGAGTATTATCAGAAGCGCAGCCTCGCTGTGCGGTGTTCGTGTACGCGATATTAACGAGAACGGCTCTGTATTGACATTTACGGTTTACAATGAAAATGTTGCAATCACCGTAAGTATGGAAAACAATGAATTTACAAGTTGGGAGGTATCGTACAATGCTTCCAACGACTAAACTCAGAAACAATCACAAGGGTGTGACGCTTGTGGAGGTCATTGCTGTGATCGCGGTATTGAGCGTGGTCATGGCGGCCGTGGTCGGCTTTATGATCTCCGGCGCGCGTATGTCTGCCAAGGTCAGCGGCGGTGCTACTGCCGGGATGCGTGAGCAAACGGCTGTGGAGTTCATCAACCAAAGACTTTGGGAAGTAGATGCATCGGCGCTTGTTCTGGAGGATGAGAAAACAAATGCGGAAGAAACCCAAACGGGGGAATATCTGACACTCAAAATAATAAAGAACGGTGTCGTAAACACCCTGAAATCTTTGGACGGCAAAGTGACGTACAATACCGTCGAGCTTTGTGATGGTGAGATCTATTTTGAAAAGATCAACGACACAACTATCAAATACACTCTCAACGGTGTCGGACACGTCGTACACCTGAGAATTACTGCCTCGGAAAATGATGCCGATCAAAGTGGCACATGAGGCATTGGAGGACCTAACTGATGAGAAAAATAGTTGTTATTTTAACAGCTTGTTTACTGTTGGCGGGGATGATGATCACCGTAGGCGCGCAAACGGCAGCGCCTCGGGCTGTAGATTTTGACGACCTGAACTACAGCATGGATCGAAAAAAGGCGGGAATTATCTATATGGGCCAGATACTGGAGCAGTTGACCGGCCAGGAGATTTCCGACGAAGAGAAAGATTTCATCCGCTACAAATTTAACGGGCAGAACGTTTTGTATTATACAAAGCCTATGTTTTCTGCCCCTACGGTTGACTATGATGGAGAGAATTACCGTCTGAGCGTGATCGTCATGGACGATTACTACGAAGCGGAAAACGGCCAAGACGTGTTTTGGACGCCCGATTACGTCACCATTGGTGAAAAAACTGCAGAATTTGCGCCTGCTCCCGACGTGGGAGAGAACTACTACCGTGCGGTATTTGAGGACGTGGAATGGACGACAGACGTGTCCATGACCATCGAATACAGCGCAGATCTGATGCTTTCTGCAGAGACCTTGAATGAATTCGTCAATTTTGCATTTGACGGTGCGTTGATTCTGGATGATGAGCTTGCTGCGTACGAGCATAAGCAGATCGTGTACCAGGAAGCCTTGGCCGCATACGAGCAGAATCGCAATGAATGGCTGGTATACGACACGGCTAAGGACGCCTACAGAGATCATATGGATCTTGTCGCGCTGTACAACGATTACTTAGCATATCAGGATTATCTTGCCAAGATGAAGGTTTACGAGCAGGAGCTTGCCGAATATCTTGCCAACAAGCAGGAATGGGATACGTATGATGCGAATTGCGTAAAGTTCAATGAGTATCAGGCCTACAAGGCAACCTATCCGGGACTGGACAAGGCTTATCAGAGCAGCATGGCAACCGCGGAATATCAGCTATATCTGCTTTCCTTGATGGAGATCGAGGATCCCGTTTCGGGCATTTCCTTTGTTGAGATGATGATCGACGACCGTATCGGTACTGTCATCGAGGAGCGATATGATGAATTCGCAAAGCTGGAAAAAAGCACGGTGGATGCTGTGGTTCAATCAACCAGAGCCATTCAGAGATTTTGCAAGATCTACCAGGATCTGGAGACAGACCAAGAGATCTATGAATTCTATATCAAGGAATACGCCTCCTTTGTCAAGCATCTGAATCAGCTTTACGTCAATATCAAGAAGCTGTATAATAACAATACCTTCTATAATATCCTGATGGCAGAGCGTCCGCAGTACCTCGATACCATGGTGCGTATGCTTGGATCGCTTCACGTATACAGCCACGTATTCGACGATACCTTGAGGCTCAAGGATAATACCATTGTAGATGACCGCGGCCATAAGACCGTGCGCGATCTGGTATCCCCCGAGGTAAGACCTGCGACCGATACCAACAAGGCAGAGCCGTTTGCCGCGTGGCCCGTGGCTCCCGTGGATCCCGAGTCCTATGAGGTTACCAAGCAGCCTATCGCTCCTCCGGTCAAGCTGGAAGAGCCTGGCGTTATCAAAATGCCGACGTTTACTGCAGTCGGCAACGCTTCCGAAATTCCCGAGGGTATGCAAGATCCCGGTGTGATGGAAATGCCGCAGCCTCCCAAGGGGCCGCTGCACCATCCCGGCACACCTCCTACACTTGGCTGGGATGCGCTGACGCAAAGCTTTTATCAGGCATATCTGCTGGGAGAGATCGTTCCCAGAGCGGAATTTTCGTCCAATCAGATCTATCGTCTGAGCGCGACCTCCAAGTTCTCGGCCAGCTTGGACGAGAACGACCGCCGCTTCTTCGTGCATTTCTATAACACGGACGATGAGGAAACCTATCTTGGCAGCACGCACGGTGTACATTCCGGGGAAGGCGTGAGTGTTCCCGAAGAGGTCGGAATTCCCACCAAGCCTCCCAAGGATGACAAAATCTATGAATTTGCAGGCTGGGTTGACAGGGATGGAATGCCCATCGATCTTTCCTGTATCACGCAGGACGTTTATGCGTACGCTTCTTATAACGCGCTTCCCAGAACCCACACCGTGACCTGGATCGTGGGTGGGCATACCACCACGCAAGAATGGGTACACGGGCAGATCCCCGTGTATGAGGGCCCGACCGAAAAGGCTTCCACCGACGAGTACGATTATGCCTTCGTCGGCTGGAATAAAACGGTTCTGCCCGTCACCGAGGACGTGGTATACACAGCGCAGTACAGCGCGACCATCAGAAGATATACCGTGACCTTTATGGTAGAGGGCGGCGTATATCTGCAAAGAGATTATAACTATGCTTGGAATCTGACCGATGCGGTGTCTATGCTTTCCACGCCCTATAAGGAACCCACGGTGCAATATTCCTACACCTTCAAGGGCTGGTCGGATGCGCAAGGGAATCTCTATACCGACGGCAGTCAGTTCCCGCGGCTGACAGAGTCCATGACCTTCTATGCGGAATTTGATGCAACGCTCAATTCTTACACCGTAACCTGGATCGTGGAGGGTGAAAGCATCACCAAGACCTACCTGTACGGTGATATGCCCGTGTACGGGGATACCCCCGACGATATTCCGAGCAAGGAAACGACTGCTCAGTTTGAGTACACGTTTGCTGGCTGGGACAAGGAATTTACAACTGTTGTAGGGGATGCGACCTACACGGCAAGCTTTGACGCGCATTTGCGCAGCTATTTAGTGGAATTTTTGATGGATGACGGCAGCGTGCTGTATTCGCAGATGATGGAATACGGGGCTATGCCCGAGTACGCAGAGTTCCCCAAAAAGCAATCCGATATTCAAAACGACTATTTCTTTATCGACTGGGATCAGGAGATCGAGCCTGTCAGCGGCCCTGCAAAGTATACCGCACGCTTTGGCAGCACGCTTCGTAAATATCCCATTAAGTTTGTCGTGGGTGATACGGAGGTCACGTCCGATTTCGAGTACGGCTCGGTACCGCAGTATCCTTACGATACACCCACCGCACCCGATGATTCCCGCTACACGTACGTGTTTGCGGGTTGGGATATACCGCTTGCTGCGGTGGATGGCAGCGCGGTGACCTATACCGCACGCTTTGATGCAGTTCCCTTGGCCCCCACGCCCGATGGAGAGCATGGTGAGATCAAGGGGAACGAGGGAGACGTATTTGAGCTGATTCTGAACGCGATCGAGGTGGATCTTTCCAAGGTCTTCCAAAAGGCCGGGGAAGGGAAGGCGGAAAAGTTGGTCGTGCGCCTTGGCGATGCCGTGCTGGAATTCCCAAAAAACCAGATCGATGCAGTTTACCATATGGGCAGCGGCATTGCAACCGTCCGTATGGAGCGCGTGACGTATGAGGATCGCGTAGCGTACAAGATCGACATTTTGGATGAGAAGGGCGACCACGTCGACTACTTGGTTGACAAGCTGACTGTCAGAATGCCTTACACCGTTGCCTATGCGGCAGACGTCTTCCACGTTGAGGATGACGGCACGCTGACCAAGATCGACGCTGTGTATGAGAACGGTTATCTGGTGTTCTCCACCATGGATTTCTCTACCTTCGTGATCAAGGACAAGTACCGTATTACGGGTACGACACCGCAAAACGGCGTCTTTGACGTTGTGGGCGAGGCGTATGACGGTGAAGTGATCACCTTTACACCCGATCCCGATGAAGGCTATCACCTGGATACGGTCACGGTCGAATGCAACGGTCAAGCACTCAAAGTCGAGCAGACCGACGGTGTGTATTCGTTCATCATGCCCAAGGGCGACGTCATTGTCACAACCACCTTCAAGGAGGTTGAGGGCGGCACGGGTGCTGAGGTCATGGTTGGCGTGATCACCGCATCGTTGATCGTCGTGGTCGGTGTGATCATTGCAATCGTTCTTGGCAGAAGAAAAGTTGTGAGAAAGTAAAGGCCGATCATATTTGACGTTTGAGCCGCGCGTCCTTTGACGCGCGGCTTTTGTCACCCATGGCGCGTAAGACTCGGAGATTGTTAAAATGCGGCTGCGTATCTATTGACAAGATCTGTCAGCCGTGGTATAATAACGTACCATTATGATTGAGCAGTATCACGAAATATGATTTATCAAAGGAGAAAGCGCATGAAAAATATTCTCGTCATTCTTCTGAGCGGCCTGATGCTTCTGTCCGTCCTTTCCGGCTGTGCCGAAAACGGCAGCCACGAGCAGGAGTCCACCACAGGCGCAACAGAGGAAGAGAACTGGGTAAGCCCCGCACTCACCGAAACCGATCTTTTCACGGGCAATAGCTTTACCATTCTTGCCAACCGCGAAATGGATGCAGGCTCAGAAGAGGCGTCCACCGATCCTTTGGAGGATGCGATCTACAGAAGAAATGATAAGCTGGAGGCCACCTACGGTATTACCATCAATACCATTCTGGAAACCGAATATACGCTGATCGGTGACAGAGTGTCCAAGGACGTCAACTCCAACAGCGGTGAATATGATCTGGTTTACCAGCACATGGTAAACGCAGCAACCAATCTGGCAGTCAACGGCCTTTTGATTGACCTGATCGACCTTGAATACGTTGATTTTGACAAGCAATGGTGGGACCAGGACGCAAACGAGGGCTTTACCATCGGCAATCACAGATTCTTAGCCGTGGGCGACCTTCTGCCGCACACTATGCTGTATTCCGCCTGCCTTGCCTTTAATAAGGATCATTTTGACGACCGTTCGATGGAGTATCCTTATGAGCTGGCAAGAGATGGCGTATGGACTTTGGACGAGCTGAACGCGCTGACCAAGGATCAGACCAAGGACGTCAACGGTGACGGCAAGATCGAGTTTCAAAACGATTATTACGGTATGACCAGCTGGCACCTTGCAGGCCCGTTCAATTTCTTCTTTGGCTCGGGCGCATCCTTCTTTACCAAGGATGCGGATAATTATCCCGTGTACAGCGTGGATCAGAATAAGATCCAGAGCATCTACGATAAGGTGTATACCACATTTATCACCAACGATTCTTTGTACATTACAGACGTCAGCATTCATACCGAGGCCTATAAGGTCTTTACGGAAGGCAGAGCACTGTTTGTTTCCTGCTCGCTGACCACCATTGCAAACGCGGAATACGGCTTCAAGGATATGACCGAGGAATACGGTGTGCTGCCTCAGCCCAAGTATGACACCGCGCAGAAGGATTACATGAGCTTTGTAAACGGCGCGGCATCCGTTGTCGTCGTTCCCAAGAGCCTGAGTGATGAAAGATTGGTCTTCACGGGCTTTATGATGGAGGCGCTTTCCTCGTCGTCCTACTACATGGTAACCGACACTCTGTATGATAAGGTCGCAAAGTCCAAGAACGTGCGCGATCCCGAATCTGCAGAGATGGTGGATATTATCATCCGTAACAGAGTATTCGACTTTGGCTACGCGCATTTCTTCAGCAAGGCATATCCCTGCGCCGTGTTGTTCCAAACCTGTCTTGATGCAAAGACCGATTCGGTTGCAAGCGCGATCAAGAGAGTCAAGGACAAGACCATGGAAAAGGATATCAACCGCATCCTGGAAACCTATCAGGGAGATTGATTTTCTCTAAAAAACACCGATCCACGGTGTGATGCTTCAAACGGAGCGTCATGCATGGATCGGTGTTTTTTGCAGCAGAGCAAAAAGTGAAGAACAAATGCATCAAACTTTTTTCGGTATTGAAAATCATCAAGCTCTGTGCTATAATGGTTATAGAAAACCGCGTGATGTGTCCGCGCACGTAACAGGGGGATGGAACCAAATTGCGGGACGTCGATGGCGCCGTCCCCTGCAAACGGTCAACGAAAAACTGTCCCTACACTTATACGCTTGCTTGTCCCAAGCTTTCAACAAGAAGCATCAGATTTCACCAAAGTGTACGGGGATCGCGTGTAACCGGGGACGGAGCATTGTTACGCCGCGAGCAAACAGAACGCGACACACAAACCGATCATGCGGTGTAACAAGGGCCTGTCCCCCGTTACGCGCAATATATAAAACCCTTACAATATAAGGGAAAATCATGTAACAGAGAACCATCATCTGTTACATTTAACTTGGAGGAACTATGGCAGAACAGCTTTATAATACCCTGCTAAAAATCACAGACATATCACTGATTGTAATGCTTTTGTTATCCGCATACTCCTTATACGTATTGATTAAGAGAAAGAATAAAACTCTTGTCCACGTTGTAAACTTTTTCCTTTACTTTGCCTGGGGTAGCGGTGCATGCGTCATATATTTTCTCACAATGGTAGTATATGTTAAGCAAACCCATGATGGATTTGATCCCCAATATGCGAATTCACAATTCTTCTTTTGGATTTTTATATTGATTTACATATTCATCAGCATATCGGTGCAATGGTTGTGGAGTCATTACAGCATTGAGATTACAGAGGATAGATTTGTATACCATCATTTTTTGCTCGGCAAAGAAGAAATACTGTATGATGACATAGATGTTGCGTTATCAAAGTATTCTTTTGTTGAAGCAAAATGGGACATTGTCCGATTCAGTTCTTGTGATATGCTGCATTTGGTGCTGAAAGATGGCAGGGATTATATGTTCAAAATGGAAGAATCTCTGGTGGGAATAACACCTCTTAACAATTTAGGACCAAAAGTCAGAGCGTTGGGAATAAAATTTGATGTTGTAGATTTGAAACACCAAAAACTGGAAGTGGCATATCAACCTCCCGAAATCGAAGATCCCAATCAAGGTAAAAGCAAAAAAGGAATCAACGACAGAATCAATAAAAGAAAGAAAGCTGAAAAAGCCAAGAAAAAAGCACAAAAAAAGAAAAAATAAGGTTCAGGCCCCCCGTTCCGCATGCGGAACGGGGGCGTGTTTTTCCCCAAAAACTATTGACAAACGGTGGAATAAATTATATAATGATAGAAGTGTTTTTATGTCTAACCGTCACCTTGGCGGCAGAAAGGAAAAATATAAATCATGAAGTACGAGCATTTACAAGTTGAAAAAAAGTGGCAGGAATATTGGGAGAAGAACCAGACCTTCAAGACTGACGTCTGGGATTTTTCCAAGCCTAAATTTTATGCGCTGGATATGTTCCCGTATCCGTCGGGCGTGGGCTTGCACGCAGGTCACCCCGAGGGCTATACCGCGACCGATATTATTTCGAGAATGAAGAGAATGCAGGGCTATAACGTGCTGCACCCCATGGGCTATGACTCGTTCGGTCTGCCTGCAGAGCAGTATGCGGTCACCACGGGCAACCACCCCAACGGCTTTACCCAGGAAAATATCAAGACCTTCTCAAATCAGCTGCGCGAGCTGGGCTTTGACTACGACTGGTCCAAGATGATCGCGACAAGTGATCCCGAGTTCTACAAGTGGACGCAGTGGATCTTCAAGCAGCTGTACCTGGACGGCTATGCGCAGTATATTGACATGCCTGTCAACTGGTGCGAGGAGCTGGGTACCGTGCTTTCCAACGATGAGGTCATCGATGGCAAGTCCGAGCGCGGCGGCTATCCCGTAGTCAGAAAGAATATGAAGCAGTGGGTAATCAACCAGCCCGCATTTGCGGAAAAGCTGCTGGAGGGGCTTGACGAGATCGATTGGCCCGAATCCACCAAGCTGATGCAGAAGAACTGGATCGGCAAGTCCACCGGTGTGGAAGTCAAGTTCCAAATCGTGGGCGGTGGTGAGTTCTCGATCTTCACCACCTGCATCGAAACCATCTACGGCATTACCTTCATGGTGCTGGCTCCCGATGGCGAGGTGACCAAGAGTCTGCTTGACAGAGTGCAGAACAGGGAAGAGGTACAGGCTTATATCGACGAAACGCTCAAGAAGAACGATATGGACCGTACCGAGCTCAACAAGACCAAGTCGGGCTGTGAGCTCAAGGGCGTGAGCTGCATCAACCCCGTCAACGGCAAGGAAGTGCGCATGTTTATCGGTGATTTCGTGCTGGCAAACTATGGCACGGGCGCAGTTATGGCTGTTCCTTCGCACGACCAGCGTGACTTTGAGTACGCGATCGCGCACAATATCGATATGATCCAGGTCATCGACGGCGACGACAAGCTTGGCCACGTGGACGTGTCCGAAAAGGCGTTTGAAAAGCAGGATTACCTGGGCAAGGGCTATCGCCTTGTAAGCTCCGAGGAATTTTCCGGCTTGACCGTAGAAGAGGCCAAGGAGGCCATTACTGCCAAGCTGGAGGGCATGGGCGTTGCCAAGAAAACGGTCAATTACCACTTCAGAGAGTGGATCTTTGCACGTCAGCGTTACTGGGGCGAGCCTGTTCCCGTAGTACACGGCGAGGACGGCGAGGTACACGTGCTGCCCGATGAGGAGCTGCCGCTGATTCTGCCCGAGCTTGCAAACTACAAGGGTGAGGGCGGTAAAGCACCTTTGGAGAACGCAACCGAGTGGAAGCAGTACGACAAGAACGGCATCAAGGGTAAGAGAGAGACCTCTACCATGCCGGGATCTGCAGGCTCGAGCTGGTACTTCCTGCGCTATATCGATCCTCATAACAATGATGAATTTGCAAATCAGGAGCTCTTAAAGCACTGGATGCCGGTTGACCTGTATATCGGCGGCCCCGAGCATGCTGTCGGTCACCTGATGTATTCCAGAATCTGGAACAGATACCTGTACGATAAGGGACTTGCTCCCACTAAGGAGCCCTTCCAAAAGCTTGTACACCAAGGCATGATCCTGGGTGCGAACGGCATCACGATGGCCAAGCGTGTCCCCGAATACGTGGTCAATCCCAGCGACGTTGTCAGAGAGTACGGCGCGGACACCCTGCGTCTGTACGAGATGTTCATGGGCCCTCTGGAGGTTTCCAAGCCCTGGAGTGACGCTGGCGTGGACGGCGCACGCAGATTCCTCAACCGCGTATGGGCGTTCTTTACCGAAGAAGAGAATATCGTGGACGAGGCCGTACCCGCACTCGAAAAGATCTACCACAAGAGCGTCAAGAAGATCACCGAGGACTTTGAAAAGCTGGCGTTCAATACCGCCATCTCGCAGATGATGATCTTTGTCAATGCCGTGTATAAGGAAGGCAAGTGCTCCCGCGAGTATGCGGAGGGACTGATCAAGATGCTGTCCTGCATCTGCCCGCACATCGGCGAGGAGATCTGGCAGATCATGGGACATGACAATACCATTGCATACGAGCCTTGGCCCACCTTTGACGAGAGCAAGACCGTGGACGATTCCGTAGAGGTTGCAGTACAGATCAACGGCAAGGTTCGTGCCACCGTTATGCTGCCTGTAGGCTGCTCCAAGGAGGACGCGATTGCCGCTGCAAAGGCCGATCCCAAGATCGCAGAGCAGATCGAGGGCAAGACGATTGTCAAGGAGATCTCCGTACCCGGTAAGATCGTCAATATCGTGGTCAGATAAAAATTTAAAAACTTTTGCACAAACACTTGACATTCTGTAATGTTTGGTGTATAATACCAAAGGATATAACGGAAGTTATGTTTAGTTCACTCTTGGCAGACGCGAGGGGAGGGAAATAGATAATGGCAGAAGTAAGACTCAAGGAAGGCGAAACCCTGGATAGCGCTCTGAGACGTTTTAAGCGTCAGATGGCTCGCTCCAACGTTCTTGCCGAGCTCCGTAAGAGAGAATGCTACGAGAAGCCCAGCGTAAAGCGCAAGAAGAAATCTGAAGCAGCGCGCAAGAGAAAGTATAAGTAATTATAACAATCAAGAGGTTAAGTCGATGACTTGACCTCTTATTGTTTTTTGTCAGCGCGTAATATGCCGTGGGGCAGGCGAATGGCAAATAAAAAAGGTTGAGCAATGGAAGATGCGGAAATAGCGGGAATTCCGCATGGGGATTGTAGCAAGAGCCGTATTGGTATTCGCTTTTTTCGCATAATAAAGACACCTATTGCAGGGGACGGCGCCCTCGACGTCCCGCGCAGGTGCAAAGTAACTTGTCTGACACAAAGAGTTACTCTGTACCCGGGCGGGACGTCGAGGGCGCCGTCCCCTGCGATCGTTGTTTGATTACGCGAGGAAACCGTTTCATTATTGTTTCTCTTGCCAACGTAGGGGCGACCATTGGTCGTCTGCCCAGCGGCAACTGAATATTTATACGTTTGAAAACAGGGCTGCCTTGGTAAGGCAACCCCGTGATTATTGATCCGCTATTTCCGCAGCCCCATTGAGCTGGCTTTTTTGTTTCGCAGCAATTACTGCTCGCTGCCCTGTGTCAGTGCCGCTTGCCTGTACGTGCCTTCGGTCTTTTGGCATTCCTCGGCCCACAGCTGCGCCTGACGGTCGTAAACGCTTTGAGGGATCTCGGGCGTTCCCTTGGAGAAGTTGGGCAGCAGCTGGTCGCCCGCCGCCTTGGGATCGGTGCAAGCCGTATCATTGCGCCATGCTTCGCGGATGGATTTGTCGCGCAGGTCGGGGATTTCCACGCTCACGCCGCCCGCAAGGATGGAACGGTAAGCAAAAAGTCCGGGCAGGAACATGTCCAGCGCTTCGTAAATGTCGATGGTGTCGGCACTCTCGTCCCCGTTGATCTTGTTGATGAAATGGTACATGGAATAAAAGTCCGAGCCGCCGTGGCCAAAGCCTGCCACGCGATCCTCCATGCCGTGGGAGGGGTAGTAGTCCTTAAAGATCTCGCGGTCGTATGCACCGTCCTCCTCGTCCACGTTGACGTAGATGCGCCCGATGTGACCGTTGCGTGCATCCTCGCGGCCGCATTCCATTCTGCCCTTGGAGCCGTACATGGTGTACCAGATCGAGTTTTTATAAAGGTCACCGTGGATTGACTTGACAATGCCGCCGTTCTCCAAGGTCACCATTTCAATGCCGAACTGACCGCTCTTGCAGCCCGTGCGCAGTCTGCGCTCGTTTTTCGTCCCCTCAAAGCCGACCACCGAAACGGGGCGCAGGCCGGTGGCGTGAATGATGGGGCCGAGCGAATGCGTGCAATAAAAGGTTGCGTACCCGTTGTTGCGCCAATGATCTGCCTCTCCGTAGGCAATGCTGGGCCAGATGGATTCGCAGTTGTGAATGTATTCGCCCTCACCGTACTCGAATTCACCGATCTCGCCCGCCTCATAAAGCTTTTTCATTTCGTAGGGGGCAGGCATGTAGCAGTAGTTTTCACCGTAGGCATAAACCAGGCCTGTTTCCTCGACCGCTTCGATCAGCTCCACCGCTTCCTTCATGTTCTGCACAGGCAGCACCTCGGAGAAAACGTGCAACCCCTTACGCAGGCAGCGGATAGCAAAAGGGGCATGCTCGTTGGCATAGTTGGCAAGCACAACGGCGTCCATGTCGTGGTTGATAAAGTCGTCGAAATGATCGTAGAACGTGATATTCAGCCCTTGGGTATACTGACGCTGCGCGTCCAGCGCCTCGGGGCTTTTGTCGCAAATGGCGACCACCTCTGCGTGGTCAGCTCTCTTGCAATAGTTGATCATACTGGTGCCGCGATATGCGCCCAGTACGCCGATCCTGATCTTTTTCATAGCAGTAGTTCCTTTCGGGTATTTTTTGGTTTCACTTTGATTATATCACAAACCGCGCTATTTTTGTATTTGGCAGAGTGGCGAAATTTGGCCGGAGAAATTGGCTATTGTGCCGAAAATAGACTGCTAACATTGACAATGGTAAGTGGTTTAGGTATAATAGTTAGGACGGAGAGATCCGAATATAAAAGAAGAGGTAAGACGATATGAAAAAGACTCTTTCCTTGCTGGTTCTGACTGCGTTGCTGCTGTCCGCTCTGGCATTGACAGTTTCTGCGGCAGAGTACGATTATCTGACCGACAGAACCACCGATTACTATGAGCTTGAAGCCGAAAAGGCAGACGAGATCTACGACTACGACGCGGGCATCGCTACCACCAAGTGGACGGTTCCTTATCTGCGCCTGACTCCCGAAATGGACGGCAAAATCAGCGTTGGTGAGTACGAAAGATTCGAAAACTTTGAGGACTATCTGTTCTACGCGATGCGTATCAACGGCGGCAAGAACACCCCCGAGGAATTTGAGGCATTCCTGGCTGCAACCAAGGACGGCTTCTTTGACGCTTACTGGGGCTGGGACGGCCAGTATCTGTATATGGCGTTTGATATGGACTGCGTGGACGGCTATTTCTGCGATCCCATTGGCAAGAGCGGTGGTACTGCGTATCTGTATGCCTGCACCTCTGTTCAGGTAGGTCTTGGCCAGGCAGAATGCTCCGGCAGAGATTACACCGAGCTTGGCTTTGGTATTTACCCCGAGGATAACTCCGGACTGGCCCACAAGTGGACCGGCCCTGCAGACTATACCCCTAAGGGTGACAGCGACGTTGCAGGTCAGTACGATGCAACCGCACAAAGACTGACGATCGAGTTCAGAATCAATATCCAGGTCGCAATGGATCTTGACGCGCCCGTTAAGAACGGTGATCAGGCTAAGCTTTGCTGGCTGCTCAGCGTGGGAGGCGACGGTGACAACACCAGATGCAAGCAGGTATCCTTCTGCCACGGTATCGGCGGCACCAAGTCCAATAAATTCTCCGAGTATTTTGCAACCGTGACCTTTGACGGCCTGCCCGACGACGTAGACGTTCCGATCACCGAGCGTGAGGAGATCAGCGAGATCGATAAGGAATACGACCTGCGCGATTTTGCAAACTTTGCAAAGGACGATGCGATCGAGGCATTCGATGGCAACAATGCTACCATTGAAAAGGTTACCGAGGGTGATCAGACCTTCATGAGAATCACCGCAACGGGGGACCAAGCATACGTGTACAGCTCCGTATACCCCAGAATGGTCAGCAGCGCAACCACCTATGCGATCATCAAGTACCGTACCTCCAGCGCAAAGGCCGCAGATCTGGGACTGATCTACAAGTCCACCTCGCTCAAGGAATACGATCTTGGCGAGGCCGCTTACGCGCAGATCGTAGCGGACGGTCAATGGCATTATCTGTATATGGATATGGCAGGGGAAACGCATTGGCAGGACTGGATCGTTTCTCTGGGCATCGTGCCGTTTGTTGAGGGGACAGGCACCGCAGGCGAGGCGATGGATATTGCGTGGATCAAGTTCTACCACGAGGATCCTTGGGATATCGAGGAATATCAGAACGACTGGGATCCCGACACCGCTGCGCCCGAGACCACCGAGCCTGTCACGTCAGCCCCCGAAACCCAGGCGACTACCGAAGAGAATACCCAAGCGCCTGCAGGATCTGAGGAAGTGAGCACCGAGGCTGAAAAGTCCGGCGGCTGCGGCAGCGTCGTAGCAGCTCCCATCGCGGTGCTTGTAGCTGTTTTGGGCATGGCCTTTGCAGCAAAGAAGAAGGATTGATT
>JAZQYT010000011.1:0-2844 GCA_045633665.1 Eubacteriales bacterium | reverse complement strand
GTCGGCTCAAATTCCAGCGGAGTGAGCACCTCGTCTTCCTCGGGCGTCTGCTCCGGCTCGGAATCGGGCTCGGGAAGAACCTCATCCGCACCGAATATAGTTTCGTAAAGCAGCTCGGCAAACATGCCGTGCATCTCGCGGCAAGGATGATTGATGCCGTTGGCCAACAGCTCGGTCGTATCCATGCCGTTTGCCTGCATCTGCTTCCACATGGCGTATCCGTCCGCAATCACCACGCCGCATTCAAACGCCACCTGCTTGGCCGCCTCCATATACGCATCCATTCTGCCACTGTTCTGCATATCCGCCGTCACCTCGGCATACACCGCAAACGCATCGATCACAGCGTCCGTGGTGCGCGTATTGAGCATATTCGGTGTCATGAACAGCGTTTCGATCCCCTCGTTTTTCAGCCGCATAAAGATCTCGCGCAAGGAACGCGTGTAATCCTCCAGCTCACCGCCCACGTCATTCAGACCGTAGCACACCACGCAAAGGTCGGGACGGTGCGCAATAATATCGCGCTGCAATCTCTCAAGTCCCCCCACGGCCGAGTCACCCGAAACGCCTGCGTTGATCACGCTGACGGGGATCCAGTCGTACTTCTGTGCGATCATCAGGCGCAAACGGTTATGATAGACCGCAGCAAAATCAAAAATACAGCCGCTGCCGCCCTCGGTGCATTCAAAAGCACCGTGCGTGACGCTGTCGCCCAAAAACGCAATGATGGGCGTACCCGAATGGGGATTTTCCCTGCTTTCCAACAATTCCTTGAATTTCATCATTCTGTATTTTCATCTCCCATAGCTTTCTTGCTTGATTTTACCATATCATGCCCGCTTTTGTCAAGGACATTGTCAAATGCTTGCACATTTTCGCTTGTCAAAATTCGCGCCTTGTGCTATAATAGAGCAAAGAACACGCGCAAAGGGGGATGTTATGTCAAGCTTTTGGATAAAAATCATAGCAGCAGCCGCTATGCTGGCGGATCACGTGGGAATGATCTTATTTCCCGATGCGATCTGGTTGCGCATCATTGGCAGACTGGCGCTTCCTTTGTACGCCTTGTGCATTGCCGAGGGCTTTCGTCACACGCACAACCGCAAGGCATACTTTCTGCGCATTTTCGGGTTGGGGGCAATCTGCCAGGTGGTTTATGTTTTCGTATCCGACACGCTGTATCTTGGCATTCTGATCACGTTTTCGATCTCGATCGTTCTTCTGTTCTTCCTGGACGCGCTGCTTTGCGCCTGGCGCGGACAGCAGGATCCGCTTTCTGCGCTTTGGAAAAAGCTTTTCAAAAAACAACCCAAAAAAGGCGTCAAGATCGCGCTCTGTGCGCTCTGCTTCGCTGCCGCACTTGCAGGTGCGATCACGCTGACTGCATTCGTGCAGGTGGATTACGGTCTGAGCGGCATTCTGTTCCCCGTACTTGTATACCTTGGCGGCAGTTCCCGACTCGGCAAATTCTGCGGTGCGGCCGCAGGTACGGTACTTCTTGCTTGCAATCTGGAGGGCTCTGCAACACCGCGCATCTGGTCCTTGCTTGCGCTTGCACCGCTCGCGCTTTACAACGGGCAGGCGGGTAAATACAAGCTCAAATACTTTTTCTACATATTCTATCCTGCCCATTTGGTCATTTTGTACGGCATTGACCTGCTGATTTCTCTTATTTGACCGTAATTATACTCAAATTATTTACAAAGTCCCAATAGAAATCTATTGACAATTCGTCTAAGATGTTGTATAATTTACTTAATCATGAATACTTATATTCCGGAGGAGTTCTTATGAAAAAGATTATTGCTGTGGCAATGGTTCTTGCTATGTTCGCAGCTTTGGTTGCTTGCGATGCTTCCAAGGGCGATCTGACGTCCATTCACGACTACGTTGCTCCCAATTACACATACGTCACCGAGACCGGTACCTTCACCTTTGAAGAGGCAGGCGGTAACACCGCTGTTATCACAGGCTACGTCGGCAAGGCAGAGCCTCATGCCGTTACTATTCCCGCTCAGGTTACGGTTGCTTCTTTGAATGAGAACGCAAAGGAAGAGGACAACATCAGAAACATCGTCGGCATTGCGTCCAACGCTTTCTATTACTGCACCGCAATGACCTCCGTTGAGATCCCCGCTTCGATCAAAACAATCGGTGACTGGGCATTCGCAGGCTGCACGGGACTGACCGAGATCGTTCTGCCCGATGCCGTTGTTTCCATCGGTGAGGGTGCGTTCCACGGCTGTGACAACCTGGCCTCCATCAAGCTTTCCGCTAACCTGGAGAGCATTGGCGACTTTGCATTCTACAACTGCACCGGTCTGACCGCCATTGAGCTGCCTGCCAAGCTGGCTTCCATCGGTTCTGCCGCATTCTTCGGCTGCCAGGGCCTGACCACGCTGGACATCCCCGCATCCACCACCACGATCGGTGATCTTGCATTCTACCAGTGCAACCATCTGACTGCGATCTCGATCAACACCACTGCCGAGAACATCGAGTTTGGTGACTACATTTTCTGGTCCGAGCTCAAGAGCGTGATTACCGCTCCCGAAGGCTCCAAGGCTGCAGAGTACGTTAACAGCATCGTGATCTCCGGCGTTGGCGAGGAAGAGACCACCAAGGGCGAAGAAACCGAAACCGAGCCTGAGGAAGAGTCCACCGACGCAGCTGCATAAGCATCATAAAAAAAAAGCAGACCGATTGTGGCACCTGCCGTAGAGCAGGTGCCACAGTTATATTCGCCTCTGGCGAGTTCTATTGCTTCACAGTGGTATTCGGCTATCGCCGAGTGATATTCGCTACGCGAGCTTGGGAGGCGAATATCATATCACTGCGACCATC
>JAZQYT010000010.1:0-6559 GCA_045633665.1 Eubacteriales bacterium | reverse complement strand
GTGCCGCCACCTTCTGTGCCGCCACCTTCAGTACCGCCGCCTTCTGTGCCGCCGCCTTCTGTGCCGCCGCCTTCAGTGCCTCCGCCTTCTGTGCCGCCACCTTCAGTGCCTCCGGATTCTTCGGAACCGGTAACCTCAACTTGGATCCAGCCGATTCCGTCAATATATACTTCTACCCATGCGTGGGCCGGAGGGAGAATTTCTACAAACTTGCCAGCCTCGGTTTCGACCTTGAAGCCTTCCACGTATCTTGCAGGAATGCCCAGCGCTCTGTACAGCAGCGTTGCAGCAGATGCATAATGCGTATGTGTACCTCTCTTATAGATAGAAAGGAATGCCAGCACAACGTTAGGTTCCAGATCCATCATCTCGTCATACTCGGAATCGTATACAGCAGCATTCTTGATATACTGCGCCACAGACTCGATAATATCTGCATCATTGATGTCAAAGCCCTGCGCTGCAATTACACTCTGCATATATGCAAGAGTAAATACATCAATCGTCAGATAGGTATTGTATACATATTCCCTGTACTGCTCTTCATAAGCGGACAGATCGCCCAAGTTGCCCTTGAGCTGCGCAAAGCCCTCGGAAATAGACGGCATTGCATAATACGGAACCGTATAGTTGTTCAAAGAACCCTTATACAAGGTATCACCGGATTGGATCTCGTAATCACCACCTGCAGTCATGTAATAAGGCAGCATGTAGAATACCATGTTTTTGAATTCTGCCACGGAAAGCTGCTGTCCGCTTGCTGCAAGCGCAATAGCGGTCAGATAATCATAGCTCAGTCCTCCGGGGAGTGTATATCCGTAAGGATCGGCTATGCTCCAACCTCTGCCGTTATAATTGCCGTAGCTGCGCTGCTTTAAGTAGAGAATTCCGCCCTTGTCAGTCTTGATCTGTCCGACGATCAGCTTTTCGGGTTCTTCTTGGTCCTGCTTGGGCTGCTCTCGAATCTCCAGCCAGCCCTCTTTCTGTGTCAGCACGTAGTAGTCGGAAACGTCCTGCATGTCTGCGTCTACAATGCGCACAGTCATATAGTTCGGAGCAGACCCGATCTCGGTAATACTGCCAAACACCTCAACAATCAGCTGATGCCCCAGGTCTGTTCTCAAAGTACCCTTGCTGATCACCAGCTCATAGCTCGGATTGACAAGCGGCTCACCGTCATAATACTTCCAATCCGTTGCGGAGGTGACGTGGATGATCGCGTTGGGCAACACCTCAAGCTTGCCAAACACGTACAAAATTTCGTAGTTATGCGTGACGTCGCGCGTCGATGACTCGATCCGCGTATTCGCCACATCCAAGAAGTTTCCACTCTCGCCTATCTCTGTTTGCGAGCCGACAAAGACAACGCTCAAGACGTGTCCCGTAACAAGATCATACAGCTGATCGGGATATACGCCAAACGCAAAATGAGTCAGCGCAGTTCCGTCATAGTGCTTCTCTGCACTCTTCGTAAAGACTGTGATCTTCCTGAGGGTGACTGTCAGCGTACCATTGCCGATCGAAACGGGGTAATAATTGTGCGTCACGTCTCTTCCGTTTTCATCCAGAATACGGAATGACTCTACGGTTGATTCGACAGATCCCACATCCGTAATACTGCCGAGAATGGAGAGCGCTTCAAACACGTGTCCCGACACCAAAGCATATGGAGAATCCTCGGTGATCTCCAGCTTGGTTGCATACAAGGGCTGATCATCGTACACTTTTTCCTCGTCTACCGGCTTGAAGCAGATCGGGCGAGGCAGTACGATAAGAACACCATAGTCCCAGGTCACTTCATAGTTAGAGGTCGTTTCACAGCAAGCAAGATCATCCTGTGTCAACGGCTGTTCTTGGCCGTGTGTGCAAACGCTCTGACGGATCAGATATTCAAACACGTTCTCAACAGATCCTGCATCAATCAGGCTGGGCCATTGCAAAATGACCAGCTCTTCGCCCTCGGCAATGCCCAATTCGGATGTGATTTCGTATTCATGCACGAAATGCTCCTTGGCATCATAGATCCATTCACCGCCCATAGTTCGGATGGTGATCGGACGCTTGGCAACCTCCAGCGTGCCGTAAATATATGTAATCTCATAGTTACAGGTCACATCGACAAGCATCGGTTCGCCCATGGCATCCTCAGCGCCCTCACGGTCGCTGTAGATCAGAATGCAGTACACGTTCTCCATCACACCCGAATTTTTGATCTGCGGGGGATCCACTCTGACAACGGTGTGCCACTCTACCAAATTGGAGAACCAATAGTTTTCAGCCTCGTGATACTGGCCGTCGTATACCCAATATCCGTCCCCGGTATATACCTCGACAGGACGAGGCGTCACCGTCAGCGTACCGTACACGTAGGCAATGGCATAGTTTTCGATCACGTTTTCACCGATTTCATCGATGATTGCATTTATGACAACGCAGTTTTCCTTACTGCCTACATTGCGGATGATCTCAACAGACAGATCGCATGCATGCTTTTGAACAAGACCGTCAATTTGGTAGTTATCCAACATATGGTCTTCCCCATCGTATACCCATTCACCGTCAAACGTGGTAAGGGTAAGCGGACGAGGAGTAATTTTCAGCGTGCCGTACGTATAGGTGATGTCATAATTGTTCATGACATCCTCACCGTTCTCATCGGTAATCGCGTGGATGATCACGCTGTTCTCGATCGTTCCGACGTTGCGGATGCTTGCCACGCTGATATCGCAGTTGTGCTTTTCCACCACGCCTTCGATGATAAAGTTCTCAAGCATGTGGTCCTCACCGTCGTATACCCACGCATCCGAAAACGTGGTAACGGCAAGAGGACGAGGTGTGACGGTCAGCGTACCGTACGTGCCGACAACCTCATAATTTGACTTGACATCCAAACCGTTCTCATCGGTGATCGCGTGGATGATCACGCTGTTCTCGATCGTGCCGACGTTGCGGATGCTTGCCACGCTGGCCTGGCAGCTGTGCTTTTCCAAAAGCCCCTCCACGAGGTAGTCGTCCAGCATATGATCCTCGCCATCGTATACCCATTCACCGTCAAACGTGGTAACAGCAAGAGGACGAGGCGCTACGGTCAGCGTGCCGTACGTATAGGTGATTGCATAGTTTTGGGTGACGTTTTCACCGTTTTGGTTGGTAATCGCATTGATAACACGGATATTGTCCTCGGTGCCTGCATCCTTGACGCTCACAACGGGCGAAAGCTCGCAGTTATGCGTATCCAAAAGCCCCTCGATTACGTAGTTATCCATCATATGCACTTCCCCGTCGTAAACCCATTCACCGCCATACGTGGTTACAGAAAGAGGACGAGGAGTAACGGTCAACGTACCAAACGTATACGAAATGGCATAGTTGGCAGAAACGTCCATGCCGTTTTCGTCATAGATCGCGCCCACGGTCAGACTGTTTTCCTTGGTACCTACGTTATGGATGGTCGTATGCAGATACTCGCATGTATGGTTTTCCGCCAGATCCTGCATGGGGAATTCGTAAAGCTCGTGATCCAGGTCATCATATACCCACTCCCCGCTCTCGGTCACAATGACCAGCGGTCTGGGTGTGATCTTGATCATGGCTTCTGCGACAAAGATCGCGTAGTTTGCAGTCTTGTCCGCTCCGCTCTCGTCATGCACCTCAAACACCTGTGCATTGGGATATTCACCCACATCCAAGGGCTTGGCGTTAGACATCAGGATCAGCTGATGCCCCGGCACAAGCGAGGTCGACGCATCCAACGTATAATCGGAGCAATTATACACCTTGCCGTTATATACGAACTCACCGCTTTCGGGCGTGATCACAAGCGGGCGCTTTTCCACAGTCAGCGTGCCGAATACCGAGGTGATATCATAATACACCGTACGATCCGCTCCGTCCTGCGTCAGCACCTTGAGTGCAGGCTCGTTGGGAACAGAGCCTGGATCGGTCAATTCAGCCGTAAAGGTTGCCACAAGCGAGTCACCGTCAAACAAGGTGCCGTCGGACAACGCATAGGTATGGAAGGAGAATGGCAGCGCATCGTAGATCTGCGATGCATTCTCAACCGTGACCGTGATCGGGCGCTTCAGGATCGCGATCTTGGACTCGACCGCCTCGATCTGGTACGAATCCGTGACGTCGTTGCCCTGCCCGTCCAGGATCCTGACGTTTTCAAGGTTCGCCTTGACGTCGTAAAGCATAGCAATACCCGGATCAGCCGTGGTATTCTCTACTCCGTTTGAAAAGACAAAATCTTCATAAACCAGACGATCCTGATACAAAAGTGCAATATCCGTAGTGGCCGTCGGAGCATTTCCGTACATCACGGACGGCTCTACTACCGAAACGATGATCTTTTTGGGATGGATCACAACGCTGACGGGCTTGCATTCGCGGTATCCGCCAAACAGCGTTTTACCGGAAGCACGCACGAGATACGTACCCGCTCGAATGGGAGCTTCTTTTACCCAGGTAGCGCCGCCGTCGGTGCTGTATTCATACCAGACGTCACTCCAGAACACCTTGGATTGGCATTCTATTTGCTGACCGTATTCCAGCTCGGTCGTGCATTGCAGGTCCAGAACGGTTCCCTTCAATGCCAGTACCGTGATGATCGCAGCGATAATAACCGCGACGGTTGGAATAATGATCGGCAGCATACGGACGATCTTTGACAAAACACGCGCCGTTTTTTGTATTTTGCTTTGATAAATCTCGTATAACATAAATTCTACCTTTGATCTGCTTTAATTACGTGTTACCTTCAATTTTCCGGCCAAAAGCTTGATCGAATAATTGGACGTAACGTCCTTGCCATTGGCGTCTTGTATCATAATGTGCGTAATGATATTGTCTGAACGGCCAATCTCTGTTTGCGAACCGATGATATGGCACAGAACGATGCGGTGTCCCTCAACCAACGTCCCCTGCTCAAGCGTATACGTATCGCACGTAAGAGGTGTGCCATCGTAGGCCTTTTGAGCGTCTCCCGCCTTGAACGTGATCTCAAGCGGTGTGATACGAACCTGTCCATAGGAGTTGTTGATCCAATAGCGATCGGTCACATCCTTACCGTTTGCATCGGTCAGCGTCACCTTGAACGTGTTTGCGTGCTTGCCGACCTTATATCCCGCTGTGGAAACGATGCTCACGCCAAATCTTTCGTCCAGCGCAGGATCATACGTAACCGAAAGCGCGGGACGCAAGCCGTCGTAAACCTTTTCAAAGCTTGCACTTGTAAAATCGAACTTCTCCAGATAGACGTGAATAACGCCTTTGTTCAGCTCAAGCTCAAACTGATCGGTTACGTCCTTGTGATCGGCATCATAGATCCTGATATCTTCAATGACGCTTTGCGTCTTTCCGGGCTCGGTTCTCTTTCCCGAGACCACAGCCTCATAGGTATATCCCAGCTCTGCATAGTCCTCAAAGCCTCGCAGCGCTACGGTTCCCTGCTTTGCAATATCAAACTCGGTACCGTCGTACTTATATCTGACGGTAACGGGCGTTAATTTAATGGTAGGTGTAGAAGCTCCACCGCCGCCGGGAATACCGTCGCCGGAAGAGGACGAGCCTGTGACCTCTACCATGGTCCAGCCTATGCCGTCCACGTAGACCTCTACCCATGCATGCGCCTTATCGGCCGTCACGTTGGTCCACGTGCCTGCCTTCGTTTGCGCAACAATGCCCACGGTATATCTTGCTGGAATACCCAAGGCTCTATACAAAAGCGTTGCGGCAGACGCATAATGTCTGCAAACGCCTTCCTTATATTCTTCAAGGAACGCGATGGCGATGTTGTCTTCTTGGTCAAGCTTTGGATCATATTTCAGATCATAAACGGCCGCGTTTTGGATATAGGACGCAACCTTGGCAATGATCTGAGGATCATCCTTGGATAAGCCAAGCGCCTCGATCAGCCCCTGCATGTATGCATTGGATTCCGGATCGATTCCCAGATACTGCGCGTACACGAACTCTCTGTACTCTTGCTCATATTCGGATGTCAGCCCGGAATGCTCGGCCAGAGCGTTCTTGCTGTATTTATAGTAGCCTGCAGAATACACGTCCGAGGTATCTCCTGTAAAGATCAGATCGTTATCGGGCCTTGTGTAATCGCCTGCGTTGGGATCAAGATAGTAAGGCAATGCATAGATATTGCAAAGAGATTTGATCTCCAGTGTGTATACCTGCGCCCCACCCTGCATCAGCGCAAAGCTGGTCAGATAGGATGCCGCGTACTGCTGCAGCAAGAATGCTTCATAGGCATTTGCATCGTACCAGCCCGTGCCGTTATAATCGCCATAGCTCTGCATTTTGAGATAAACGGTATCGCTGACATCCGAATATACCACGTACAAGACCATATCCTGATTATTCTCATCGGGAATCAGGCTGGAGGATCCGTCAAATTCCACGCCACCGTCCGGATCGGGTTCCTCGGTCGTTTCCTCTTCGGAGGGTTCTTGCTCGGTGCCTTCCGGCTCGGACGTTTCCTCCTCGGTAGGTTCTTGCTCCGAGGTATCCTCCTGTGTGGAATCGATTTCGGGAGACTCTACTCCCC
>JAZQYT010000009.1:0-20414 GCA_045633665.1 Eubacteriales bacterium | reverse complement strand
GCTCTGTATTTTTTATCCCCCGACCAGCCCTTGTCGATCAGGGTTTTGGATGTAATTGTGGAATAAAGATCAGTCATGAATGCGTCTCCCAACTTTCAAAAGCAAAACGGATTTGCTACGTTCTTTGCGCCAAAAACCTTTAGCGCCATTCGATACATCGCTTTTGCGTGAATATGGTCGTGCCAAACAAAACGGCGAAGAACCTTGCGAAGCGACCAATCCTCACCGTAGCTGCCTTCAATCACCGCATTTTGCAGGAAATCGGGCTTTGCTTCAAGTGCTTCAAATCCACGCTTGCGGCATTCGTATAGTATAGAAAACTTCTCAAAAGCGACATTCATCGGTGGATGATGCATTGTAGCTCTTTTCTGACACTTTCTTCTGTCATGCTGTTCATTCTCTCCACAAGGTCACAGCGGGCAAGAGATCTCCACCACCGAAGGAATGCCACGCAACCACTCTCTCCTGCTCGGGGATGTAGAGCAGCATTTGCCCGAAAGCACCGCCCTTACCGTATGCCTTGCCCGAGCAGATATTGTGGAACTCGTAGCCGCGCTTTCGCGTGATCTCGCACCATTCCTCGGAAAGGATACGCTTGCCCTGCCAAACGCCGCCACGCAGATACAGTTCGCCCAGCTTTGCCATATCCTCGGTATAGATATACAGTCCCGTAGCACCGATGGGATATCCCTTGGGGCATTTACTCCACGCCATTTCACGGAAGCCAAGGGGATAGAACAGGCGCGTCCACAAAAAATCGTCCACCTTTTCCTCGCTCTTTTTGCTGACCACGCGCGAAAGCAGATAAAAGGCTGCATCGCTGTACGCCCACTTTTCACCCGGCACAAAATCCAGCTTGGTATTGAACAAGTATGTCAGATAGTCGTCGGTGCCAAGCTTGCTTGCATCGATCGCGTCGATGTCAAGATATCCGAGCGGAAAGCCGCAGGTGTGCGTCATGGCATGATGCACGGTCATGTGCTGCCACTTCTCGTCCATGCCCTCGGGCAGCTCATTTGAAAAGATATCCACGATCCTTTCGTTTACGTCGATCAGGCCCTGATCGTAAAGCATGCCGATCGCGGTGACAACAAATGCCTTGGCCACCGAGTAGCTGTTCTGGCAGGCGTTGCCCGGGTTCAATGTCACGGTTTCGATATTTCCCTTATGGATCTCAGTGATTTTATAAAACGTCCCTCCGCTCTTTTTTGCGGCCTCGGTCAGATATTCCAGATACTTGCTCATACAGACTCCTTTCCGTTTTTCGTCTTTTGCGATGTGCGACTCGTTCCTTGTTTTTGTCAACCTCTATTATAGCAGTTTGCATACCTTGGATGCAAGTGTTTTTTGCAAAATCACGAAAATTTTATTGTATTCACGCTTTTTCTTGACATGACTTTTAAAATCGTGTATAATGCACGTAGTATATTTTGGAGGTAGCGATATGAAAAAGCGCTTATTTTCTCTGCTTTTGGTTTGTGCTTTGCTTGTTGGCTCTGCAGTGATGCTGACTTACGGCGAGGCGAACTATGAAGCAATCCCCTCACACATTTACGATTTTTCAAAGCCCGATATCATGCTGAGCTTTGTTGGCGCGGGCAACATGGATTATCAGATCCACGAGGGTGAGCATGCAACCTTTACTGCAACCGCAAACGATCCCGCCCTGAATCTGGATTATCCGCGCATCAATACAAACGAGGCGGCATACATGCGCATTGAATACCGTACCACCGCCAAGCACATGGGTGAGATGTACGTAGCGCGTGACGACGGTGTTTCCTTTTCACAGGATCCCGCATCCCATCTGGAATGGAACTGGATCTCGGACGGAGCGTGGCACACGCTGATCATCCGCTGCGACGGTTGGGCAGATCTGGAGGGCGTCAGCTTCACGCAATTCCGTATTGACCCGCTGCACTCCCATGGTGGCGTTCAGGCAGGCGATTCGATCGATATCCGCTACGTTGCGCTCTTTGACTCCGAGGAAAAGGCACAGGCCTTTGATATTGCTGCTTATCACGCATATGAGCAGGCACTGGAACAGGAAAAACAGGAGGAAAGCACACAGCCCAAGACCGATTGGCCCGATCCCGAATTCGTGGATAACGCGCCCGGTGCAGACGATAACTACGCAGGCACGCTGCAAATCACCTATTCCGACGATGGCAAATACGCCACCATTTCCTACGGTCAGGGCGAGAATGCAGTATCCTACACCGTTCCCAACAACGACGTCATCCTGTTTGGTGGCTATGCCGGTACAGACGATTTGGACCGTTCCCTGTTTGATTCCTCTGAGGTCGGTGTTGTGACCGAGGATCACGACGTTGGATTGTTCTATTTTCTGTGGCACGGCCAGCACGGTGACCACGGCGTGCAGAACATGCAGCAGATCATTGACCAGGCAGGCGACGATGCAGGCAACGTAAACAGCCCGCTTTGGGGTAAGGTTCACACCTGGCACTACTGGAACGAGCCGCTTTACGGATACTACTACATTGACGACGAATACGTCATGCGCAAGCACGTGGAGCTTTTGATGAACGCGGGTGTGGACTTCTTTTTCTTTGACACCACCAACCTTGCCACCTATTCCGCGATTGCCCTTAAGCTGATGAAGATCCTGCACGAGTTCAACGAGCAGGGCTACGACGCACCCGAGATCATGTTCTACACCAATACCGACGCAGTGATCCGTGTCGGCCAGATCTACAAGGAGATCTACGAGCCCGGCCATTTTCCCGATACCTGGTACATGATCGATGGCAAGCCTGCCATCGTGGCTCCCTACGAGGCAAATATCAACGATTTCTTTACAATCAAGCTCAATCAATGGCCTACCGAGGATCCCAAGGAAAACGGCTGGCCCTGGATGGACTTTGAATGGCCGCAGCGCATTTATACCGATGCAAACGGCAAGCCCAGCGTCATCAACGTATCCGTTGCACAGCACAGCGGCACGGCATGCTTCTCCGATTCCGCTATTTACGGTGAAAAATCCAACCTTGGCCGCTCCTTTGCAGCTGAGAGAAACAATGCAAAAACTCGTAACGACTACTTCAAGGAGCTGAATAAGAATCCCAACCTTTACGTACAGGGACTGAACTTCCAGGCTCAATGGGACAAAGCCATTGAAGCAGACGTTCCCTTCGTGCTGGTCACGGGCTGGAACGAATGGATGGCGCAAAGACAGGATTACCCCGAGAAGGTCGGCTTTGTGGACTGCGCATCCAACGAATTCTCCCGCGACATCGAAATGATGAAGGGCGGCTACTTTGATAACTACTACATGCAGCTTATCTATAACATCCAGCGACTCAAGGGTACTGCTCCCGTGATCGTGCAGGACGCACGCAACGCAGTCAACGTCACG
Organism: Eubacteriales bacterium; assembly: GCA_045633665.1. Classification (GTDB taxonomy): domain Bacteria; phylum Bacillota; class Clostridia; order Oscillospirales; family CAG-272; genus SVQP01. Next base: position 17,038 of record JAZQYT010000009.1, on the reverse strand, counting down.
GGCAGCTTTGATATCTGGGATAAGGTGATCGTCAACTACACAGTCCCTGCCGCAGACACGGTACACCGCGATGCGTACGGCGTGGGCAGAGTCAAGTACACCAACACCACGGGTAGAAACGATATCGTTTCCTCCAAGGTCACTGCTGATACCAAGAACGTTTACTTCTACGTGGAAACCAAGGATTACATCACCATGTACGACAACGAGTCCACTTGGATGCAGCTGTTCCTCTCCACCGGCGGCGAGGGCTGGTACGGCTACGACTACGTCATCAACTATAGCGCAAAGGACGAATTCACCACCACCGTTGCTCGCTACAACGGCAAGGACGGTGCTTACTCCTACGAGGTTATCGGTGAGGTCAGCTACCGCGCAAAGGAAAACAAGATGATGATCGCAGTTCCCTTGGAAATGCTCGGCATTACCAACCCCAACGGTATTAAGTTTGATTTCAAGTGGGCAGACAGCGACAGCAAGATCACGACCATGGAGCAGTTCTACACCGACGGTGATGCCGCTCCCCTGGGCAGACTCAACTACACCTATCAGAACTGCATCGATCCCGAAAAGGCAGAGCCTTACGTACCTGGTGAGCAGACCTCCGAGCCTGCAGGCGACGAGATCACGACTACCGGTGACGAGATTAAGCCCGGCGGATGCAAATCCGCGATTGGAAGCGCTGTGATCCTGATCGGCCTTGCAGTCCTTCCCTGCGTAGTTTTCAAAAAGAAAAAGTAAAAACACAAAGACCGAGTTCGTTTTGAACTCGGTCTTTCTTTTATATGCATCGAATTACAGCATAGCCAGAATTTCTTGCGCGTTGGTATCAGGCTTTGCCTTGGGCATGACGTGGGTGACGATGCCCTGTTCGTCGATGATAAAGGTGCAGCGCACGACGCCAAATCCAAGCTTACCGTACAGCTTTTTCTCAGTCCAGGCGCCAAAGGACTCGATGGCGACGCGGTCGGGATCGGACAGGAGAATGAACGGAAGGCTATACTTCTCGGCAAATTTGACGTGCGAGGCCACGCTGTCCTTACTGATGCCAATGACCACAATGTCCTTTTGCTTGAACTGCTCGTACGCGCCTGCAAACGCGCAGGCCTGACGGGTGCATCCCGGGGTATTATCCTTTGGATAGAAATACACGACGACCTTTTTGCCAAGGAAGTCGGAAAGAGAAACGGGGTTGCCATTTTGATCGCAAAGCGTAAAATTCGGGGCTTTTTGTCCTACTGTTAACATAATATCCTCCAATACTTTTGAAACCTCGCCGTGGATCTTTGCTCCAAAAATGGGTTGGTCTCCATTTTTAGGTGAGGTTTGTGCGTGAATGCATACTAAGCAGGTAGATAAAGTAAAACTTCACGCTTATTTTTCTTCGACCTGCTTGCCGCAGATATGCTCGGGCGTGAGCTTTAAGAGTAGCGTTCCCTTTGCAAGGCGGTCAAGCTCGTGCTCAATAAATGCATCGTCCTTTGTAAATTGACGGCTCAGGGCGCGGCAGATCGGCACGATCTGTTCCGTGTCTGTAATCATCTCGACGCGTCCGAACACCACCACGCTGCGCACTAAAAGCGCCCAATCGTTCGGGATAGGCTTGCCCGACTCGGTCACGCAAAAGCAGACCTTATCAGATCTTTCCAGAGATTCGGTACGGTGGCTGCTTGTTCTTCTACCGGTATGGAAATACAGGCATCCGTCCTCGGGGTTGTAATAATAGTTAATGGGCGCTGCGTAAGGATAGCCGTCGTCTCCGTTGACGCTCAGCACACCGCGCCTTTGCTTGCGCAGGATCTTTATGCAGTCTTCTTTTGAGAGCTGCTTGCTTTGTCTGACCATTTCGCGAAACATAAATACAGGTCCTTTCACGTTTTTTTACAGTATACCATAAAACACCTCGATCCGTCAAGCATGATTGACAAGGTTTTGCTTTTATGTTATAATATAAGCAATACAAGTAAAGGACGGTATGGTATCATTATGCAATACAGAAAGTTAGGAAACACGGGACTGTGCGTCAGCGAGATCGGCGTTGGCGGCGAATGGCTGGAAAGACATAACGCCGGGGAGGTCAAGGCGGTTATGGACGCGTGCTATGCGCAAGGCATCAATATCGTGGACTGCTTTATGTCCGAGCCCAACGTGCGCACCAACATCGGTAACGCGATCAAGGACAATCGCGAAAAATGGATCGTACAGGGACATGTGGGTTCTGCATGGAGAGACGGACAGTACGTGCGCACGCGCGACATGGACGAGGTCAAGGCGGCTTTTGCAGATCTTTTGGCAAGATTTCAGACCGATTACATTGACCTTGGTATGATACATTTTGTAGATAAGCTTGAGGACTGGAAGACTGTACTGGAATGCGGATTTATGGATTATATGCTGGAGCTCAAAGCGTCCGGGGCAATTCGCCACATTGGATTGAGCACGCACAACACCACCATAGCAAGACTCGCCGTGGAGCACGGCGCGGTGGAAGTCATTCTCTTCTCGCTCAATCCCGCGTACGATCTGCTGCCCCCGACCGAGAACATTGACGATTTCTTTGTGGATGAATACGACGCAAAGTTTGCAGGCATTGATCCCGAGCGTGCCGATCTTTACAAACTTTGCGAACAGAAAGGCGTGGCCATCACTGTCATGAAGGGACTTGGCGGCGGCAGACTGCTGGATGCAAAGCGTTCTCCCTTCGGTGTGGCACTCACACCCGTACAATGCCTGCATTATGCGCTGACAAGGCCTGCGGTATCCAGCGTGTTGATCGGATTTGATAACGTCGAGCAGATCCCCGCCTCTCTTGCCTACGAAAGCGCGACCGAGGACGAAAAAGACTACGCAACCGTGCTTGCCAACGCACCCAAGCATGCGTACAGCGGCCAATGCACCTATTGTGGTCATTGCAAGCCCTGCCCTGTCAATATTGATATTGCTATGGTCAACAAGCTCTATGACCTGGCTACCATGCAGGAGAAAGTTCCCGCATCGGTCAAGGAACATTACGCAAACCTTGACGCGCACGCAGACGATTGCCTTGCGTGCGGCGCATGCGAGTCGAGATGCCCGTTTGAGGTGCCGGTCATGGAGAAGATGAAGACGACGGCGGAGCTTTTCAAATAAGGTTTAGTCACACTCATGAAAGTTTTTGATCGACCTTTTTTCAAAAAGGTTGCGGGGTCTTGGGGCTGCGCCCCAAGTCGCTCGTTGCAACGGGCGAAATCTACTTTGGCGTTTTAATTTGCGCAGCAAATATGTTCTTCTTTTGTGCTTACTTGCTCAAAAAAGAACGCAAACGTTTTTCTCATGTAACATTCCAACAGACACAAACGGGCAATTCGTGAATCGCCCCTACGACAATATAAAAACATAAGGGAGACACCACACGGTATCTCCCTTTCTCGTATTTATTGCTTCCAATCTTGGACATTGACTTTGTCCTTTGGCAACATGGGTGTAAGCAGGCTGTCGAACAGCTCCGCGCCGATATATGCCCTTGCTTCATCGATCCATTTTTGCCATTCGTCCGTGTCCCAAGCACGCATGGCGTGGCAGATCTTTTTATAGTCACCGGGGTTGATGAGCAGGTGCATATCGTCAGCATAACCCTTTTCGTAGCGCAAGCCCAGGTGCAGCTCGCTCTCGTCGCCAAGTGGCATATCGGCATAGCGGTTGATCAAAAACCACGTGATATTCGGGCAATGCTGTAGCTTTTCCATAAGCAGCACAAACGCATACGCACCCTTGTTTTCGGACTCGGGATCGTTATAATCGGTGTGGAATCCTTGCTCGTCGCACACGACCGTGCGCACCTTGCCGCGATACAAAAACTCGGGCAGCTCGACCAAGGCCTGCAGCATTTCCAGATTCTTCATGGTGATGCGCGGCGTGTTCCAATCATAGGTAGCTGTCGTGTCGTTATAGAAGTCCGGCTTTGTGAGGTTTTCGGGATACGGATGCGCCGCAATGCCCCAGTCAAAGTCACCGTCGCGCTTGCAATACTCGACAAGGTAAGCAAGCACCGAGCGCCCGTGGTACATATGCTGTGCGTCATCCTTTAGCGCGGTGGCGAAATAGTGGTCAAGAGAGATATTAACACGAGAATTGGCGTTGTATTTGCGTGCGATCAGATGCGCAAGACGCAATGAAACGGTATATTCCTCCATGAAATCCGCGCATGAGATCGCGCCCATGTTGTGCCAAACGTCCTGCGCGTTGATTTCGTTGCCGATATCCATCACGTCGCTGCAGTAAAGCGGGCTGGCCTTGTCCATGTAGCGCGCGCACATAAAGTCGACAAACGCGCAGTACATCCAAAAGCCCTCCTCGGTGCGCAGGTTGAAGGCACTCATCTGCTCGTTAAATCCGGTTGCTTCATAACCGGGATGGCCGATGATGCTTGTCAGCGCATAGTCCGAGCCCTTGAGCCTATAGGAATAGCGATTGATCGCACGGATCAGACAAGGAATACCGCGTGCGATGCAGGGCTGCATGAGCCTGTCATACAGATCCATGGTGGTCTTGTCAAAATAATAGGTCTTTCCGCAAAACTCATGCGGAATATCGTTTTCGCCGGGCGTAACGGTCTGAATCCACGGGCTGTTGATCTCTGTCATCATGCAACCCATACCGAGATAGTCAATATCTTCGGGAATGGCGGTCACCCACGTACCAATGGGGCGGTCAACCTTGAAGGGCGCGGGCGCGGATGCCGAGCAATCCTCGGTCATGTCTGTCACGTAGCGTACTCCATCTACGCATTTACCGTCCACGTCCACCTCAAAGCGACAGAGCAGCAGGTCAACGTCACCGGCGTAGCGGTCAAAGATCACGCGATCCTTTTGCTTTCTGTCAGTTACCTGTACGATCTTGCCATGATGCTTGCGGCGCACGTCACCCGTGACCAACGGCAATCTTGCCTGCGCGTATACGTGTGTCAAAATCGGCAGCTCGGGAATCACGATCTCGATCTGCGTTTTGGTTGCAATAATTTGCGTGACTTTCATATCATTCCACCACCTTAACAAGCTCATCCATGTCCTTACGCTTCTTTTGGCGCAGCTTGTCATCCGCCTTTGCGTAGCCCAAAGAGATCACAAGGCGCACCTTTTCTTCAATGCCGCAGATGCGGCGAAGCTCCTTGTCGTCAAGCCAGCCGAGAATGCAGGTGGAGAGCCCCTGCGCGGTGGCCTCGGCAGTCAGATACGCAGTCATGAGGCCGATATCGATCGAACGATAGTCGTTATCCTTGACCTTGGCGCCAAGAGCAGCGGTTGCGTTATAGGGAGCTTCGGAAATCACCAACATGACGGGACAATCGGTGGCAAATTTGTTCATACCCATGGCCTGCACCGCCTTTGCGGCTGCCTTGGCAGCCTCTCCGCGGCAAACCGTGATATGATAGGGCTGTGCGTTGCAGGCCGAAGGCGCAAGACGCGCGCTTTCCAGTATAGCGTTCAGTTTTCCCTGTTCTACTTCTCTGCTCGCATCATAGCTGCGGCAGGATTGACGGGTTTGTTCGATTTGGGTGAAGTTCATGTGTGTTCTCCTGTATCTTATTTTTAACGTAGGGGCGACCATCGGTCGTCCCGGCAAAAGGATTTTGGTTACATCCCATCTGCGCTATAAAAATGATTTACTCGGGACGACCGATGGTCGCCCCTACAATTTCATTGCAGGTTATTGCAACGTATTGTGATTTGCAGCGTCTTGAGCAGCCCCTCGCAGCCGGAAACTACGTCTGAGTAGGTCACGTCAAAGCGGCGCGTATACCAAGGGTCGGCCACGTCGCCACCCTTGGGGGTATAGTCCATGAGCTTTCGGATCTTATTTTGCGGATCGCCCCCCAGCATACGGTACATGTTGCGGATATTGGCGCTGTCCATGCCCACGAACAGGTCGTACTTGTCATAATCGGCACGCGTCAGCTGCACGGCGCGCTTGCCCTCGCAGGAAATGCCGTGCTTTGCAAGCTCTGCTTTGGCAGGAGGATACACGGGATTGCCCACACCGCTCCTGATCTCCTCGGTGCTGGTGGCACTTGACGCTATGACAAATTGATCGGCCATTTCCCGCTCCGATACCATCTTTTTGAGCACAAATTCGGCCATGGGGCTGCGGCAGATATTGCCGTGGCAGACGAACATAATACGAGTCATAAGCTCTCCTTTTGTGTCTTTATTGATTGGTTTCTGCATAGCGGATTAAAATATTGGGCGGGCCGTAAATGGCATCGGATCCAACATTGATGCTGAGCATTCCCCACGGGTATTCCATGTTTTGCAGTTGAAATTTCTCACACCATGCATACATTGTTTTCCGCGCTGTTTCTAAATTCGTGTTGAAAATTTTCGTTTGGTTAACTGTTTTGGTCTTATGCTGGGGATATAGTCTGACTTCAATTAAAGTATCATTTGCAAAACAAACATCCGTAAATATATATTCACCCGATTCTATATCACACCAAACATGATAGTGGGAATACTCATTGGCGGTATATGAGGATATAATCAATCCGGGAATTTTGGTTTGCAAGCTTTGCTCTCTCAAGTCAGTTTTGATGGCAAATTGGGATTGGCAAAATAAGATTTCGCCGTTTTTTTTATCAAGCATAGTATTTCCCTCACAAATGAACGGTTTCTTTTATTATACCATGACATGCGGATCATTGCAAGAAAATTCAGTCTAAAAACGGCACGGAATGTTGTTTTCCGTGCCGGATTATCTTACATATGACCTGCGAATTCGCCTCTGGCTTCCATCATGCTATACTGATCGATGGCCTCTTGTATGATGCGCCTTGCATCCTCTGCGCTGTGCAGCTGCTCTACTGCAGTTTGCTTATTCTCCAGCTGCTTATACACGGTAAAGAAGTGCATAATTTCGTCAAAGACGTGTCTGGGCAGCTCGTCTAAGGATTTGACGTCACGATAGGTGGGATCGTTGCAAGGCAGCGCGATGATCTTATCGTCCAGCTTGCCGCCGTCGATCATGCGCACCACGCCAATGGGATAGACGTCCACCAGCGTCAAGGGATAGATCGGCTCGTCGCACAGCACCAACACGTCCAAGGGGTCTCCGTCGTCCGCAAAGGTGCGCGGAATAAAGCCGTAGTTTGCAGGATAGTGCGTCGCAGTATACAGGATTCTGTCAAGGCGGCAGATACCCGTCTTTTTATCCATTTCGTATTTACACTTACTTCCCTTGGGAATTTCGATCACGCCTGTAAATTTTTCGGGAGTGATCTCTGCAGGATCGATGTCATGCCAAATATTCATTCGTGACCTCCTTATTATTTGATATAGTCAAATTCAAAGTCGTAGATGCAAACGGTATCACCGTCGCGGCAGCCCTTTTGCTCCAGCGCCTCGAACACACCGCTCTTTTGCAGCACCTTCTGGAAATAGTTGAGCGATTCGTAGTCGCTGAAATTGATGGTACCCATCAGGTTATACAGCCACTCACCCTCCACAAAATAGGTTCCGTGGTCATAGGTGATGGTGGTATCCTTACCACCGCCCACGTATGCATCCTCCTCTGCGTACTCTGCTGCGTACACGGTCATGGGAGGCAGCTCGGCAAGGCGGTCTGCCACACGGCGGATCATCTGCATAAGGCCTTCGCCCGTGGCAGCCGACACGTACAAGAGCTCCCAGCCATTTTCCTTGACAAATGCCTCAAACGCGGGCACGTCCACCTGCTCACGATCCAGCACATCGATCTTATTGGCTATAATGATCTGCGGACGAGTTGCAAGCTCAGGAGAATATCTTTCAAGCTCTCTATTGATGGTTTTGATATCCTCTATAGGATCTCTGTACTCTACGGACGCAACGTCCACAACGTGCAAGAGCAGTCTGCAACGGTCAACGTGGCGCAAAAATGCGTGGCCAAGGCCCGCACCATCAGCCGCGCCCTCGATCAGTCCGGGAATATCGGCAGCCACAAAGCCGCTCTCACCGCCCGTGCTGACCACGCCCAAATTGGGAGAGAGCGTGGTGAAATGGTAATCCGCGATCTTGGGCTTTGCAGAGCTGATGCGTGCGAGAATAGACGACTTACCAACGCTGGGATAGCCGATCAAGCCCACGTCTGCCAGCATTTTCAGCTCCAGCAGCACTTCCTTTTCCTGGCCTCTCGTGCCGTTCTTGGCAAACAGCGGCACCTGTCTTGTAGGCGTGGCAAAGTGCTTATTGCCCCATCCGCCCTTGCCTCCGCGACAGCAGATAAAGTCTGCGCCATCGTTCTCATGCATGTCGTGGATGACCTTGCCGCTCTCCACGTCCTTGATCAGCGTTCCGGGAGGCACCAGCACAACAGCGTCCGCGCCTGTTGCACCGTGACGCTTTGCGCCCGTGCCGTCACCACCACGCTCGGCAATGAACTTACGCTGATAGCGGAATGCAAGCAGCGTGTTTGCACCCGGATCAACGCGGAAGACCACGTTGCCGCCCTTGCCACCATCACCGCCATCGGGTCCGCCTGCTGCTACGTATTTTTCACGGCGGAAGGACACGGCTCCGTTGCCGCCGTCCCCAGCCTTGAGATATACTTTTACGTTATCAATAAACATAGTAATTTCCTTTCAAATAGTTGCTCTTCCCCGCCCAAGATCCTTCGCGGCGCATTTCTTTGCCTGTCATTCTCGAGCGAAGCGAAGAATCTTGGCAAAGAAATACTTGCTCGAGGATGACGGGCGGGCATTTCAGAAGATCAGACCTTGTCATCGCCCTTCTGACGGATGATCAGCTTGATGGGCGTGCCGCGGAAGCCAAAGGTATCACGAAGGCAATTTTCCAGATATCTTTGATACGAATAGTGGAACAGCTCGATATTGTTGCAGAAAATGACAAAGGTGGGAGGGGCTACGCTGATCTGCGTCATGTAGTAGATCTTGAGTCTTCTTCCCTTGTCTGTGGGAGGCTGCGTACGCATGGTTGCCTCGGCAAGCACGTCGTTGAGCATACCTGTCGAGATACGCGTATTGGCCTGGTTATGAACGTACATGATGTGCTCGTAGATATTGGGGATTCTCTGTCCGGTCTTGGCGGAAACGAACAAGATGGGTGCGTAAGGCATATATGCCAGCGCCGTTCGGATCTTGTCGGTATACTGCTTGACCGTGTTATTATCCTTTTCAACGGCATCCCATTTATTGACCACGATGATGGTCGCCTTGCCCGCTTCGTGTGCAATGCCCGCGATCTTTTCATCCTGTTCGGTAATGCCTGTGGAAGCATCGATCATCAAAAGGCAGACGTCAGCGCGTTCTACCGCCATATGCGCACGCAGCACGCTGTATTTTTCGATCTTATCGTCGATCTTTGCCTGGCGGCGGATGCCTGCGGTATCAATAAAAGTAAACTTTCCGTATTCGTTTTCCACGCGGGTATCAACGGCATCGCGCGTCGTGCCTGCGATATCCGAAACGATCATACGTTCTTGTCCGATAAAACGGTTAATGATGGAGGATTTGCCCGCATTGGGCTTGCCGATCACGGCTACCTTGACGGTATCATCCTCGTCATCGTTATCATCCCACTCACCCAAGGAGTCCATGCAAGCGTCCAAAAGGTCGCCCGAGCCCGTGCCGTGGATGGAAGAAACCGCGATGGGATCGCACGCAAAGCCCAGCTCATAGAACTCATAGAATTCGTAAGGCAGATCACCGATGCGGTCGCACTTGTTGATGCAAGGCACGATGGGCTTGCCGCTTCTCTTGAGCATGACCGCAATATCTCTGTCATTTGCGGTCAGTCCCGTGCGCACGTCGCACATGAACACGATCACATCCGCGTCATCAATGGCGATCTGCGCCTGATTTTTCATCTGTGACAGGATCACGTCACCCGTCTTGGGTTCGATACCGCCCGTATCAATGATGGCAAGCTTTCTGCCTCTCCATTCGGTCTCACCGTAAATTCGGTCACGCGTTACACCGGGAACATCCTCTACGATCGAACGACGCTCACCGATCAGTTTATTGAACAGGGTGCTTTTTCCCACGTTGGGACGCCCCACGATAGCGATTACAGGTTTAGACATCTATATAAACCTCCTTTAATTACATAGTTTTACACCCAGCACCGACTCGATAAAGCCGACGCCGTCGTTTGCAGAGGGATACACGGGAACACCCAGCTTTTGGCTCAGCTCGTCGACAGTCATATCATCAAGCAAGGTATCCTCCCCTGCACGCAAGGTGTTTTCGGGAATCAACAGGTAATCTCCAAGCGGCTTATCCTGCAGCTGCTCGGTGATATCCTTACCGGTCAGCAGCCCCGCTACCGTAATGGTTTCGCCAAAGAAGTGGTTGACGATACGGTACACGTCGACCTGCAGGCCGTCAAAGGTCTGCTCAAGCTGCCCCGCAAGGCTGCAGACAGTGTCGTATGCGGCCACGCCCGTGGCAATGCTGACGTGTCTGGGACTTGTGAATTGCGCTTTATATTCATCGGCATAATCCAGTTCAAGCGCAACCTCTTCACACAGTGAGGTGATCATACCCACACCGTTCTCGATCTGGTCGTATTCACCGTAATACGCCCCGCTCGGCAGCGGAAGACCTGCGCTCAGATACAACTCGTCCGCACAGCAGAAGATGCGCGTGCCGTACTTTTCGTAGCACTCATCCCCCACGCGGTTGACCTGCTCGATAATACGAGCGCATTCCTCGGGGGTATAGGGCGTCAGCTCGTACAGCTTTTCGCGATAGCGTGTCAAGCCAGCAGGCACAATGGATACGGAGGACATGGCGGGATAGAGCGATTGCAGGTCTCGCAGCGATCGGTCAAGCTCCTCTCCGTCGTTGATACCGCGGCAAAGCACGATCTGTCCACAAAGCGTAATACCTGCATCGGCCAATCTCTGCATATAGGAAAGCACCTCGCCCGCGCGCTTATTATGCAGCATAAAGCAGCGCAACTCAGGATTTGTGGTATGCACCGAAATATTGACAGGGCTGATATGCATTTCGATAATACGGTCGATGTCGCGGTCGTGCATATTGGTCAGCGTAATATAATTGCCATGCAAGAAGGAAAGACGGGAGTCGTCGTCCTTAAAGTACAAGGTTTCGCGCATGCCGCTTGGCAACTGGTCGATAAAGCAGAATATGCACTTGTTCTCGCAGCGCTGCTTTTTATCCATCAGCGGCGTTTCAAAATCAAGGCCAATGTCGTCGTATTCCTGCTTATGAATGGTGACTGTAAGCAGGTCCCGGCCGCGGTGCAGCTTTAGTGTGACGGTGCGATTGGTCAGATGAAAGCGGTAGTCCAGCACGTCACGGATCTCTCGGTCATTGATCGAAAGCAGCACGTCACCTACCATGATTCCGTGCTTTTGCGCACGGCTTCCTTTTTCCACACCCGTGATGGCAACCATTCTCATCCCTCCTTTGGGCATAATTATAGATTTTAACATATTATTGTAACACAAAAATATGCGTTTGTCAAATGTTTTCAAACAAAAACAGAAAAAACACTCATGAAAGTTTTTGATCGACCTTCACCAAAACGGATCACTCCCACAGGATGAAAGTTTTTGCGTCGCTTTTTTCAAAAGGCGACTGGGGTTTGGGGCAACGCCCCATAATAACGCCGTTTTTGGTTCTTTTTGCGGCAATTTTGCCAAAAAGAACGGAGAAAACTTTCTCAATGTTTCATGTCCTAATTCATTCCGTTCTTTCTTTGAGCAAGTAGGCACAAAGAAAGAACCAAAGAAATGCCGTTAAAGAGATTTCGCGCCTGCGGGCGCGACTTGGGGCGCTGCCCCAAGTCCCTGCGACCTTTTTTGAAAAAAGGTCGATCAAAAACTTTCATCCTGTGTGAGTGCCCCGTTGGGGTGAGTCGATCAAAAACTTTCATTCTGTGGGGGGATCCGTTGGAGTAAAAAAGGACAGAGACAATCGTCTCTGCCCTTTTTCGTATTTACACGGTATGGATGCCGTTTGCCTTATCGGCATTTGCGTCCACGCCGTACTTCTGGTTCTTTCTGTACTCAAAGAACTTGAGTGCGATCTGCTCGAACAGTGCAAAGGACAATACGTCCTCGTCCTGCTCGACAAGTCCTGCGGGAATGCGTGCGCGGATGGCCTCCAGCTCGGGAGCCAGGTCATCTGCGGGACGGTAGGTAATACGCTTTGCGTCGCCTACGATGCTTTTTGCAAAGGCGGGATCGATCTCCATGGGAGTCTTGCCGTACTTGCCAAGCACAATGTCCTTGAATTCCTTGGTAACAGTCTTATATCTCTCGCCCATGATCACGTTATACACAGCCTGTGTACCCACGATCTGCGACGAAGGAGTGACCAGCGGAGGATAACCAACGTCCGCACGTACGCGCGGTACTTCCTCCAGTACCTCGGTCAGCTGATGCGATCTGCCTGCGTCGGAAAGCTGCTTCATCAGATTGGAGAGCATGCCGCCCGGTACTTGGTAAAGAAGCGCATTGACGTCAACCGCCAAAGCCTTGGGATTGAGCTGGCCGGATGCCAGATACTTCTCGCGCAAGGGTGTGAAGTGCTTCGAGATCTTATTGAGCTGTGCCAGATCAAGTCCCGTATCGTAAGGAGTTCCCTGCACGGCTGCTACAAATGCCTCTGTGGGAGGCTGCGAGGTACCCATTGCCATAGGAGAGATCGCGGTATCCACCACGTCCACGCCTGCTTCTGCTGCCTTGAGTAGCGTCATGGAAGCAAGACCTGCCGTATAGTGGGTATGCAGCTGCACGGGCAGCTTGGTGCTGGATTTGAGCGTTTTGACAAGCTCGTAAGCATCATAAGGCTTGAGCAGGCCTGCCATATCCTTGATGCAGATCGAATCCGCGCCCATTTCCTCCAGCTGCTTTGCATACTTGGCATAATAATCCATGGTATAAACAGGGCCGGTGGTATAGCTGAACGCTGCCTGCACGTGGCCGCCCTCGCGCTTTGTAGCGTCGATCGCGGTCTTCAAGTTACGGGGATCATTGAGCGCATCGAAAATACGAATGATATCAATACCGTTTGCAATGCACTTCTGCACGAAATACGCAACCACGTCGTCCGAATAGTGACGGTAGCCCAGGATATTCTGTCCACGGAACAGCATCTGCAGCTTGGTGTTCTTGACGTGCACACGAATGGTACGCAGTCTTTCCCAAGGATCTTCGTTTAAGTAGCGCATGCAGGAATCAAAGGTTGCGCCGCCCCAGGCTTCCAGGGAGTGGTAGCCTACCTTATCCATTTCCTCCAGAATGGGCAGCATTTCCTCTGTGGTCATTCTGGTGGCGATGAGTGACTGGTGAGAGTCACGCAATACTGTTTCTGTAATTTTGAGTTGTGCCATATGTCTTAATTCCCTTTCTGATTAACCGAACATGGACAGGAATACGCCTGCCGCGACTGCAGAGCCGATAACGCCTGCAACGTTAGGTCCCATGGCGTGCATGAGAAGGTAGTTGGAGGGATCTGCCTTTTGTCCCTCGATCTGAGATACGCGCGCTGCCATAGGAACTGCGGAAACGCCTGCAGAGCCGATCAGCGGATTGATCTTGCCGCCTGTGATCCAGTTCATGATCTTTGCGGTGATCAGACCGCCGCAGGTGGAGATGCAGAATGCTACAAGACCGCAGACGATGATCAGCACGGTCCAGATGTTCAAGAAGTTCTCTGCGCTTGCCGTAGCACCAACGCTGATGCCAAGGAACACCGTAACAATATTCATCAGCTCGTTCTGCACCGTCTTGGAAAGACGCTCGGTTACACCGCACACGTTAAGCAGGTTACCGAACATCAGACAGCCGACAAGCGATACCGCATCCGGTACGATCAAACCAACGACCACGGTGACAAGGATGGGGAAAAGAAGCTTTTCCAGATGCGATACCTTACGCAGGTTGGTCATCTTGATCTTGCGCTCCTTTTCCGTGGTCAACAGGCGCATGAAGGGCGGCTGGATCAGCGGAATGAGCGCCATGTAGCTATATGCTGCGATCGCGATCGCGCCCAGCCTGTGCGGGGCAAGCGTTTTGGTGACCAGAATGGCCGTCGGACCATCCGCACCACCGATGATACCGATGGACGCCGCTTCGCCCAGGGTAAATCCACACAAAAGCGCTGCCGAGAATGCCACGAACACGCCAAGCTGTGCGCCCGCACCGATGAGCAGGCTCTTGGGGTTTGCAATCAAAGGGGTAAAATCGGTCATCGCACCGATACCGATAAAGATCAGACAGGGGTAAATACCCAGCTTAACGCCAAGATACAGCATATCAAGCAATCCGCCGTGGTGCAAAACGTCCATGTAATTCACCGATTCCGCAATAAAGAAATCCAAGTGGAACATACCCGCACCGGGCAGGTTGGTCAGCAGCATGCCGATCGCGATGGGCAAAAGCAAAAGAGGCTCGAATTTTTTGCCGATTGCAAGATAGATCAGAACAAAGGAGATCAGCAGCATGACCACAGTCTGCCAGCAGTTCCAATCAAACGCCCACGCCTGATCTGCAAGCGTGAACAAAACCTCATCCTCTGCTACCTTGAAAAACAGCTTCCAGATACCCGTGCCTGTCAGAAAATCTAACAAACTTTCAAGCATAATATCGTTCCTTTCGGGCTCAGTTCATAGTGATAATTACCTGATCTGCGGTAACGGATGCGCCCTGTGCAACTTCTACGGATGCGATGGTACCGTCCTGTCCTGCAAAGATCTCGTTTTCCATCTTCATAGCCTCAAGCACTGCAACAACGGTGTCCTTGCCGACCTTGTCGCCAACCTTGACGTTGATCTTGAGAATGTTGCCGGGCATGGGAGATTTGATCTGCACGCCGCCCTGTGCGCCGGATGCCTTGGGGGCTGCCTTGGGAGCGGGAGCTGCCTTGGGTGCTGCGGGGGTAGCTGCTGCGGGAGCTGCGCCCTCGGTTACTTCTTCTACTACGACGTCATATGCCGTTCCGTTTACGGTTACTGTAAATCTTTTCATTGTTTTCTACCAAACCCTTTCTCAGTTATCTTTGTTCCATGCGCCGCCCTTGCGAGAGAAGGACACGACGCGGAATCCGCTTGCAAATTGACCTTTGTATTCTTCGCTTGAAAGCGTTGCTGCAATGGCAGCAGTGATGGCAGCCACGATCTCCCCGTCATCCGCCTCAGCGGCAGCGATCTCGCTTTCCTGTTCTACAGGTGCTGCGACCTCGGCCACGGCTTTTGCGAGTGCCTTGCTTTTGGCTGCTTTTTTATTGGGGATATCATGTAAGAACACCTTGAATACAGCAACCACGCCCCACAAGAGCGCCAGCACGGCAAATATCATCAGCATGCCCTGCAGGGTGACCGATACGGCATACTTGATTCTCTCAAGTGAGAAAATGCCGCCCAAGGCCTCCTCATCAGACTCTACGGCCGACACGCCAAGCGTCAGCATACTGCCCACAAGCAGCATGGCGAGTGCCAGCAGCAAGACTCTGGTCCAAATCGTCTTCTTCATATCTTCCTCCCGATCTTACAGAGGCAGATTTGCATGTCTGCGGCTCGGAGTTCCCTCAGCCTTGCTGCCAAGCATATAAAGCGCGGCACAAATGCGTGCGCGCAGCTCCTCTGCGGGAATGATATCGTCGATATCTCCCTTCTCTGCTGCCGCCGTGGCACTTGCCATGGTAGCCTTATATTCGGCCTCTACCTCGGCTCTGGACTTATCCTGCGTGATACGATCGTTATACATAAATGCAACAGCGCTTGCGGGGGACATGACGCTGATCACGGCATCGGACAGCGCAAGTGCAAGATCTGCACCGCCTGCACGGCTGCCCAGCAGTGAGAATGCAGCACCGTACGCATTACCGGTCACAACGGTAACCTTGGGACACTTGGCGTTTGCATACGCACCTGCAAGGGCTGCATACGCCTTTGCGCTGCAGGGCGAGCAGGTGGGATCGATACCCTCAGAATCCACCAGCGTCAGCACGGGAAGTCCCAGTGCGTCGCAAAGCGTGATCAGCTGGGCAGCACGGCGCGCGCCGTTCTTGGTCAGCTTACCGCCGTTCTGAGCGCGGTCGGTTGCCACAATACCCGTTGTCACACCGCCAATGCTTGCAAACATCGTCAGCATGCCGTCCTTCTTTTGTGCGCCAAGCGTCAGCTGTGTGCCGGCGTCACAAATATCTGTGACAAGGCTTTGTGTGTCTGCCGTATCTGCAACGACAGGACGCTCGGGCGCGTCGGTGGGCTCTGCGCACGCACCAGATCTATTATTGGAAGGAAGCAGCGAGATCAGCGCACCTGTCTTGGCATAAGCCTCTTCCTGATCCTCGCAAAGAATATCCGCAAAATCACAAGCGCAGATCGGCTGCTCGGAAGTAGCCAAATAGATCTTTGCCGCAGATTCCACCACACGCACGTCAAACATGGATGCGGCAACTGCGCAAAGGCCCGAGCAGGTGCCGGATACCACAGCGATCTGCGGTACAACACCGGATGCGGCAGAAATATCAGAGAGCAGCGTGCTGTAAGCCGACAGCACGGCACTGCCATCCGGGATCAGCGCGCCTGCACTGTCAAATACACCGATGATGGGTGCGCCCGCGCCGATGGCCATTTTATAAAGCGCGGAGATTTTTTTTGCACCGGTTGCGTCAAAAGCGCCCTTCATGCGGTCACCGTCCTGCACGAAAGCAAAGGCAAGCTTGCCCTGTACCGCGCCATAGCCGCAGATCACGCCCTCATACTCCTGTGCAGAGCCTGCGCGCTTGATATAAGCGCCAGTTTCCACAAAGGTACCGGCATCAAACAAAAGGGCGATTTTTGCATTCCCCTTGGTTTGCGTTCTTTCCATTCCTGGTCCTCCAAAATATGTTTTTTTCGGCGGAAAAAGCATGCTTTTACCAACAAGACCAATTCTCCGCCAGTTTAATATTATTTTAGCACTTTTTCTCTGTTTTGTCAAGAATTACTTTGCCCAAAGCAAGAAAAATTCAGCCTGATGGGAATGCGGAATAAGCGGAGAAATTGACACAAATGACGATGAAATAAGTAGTTGCCGCAGGAACTGGCGATCA
>JAZQYT010000008.1:0-3895 GCA_045633665.1 Eubacteriales bacterium | reverse complement strand
TAAACGCCCTCCTCTTTTTCAATGTCACCCCAGTCAAAGCGCAGATAGAGGTGGTTGAGGCCGGGAAAGTCTGCAAGGTCATCGTTTTCATCATGTGCTGCACGGTAAGCACCGCGGCCGTAGCCGTTGTCGATATAGTGCCAGAACCAGCCCTTGTGCGGATTGCGCAGCACAGTCTTGTCATCTACCAGTAGGCGAAGGTCAACAAAATTTTTGCGCTCAAACCGTTTGTCGGTCATAAAGCACAGGGTCTGAATTTCTTTGCCTCCGGGGACTTCAATGATATTGGGAAAATCGGACATATACAACCTCCTTGATGATTTTGGAATTTATTTTATGATACCATATACGCGTGCTTTTGTCAATGAACGTGCGTATGAGGGAACACTTTTTTGACCATAATAAAGAAAAAAGGAGGGATTTTCATGATCGAACAGGATACGATAAAGCTGTTGCGTGAATGTGACGCAGGTGTCAAGATGGGGGTGACCTCGATCAAGGACGTGCTTGATAACGTCAGATCAGAACAGCTGCGACAGATCTTGGTGGATTGCAAGCGTGAGCACGACAAGCTGGACAAGGAGATTCAGAAAGGCTTGGACGAATTCGGAGACGAGGGGAAAGATCCCAATCCCATGGCACAGAGCATGTCGTGGATCAAGACGAACGTCAAGCTCATGATGCACGAGACGGACAAGACGGTTGCCGAGCTGATCACAGACGGCTGCAACATGGGCGTCAAGTCGCTCAATCAATACCTGAATCAGTATAAGGCGGCCGATGAGAGAAGCAAGGATATCTGCAAGCGACTGATCAATCTGGAGGAAAAGCTGGCCGTCGATATCCGAGGGTATTTGTAAATAAAGATTCAGAATTGGGATATTCCTATGTGTGATTCTGAGGCGCACCGTCCCCCTGAGTGTCATCCTGAGCGTAGCCCCGCCCAAGATCCTTTGCTTCGCTCGAGGATGACAGGGCGGGGCTCAGGATGACACTCGGGGGGACTTTTCGCTATAATTTCTACGCTCTGCATTTCCTTTTTCATTCACTATTGCATTTTTACTTTTTCTGTGATACAATAAAACCAACAAATACCACGGGAGGCTACATATGAGTCAAGCAAAATGGATCTGGTATCACGGAGATTTTGAACTGTATCACAGCATGCTGCTGCACGAGCGGCGCGAGGAATTCGGCTGCGAATATCCCACGTTTTGGAAGCTTTCGCCCCCTTATCCCAACGTGCGCTTTTTCAAGAGCTATCATGCGGATGAGGACGATGTGGTGCGCTTTGTCACGCGTGCCAAGGCTTACGTGATGGTGGATAACGACCGCCTGCCTGTCAACACCGATCTGAATATTTGCGCGGGGGATCACAATATCATGGTAGTCACGCTTGCCACGCACGGGCTGCCCAGCCTTTACGTGGACAGCAAGTACCTCAAAACCGACGAGAGCTGGATCGCGGATCATATGATCGTGACGCATCGCGTGCCTGTCGGCTGCACGCCTGCATATACCTCGCCCGAGGACAATCCCGAGGTGTTCCGCTTCTCCTACGATCGTCTTGATCCCGTCAAGGTTACAGCTACCGAGCGGGGAACGCTGTATGATTTCGGGCGCGAAACGTATGCGTATTTGTGCATAGAGGGTGCGAAAGAGGACGAGCAGCTTTGCGTGACCTATGGAGAATCGCGTGACGAGGCGCTGGATCATGCCGAGGCGCTGATCAAGCAGACCGTGAGCGGTAAGATCAGCTACCGCCTGACGGGGCGCGCATTCCGCTACGTTTGCGTGCAGGGCGGCAAGGATTTACGGGTATGGGCGGATTACGAATACCTGCCCTTGACCGACGTGGCGACCTTTAACTGCAACCGCAAAAACGTCAACAAGATCTGGGATATTTGCGCATACACGCTGCATCTGAATTCACGCGAGTTCTTCCTGGACGGTATCAAGCGCGACCGTTGGTGCTGGTCGGGTGACGCGTATCAGTCTTATATGGCCAACCGATACCTGTATTTCGATCCCGAGATCACCAAGCGCACCATCATCGCGCTCCTGGGCAAGCCCCCCTACGAGCAGCATATCAATTCGATCAACGATTATTCCATGTACCTGATCATCGGGGCATACGAATACTATTTTGCCACGGGGGACGAGCAGTTCATCGAGATCTATTTTGACCGTCTGCAGGCACTTTACGATTTTATCGTAGGTCGCCTTGATGAGAACGGTTACGTTTGCTACCGTGACGGCGACTGGATCTTTATCGACTGGTCGGATATGGACAAGGGCGGCCCGCTTTGCGCGGAGCAGATCCTGCTTTGGCAATGCCGAAAGTGCATGGCAGAGCTGTGCGACTTGGTCGGCAAGGACGGAAAAGCGCACAGGGCGGCAGCCGATGCGCTGCAAAAGCGTATTATGAAGGATTACTGGCGCGAGGAGCGCGGTGCGTTTATCGATTGTCACACCACGGGGCGCGAGAACGTGACGCGTCACGCCAATATCTTTGCCATCATGTATGGCTTTGTGTCGCACAGACGCGCGCAGAAGATCGTGCGCTGCGTGCTGGAGAATGACGCTGTCAATCAGATCACCACGCCGTATTTTGAGTTCTTTGAACTCAATGCCTTGTGCATGATGGGCAGGCTCAAGACCGCGCAGAAAAAGATCGAGTCCTATTGGGGCGGCATGGTGTCCCTGGGCGCAACCTCGATTTGGGAGCAGTATTTGCCCGAGCAAAAGGGAATCGAGCACTATGGCATGTACGGTATGAAGTACGGCTGCTCGCTCTGCCACGCGTGGGGCGGCGGCCCGATCTACCTGTTGGGCAGATATTGTCTTGGCGTTTATCCCACGGGGATCGGTTACCAAACCTTTGCCGTGCAACCCGATCGTGGACTGTACCGTAAGATCGAAGGTACGGTTCCGCTGCCCGAGGGACACAGTGTTCATATTGCTATGGATGCGCATACTTGTACTGTGTCGGCTACCCGTAAGGGCGGTACGCTGATCTTAGGCGGCAAGCAATACGAGATTCCCGAGGTCGGCGAGTTGGTTATTACGTTTTAAGCATAATGAAAAGGACGGATTCCTTTGAATCCGTCCTATCCTATTTATATATGTAGGGGAGGATATCATCCTCCCGCACGAGAGCGGTTATTGATCGCGTCATCCGAACAGGCTTGCAAATTCGACGCGTGCGGGAGGATGATATCCTCCCCTACAAGTGTATGCGTAACTAAATCAGACACCCGTTGTCTGCTCGATTTTTTTCATTGCCTTCTTAAACTGGAAGATGAACAAAACGGTGGTAAAGGTCACGGCGATCACGTCGGCGATCGGCTCGGCCAGATAAACGCCCATGGTGGGGTTGTCCGGTACAAGATGCGGCACGATGTAGATCAAGGGGAGCAGCAGCACGAATTTGCGCACCACGGCCACGATGACTGAGGAGGGCGCGTTGCCAAGTGAAACGAATGTCATCTGGCAGGCAATCTGAATGCCGAACAGCAGCATGCCTGCGTAATAGATGCGCAAAGCGCTTGCGGCAAAGGCGGCAAGCTCCGGCTTGTCGGTAAACATCCCTACGAACAGCTGCGGGAACACCATGACAAGCGCCCAGATAGTCACCGAGTAGCAAAGGCAGGTCACAAGCAGGAGCTTGTAGGTCTTTTTGACGTGATCCGCACGGCGCGCACCGTAATTGTAGGAAAGAATGGGCTGCGCACCCTGCGCCACACCCTGCATGGGCAGCATGGCAAATTGCATGACGCTTGTCAGAATGGTCATAGCGCCTACCGCAATGTCCCCGCCGTAGTCCAGCAGCGAGGAATTGAAGCAGACCGAGATCACGCTCTCGCTTGCCTGCATCATAAAGGTGGCAGAGCCA
>JAZQYT010000007.1:0-7623 GCA_045633665.1 Eubacteriales bacterium | reverse complement strand
TGCCAACGGCAATATCGCCCCCGTATTCAAGCAAAGAGGAATTAAAACAAACCGAGATCACGCTCTCGCTTGCCTGCATCATAAAGGTGGCAGAGCCAAGCGCCAGGCAGGGAAGTATCACGCGCGGCACGGGGAGCATATAGCGCGTGCGCAGGCGCAGATGCGTTTTCTTGCCGCACAAAAACAGAATGATCCAAACGGTGGAGGCCGCCTGTGAGATGACGGTGGCAATGGCCGCACCGCGCACGCCAAGCCCGAATCCGTAAATGAAAATGGGATCAAGCACAATGTTGCAAGCAGCACCGATGACGACCGAGAGCATGGACGTGCGCGTAAAGCCCTGGGCCGAGATAAAGGCGTTGAGTCCCAGCGTCAGCTGCACGAAGATCGTGCCGATGGCGTACACGTTCATATATTGCGTGGCGTAATCAATGGTGTTTTCACTCGCACCAAAGGCCAAGAGCAGGGACTTGTTCCAGATCAGCAGCGCTGCGGTCAGCAGCACGGATATGATGAGCTGCAGGCCAAAGCAGCCGCCTAAGATGCGCTCTGCATGCTCGTAATCCTTTTTGCCCATGCAGATCGAGGCACGGGGCGCTCCGCCCGAGGCCACAAGCGCAGCAAAGGCCGAAACGATCATGATAATGGGCATGCAAACGCCCACACCGGTCAACGCAAGATCACCGTAGCCCTCGATGTGGCCGATGTAGATGCGGTCCACAATATTGTAAAGCATATTGACCAGCTGCGCCACCACGGTCGGCAGAGCCAGTTTGAAGAGCAGCCGCCCGATGGGGGCTGTGCCCAAAAATTCCTTATTGTTTTGCATAATTGTACCTTTACGTATGAATGATCATCCTTATTATAGCACAAAAACGGCAGAGGGGCAAGCCCTCTGCCGAAATTCGTTCGATTTCAACGGTGTTTTGCGTCAATTAGCTGCACCGTTATGGACAAGTCTGAACGTCTTGATATAAACCACGTCATTCGTGGTCGGGACAGAGAAGTAGTCAAATCTTATCATGTGGATCTGTCCGTCCCAAAAGCTAAGATCCTTTACGGGAATCTGCAGGGTGTGATACTCACCGTCTGCAATCAGTGTGTCCGTCAACACGGCTTCAGCGGTGGGAGCTTCTATGTTCCCGCTACAAAGGAAAAGCTGCGTTTCATACGATGTGTCCGCATTGGTGGTGGGGATCATATAATCGATCTCAATGCATCCATAGTTTTCAGCAAAAAGCTGTTGCCCACCGTAATCAAAGAGCAACGTGACGTTGGGGTCATCACCAACAGCTTGAAGCTCAAGGGCGCTTTGATCGGAATTGAAGGAATATTTCGTGTTGCGTGGATACATGATAGAGCCCACGTTTTCCTGCACGGAAAAATCAATGATCACGTCTGTGGTTTCATTGTGGTAGGGAGTGCGTGAGGGGTGCTTGACGTCAAGTCCCTTGTTAGCGTCAAAGTCGCGGTTTTGCGTGAATACCTCGCGGATTTCCTCGGTACTGCCTGCTGCTAAAAGGTAACTGTATTCAATAGGCTGGTAGGAAACGATGGTCAGCACGTCGATCGGACACATATAGCTGCAGGGGTTGCCCTTGGCGGATGTATCGCCCTTCTCCCCGGACAGATAGCGCATAGCTAAGAATTTATCCGTGTTAGGCACGTAAATGCCAAGGCCGTATTGCGTGTCGGAATCAATCAGCGCGCACCAGGTTTCGGTGTTGGGCTCCTTGAGTACGAGGTAGTGGCTGGATTTATTCGTGGCGGGATCAATCTTGCTCCAATCGTCAATGTAGCTCAGCGTGTCTTTCGTCCAGGGCTTAGCACCATCGTACCAGACAAAGGTGTCAAGCGTATTGATGGTATAAGCAGCGGGAAGCTCCTGGTCAAGAGTCGGATGCGTCCAGCCCGAGAAATCGGTAAAGCGGTTGAATACCTGAATATAGTCGTCCTTGACTACGTATTTGTTTTCCATATAACTGGGGGTAAGGGAATTATCCAGCGGCCAGTCCAACGGCTGCGCCTTGATGTAGATGTAATCGTCCTCAATGATGAAATCAATGATGCGGCTGTCGCGTCCGCGGACGTCGCCGCCCTGCACGGGGTTGTACGCAACACCCTCAACGCCAAGATATCCGCCCTCAACATATTCGCTTTCGCGGTAGAAAACGCCGTAGTAGGATTGCTGGATCAATCTGCCCTCGTCGTGCTTGTTGCAAAGGTTGGTCACATCCTCAATGGGGCATTCCTTGTCCTCGACGTGGTTGATCGCGCCACCCCATCTCAGGTCAATACCCAACGTGTAGCGGCTGCCTTTGATGAACTGCTGCGCCTTGGGTACGGAGATGATCTCGGTCTTCATATCGAGCAGGATGAATTCCGCGCTCTTATTTTCACAGGTGTCCACGCGCATGGATTCAATGGTGCTGCCGTTGACCTTGCTCATAAATTTTTTGTTGACTGCGGAAAATTCATGATCTCCCGCCTCAAGGTAGAAAACGTCTTCAAGGCGGTTGTCCTTTTCGGTATATGTTACGGTCAGCTTCAAGGGTGCTGTGGAGGTATATTTGAGGGTAAAGCGGTTGAATTCACCGGCAAAAGCGTCACCAAAGTCAAGCACCAGCCCCTGTACGAAGCCAAACGCTTCATTTTTGAGGGAATCATAGCCGGTCACGGTATAGCAAAATTCGGTCGCGGTCGTAACCGTTGCACCGTTCTCGCTTTCCTCTATGGTCAGCTTGGCGGTGTTTTCTTCCTGTTCGGTCGTCCCTTGGGTTGTTTGCTCCCCTGTGGGTTGCTCGGGCTGATCAGGCGTTTGCGTGCAGCCTGTAAGTGTGCCAAGCAAAAGCGGAAGAGTCAGAATGAGTGCCAATAAAGCAAATTTTGTTTTCATAAAACACCTCTTAATATTTTGATGAATTCAATTTATTCCGCTGCGGGGGCGGGAGCGAATCTGACCTCACAGATTACGGGAAGGTGGTCGGAAAGGTAAATGCCGCTGCGGTCGTACAGACGGATCTTGTAGGAAAGTGCGGTCAGGGACGACTTGGTGTACAGCACGTAGTCGATCGGTTCCTTTGCGGGATTGTACTTGGTTCCCGATTCGTCGTAATACTGTGTCATGGTTGCGCAGATACCCTCGGGCATATTGTCGGGTGCGTCGTAGCGTGCGTTGGAGAAGGGGGAGAATGCTTTTGTGCCGTCGTCCAGCTCAAAGGCGCTGATGCCGACCATGGTTTTGTAAACCGAATACTGCTTGTTCTCGGCATTGACCGCTGCCTGATTCAAATCTCCGGTCAGAACCATGGGGATATCGCCAAAGCGCTGCATGAACTTGAGGATGACCGTGAACTGCTGCTTGCGCAAAGATCTGCCATCGCCGCCGCCCAGGTGATCCAGGTGCGTGTTGAGATGTACGAATTCTTTGCCTGTTGCGCGGTCACGCAAATGCGCCCAGGTACAGATACGGGGGTACAGGCAGCCCTCCAGATAGGAGCCCTGAACGTCGGGCGTTTCGGAGAGCCAGAAGGTGCCGCTGTCGATCAGCTCGTATTTGTCCACGCGGTAATAAATGGGATTGGATTCACCGCCGGGTGTTCTGGCTTCGCCAACGCTTGCGTAGCTGTCATTGAAGATGAAGTTGTCCATCATGCCTCTCCAGAGCGTGGTGACCTCCTGCATACCGATGGAATCGGGCATGTATTCATCCAACAGATCACGCAGCATATCTGCGCGGATATCCGCGCGCACCTGCGTGCCGTTCTCGGTCTGCACGTTAAAGGACATGATCTTGGCCGTGTAATCCTCAGCGGTCTGCTCGTTTATGGGATAGGTCTTAGCAGGCATAAAGGCCATGGATTGCTCCTTATCTGCAAAGAAGGTCATGTCGCTAACGTAAAGCACCTCACCGTCTGCTGCAGCCATGTTTTCCATGTCAAAGCGCACAAGAGGGAGGTTTTTGTTATATTTGGAAAGGTCGATCCAAAGGTACTGCCAATCATCGGTTCTCTGCAGGCGGTAATCCACTTGGCCTGTCACACCCGTTCCGGAGGGCGTTTTGCTGCTGTAGCCGTAGAACGAGAAAATACCGCCTGCCAGGTTTTGTCCGCGCACGCGCAGAACCAGATAGGGGTATTCGCGCGTATCCACCGATTCAAAGCCCAGATCCTTTGCAAGCTGCGCGTGCTTGAAATAGACGTAAGGATCGCTGCTGTTGGCTGCCGAGATGGAGGTGGTGGTCAGCGCCAGCACCTGTCCGTCCTGCTCGGTTGCAGTCAGGGATGCGGCGCACTGGTGGGGCTGCGTAAAGTATTTGGAAAGATCCAGATCCGCGGGCAGAGCGGAGAAGGAGAGCGATGTCAAAAGCTCGGGCTCGGGCGCCTCGGTGGTTTCCTCTGTAGTTTCTTCGGTGGTTTCCTCGGTCGTCTGCTCGGTTGCGGGCGGCTCGGTTTCGGATGCCTCTTCGGTTGTGGGCTTTTCTGTCGGTTCTTCGGTTTCTGACTCGGTAATCTGCTCGCCGGCCTGATCGGTCAAAGCCTCGGTTGAGACAGCAGGGCGGTTGCCCGTCTCACATGCTGCCAGCAGCGGCAAGCAGAGCAAAAGTGCCGCGCAAAAGCATGCTGTTTTGATCAATGCACTTGTACGTTTCATTGGAATACCTCCGTGTGATACAGTATCTTCATTATATCCGCATTTTGCCGATTTGTCAATAGAAAAGGAGCTGCATCATGCAGATGCAGCTCCAAAGGGATTATAAATTATCATTTTTGAGTGCGTCGATGGGGTTATCCTTATGGATCTTGTGCATTGCGTACATCATGGTGACGAATACCACCAAGAACACGCTTGCAACAGCAATGCCGATGGCTGCCCAGGGAAGCGTGAAGCTGACGGTGATTCCCTCGGAAACGATCAGATAGATCACGTATGTCACGCCAACCGACACGGGCAAGCCCCAAAGCAGCGCCTTTGCACCGTATAAGAGGCACTCAAAGCAGGTCATGCGCGTAAAGTCACGTTTGGTCATGCCAACAGACTTGAGCATTGCAAATTCTCTGCGGCGCAGCTGCACGTTGGTGGTGATGGTGTTGAATACGTTTGCGGCTGCGATCAGCGAGATCAGCACGATAAAGCCGTAAGCGAAGGCGCGAATGATGGTAACGGTGTCGCGGTTGCGCTGCACGGCAGCGGCATAGTCAAACAGATCCTCCGTCGTAAGACAGTTATCAATAAGCAGCTCCTTGATGGCGTCATAGCTCTTGGTATGGTCATCCGAAACGACCAGGTATTCGGTCGTGCCGGCATCCTGCATGGTCGGGAATACGGCCGTCAGAGCGCTCTGCGGATACATCAGCGTCAGGTACGTGTCCTCGTATACAAAGTAGGGCTTTTCATAAATCACCGTACCGATCTGCAGGGTTTTCTGCACGGTCGCTTCGCTTGCGGGGATCAGCACCTCCTCGTCCATGTAGGAAATAAAGCGGTAATTGTCGCCTTGGATGCTGTCTAAATAGTATCCTTCCATTTCCTTGAGCGCGGTGATCTCCAGCGCTTCGGGCTTGCCTGCCAGCATGTTGATGGTCTGATATTTGTCCTCGGTGCGGTTGTACATGGTGTTGCCGTCCAGAGCGATGGCCACGGGATCGGTGGTGCTCATGTATTTCTGCTGGTCAAGTCCCTGCTCGGCAAGGTACGCGCGATAGGTTTCGTCCTCTACGAATGCGTAGTGAATGACCGTGTGCGATTGATTCTGCGGCAGGCCTTCAACATACGTGACAGAGCCTGCAGTATCGTTCAGCCACTCGGGGTTAAGCACGCTTGTTTTGACCGAGGTGCCAAGCTTATAGTAGGTGGTGTACGTTGCCTTTTTGACAGCGTCCGCACCCTTGATCTGCGAGAGCAGCTTGTCGGCGCTCAGGCTTGCGTTTGCGGAGTCGAAGCCGCTATAGGTAATGTCGTAGGAGGCGGAAGCAAACGAGCTTTGCGCGGTTTTGGTCATGTAGTCCGAAAGGGCAAAGGCCGAGATGAACAGTACGATGCTCATGAACAGGGAAAGCACGGTTGCGCGGTACTTTTTGCGGTTGCGCTTGAAGTGCTTGCTTGCAAGCACGCCGGGCAGACCGAACAGCTTGTAGGTCAGCTTGCTCGTGCGCGATTTTTTTGCCTTGATGTCCGCGTTCTGGCGAATGGCCTCCACGGCCGAGGTGCGCATAGCGCGGATCGAGGGGATCCATGCGGAGATCAGCACCGTGATCAGCGCGATCACAGCAGCTGCCACAATGCCCCAGGGGTTGACCGAGAGCGTCATGGGCAGGGGAAGGCTTGTAAAGGCGGTGAATTTATCGCCAAACAGCGCAAGCACCGCACCGATGCCGCCCACGCCACAGAGGATGCCGAGCGGAATGCTGATGGCACTGACCGTCAGCGCTTCAAAAACGACCATGTGACGCAGCTGTCTGCGCGTAGCGCCCACAGAGGAGAGCAGGCCGAACTGCTTGGTTCTCTCACAGACCGAGATGGCAAAGGAATTGTAGATCAGAGCCACTGCACCGAACACGATCAGCGCGATGATCACGCCTGCAAGACCGTACACGATGGTGAACAGGCTGTTTTGCTCGCTGACGCCCGAGAACATCAGCACGTCTGCGTTCTGGATCACATCAAGGCCTGTTTCTTTGCCGAAGGACGTGATGTCCTTGACGTTTTTCATGGTGAAATATACGTCGCAAAGAGCGGGGGCGTCGGAATCCGCCAGGGTAATGGCGGTGTAGCCGGGGGCGGTCAGCGATTCAAAGCCGGGACGGGCGTAAAAGCCCACGACCTTGTAGGTGCGCGTTTCGCGAATTACCAGCTCCTCGCCCATATAGGGTGTCTGTTGCGTCAGATTCTCACCGATCTCACCGCGCTCACCGATCGCGAGCGTCAGCACGTCGCCGATCTTGTGCGCAGCACCGCCGTTTGAGAGCAGATGCTCGGGCAAAAGGATCTCGTCTTGGCCCTTGGGATATTCGCCCGCAGTCAGATGCACGGGCATCATGTCAGCAAAGCCTTGGCTTGCGCCCAGGATATAAAGGAACGGCTTGTCGGGATTGACGCTGTCTGCGTCCGCATATCCGATGCTTTGTCCCCAGACCAGCTCGTCTACCTTATCCGAGGCTTGCAGCTTATCAAGGGTGTCCTTGTCGGCATCCCACACGCTGCCGTGCCAGAAACCGTCCATATATTCATAGTTTTGTTTGGTATAATTGAGGGTGCTGGATGCGATGGTGGTTACGGCACAGATCATGGCGGTGGCAAGCAGCACACCGATGATGGTCACGGCCGTGCGCACCTTGTTTTTCTTCAAGGTCGCCAGCGTTACTTTCTGAAAAATGCTCATTTTCGTATCACCTCGTCACGCACGATCTTGCCATCCTCGATGGCAATGATCCTGTCTGCCTGCAGGGCAATGTTTTCGTCGTGGGTGATCACGATCAGCGTCTGACCGTATTTTTGGTTGGAGTGCTTGAGCAGCTCGATGATCTCGCGGCTGTTTTTGGAGTCCAGATTGCCGGTCGGCTCGTCTGCCAGCATGACCGCGGGTGCGTTCATCAGCGCTCTGCCGATCGAAACGCGCTGCTG
>JAZQYT010000006.1:0-10788 GCA_045633665.1 Eubacteriales bacterium | reverse complement strand
CGCGAATATCACTTTGGCGATAGCCAAAATATCACATTTCGCTTACGGCGAAATATATCACTTTTATCTGACTTGTCCGTCACCCGTAATGACGTATTTATACGTGGTCAATTCGCAAAGCCCCATCGGGCCGCGCGCGTGCAGCTTTTGGGTGGAAATGCCCATCTCGCATCCAAAACCGAACTCACCGCCGTCGGTAAAGCGGGTGGAAACGTTGACGTAGACCGACGAGGAATCCACGCCGCGCACGAATGCGTCGATGGCTGCGTCTTCTGTTGCGATGATGGCCTCGCTGTGTCCCGTGGAGTGCGCCCCGATGTGCGAGATCGCCTCGTCTGCGCTGTCCACAATGCCAACGGCCAAGATATAGTCCAAAAATTCGGTGTCAAAATCGTTCTCGCCTGCAGGAGTTGCGTCAATGATGGCGCATGCACGCGCATCAGCTCGCAGCTCGACCGGGATCTTGCCTGCATCGAGTCGTGCGTCTACAAGCCTTGCCTTGAGCAAGGGAAGGAATTCGGATGCAATATCCTTGTGTACAAGGCACACCTCGCAGGCGTTGCAAACCGAGGGACGGCTGGTCTTGGCGTTGTCTAAAATGTCCAACGCCATGGCAAAATCGGCACTCTTGTCCACATAGATATGACAGATGCCCGTGCCCGTCTGAATGCAGGGAACGGTGGCGTTTTCGATGCAGGAGCGGATTAGCCCCGCACCGCCGCGCGGGATCAGCATATCCACGTAGCCGTTGGCCTTCATCAGATCTGTTACACTCTGGCGCGAGGTGTCCTCGACCAGATTGACAAGGTCGGGGCAAATACCCGCATCCGAAAGTCCCTTGCGCAGAGCGGATACGATGGCGGCAGCCGATAAGGCTGCGTCACGCCCCGGGCGCAGCACGCAAACGCTGCCCGATTTGATTGCAAGGGCTGCTGCATCCGAGGTCACGTTGGGACGGCTTTCGTAAATGATGGCGATCACGCCCATAGCTGAGGAGATTTTGCGCACTACCATGCCGTTGGGACGCTCAAAATGGGCAAGCTCGCGCCCCAAGGGAGAGGGGAGCGATACCACGTCCAAAATGCCCTTTGCCATACCCTGAACGCGTGCGGCATCCAGGCGCAGTCTGTCCAGCATGACGTCCGAGATGCGGCCGCGGGCGGCTTCCAAATCCTGTGCGTTGGCCGCAAGAATGGCATCCGTATTGGCAATCAGCGCCTGTGCCATGGCAGTCAGCGCTGCGTCGATCTGCTCGACCGAATAATTTCTGATCTCTGTCACCGCACTCTTGGCGGTGACCAAAATTTCATGGGTAGTTCTCATATTTTCATGCCCCCTTCGCTTGCGTGGAAGCGTGTGCCGACAGCCTTGCCGTCCACAATGCTGTAAAGGGCCTCGGGATCGGCACCGTTTGCGATCACCATGTCGCAGCCCGCGTCGGTTGCAATCTGCGCAGCACGCAGCTTGGTGGCCATGCCGCCCGTGCCGAGCGAGGATCCCGCGCTACCGCCAAGCGACATGATCTGCTCATCCAGCGCATAAACGTCCGAAATCAGCTGTGCGTCTGCATTCTTGTGGGGATCGGCGGTGTAAAGACCGTCAATATCCGAAAGCAGGATGAGAAGATCGGCCTTGACGCTCTGTGCCACAATGGCGGCAAGCGTGTCGTTGTCACCGATCTCGATCTCCTCGGTGGCTACCGTGTCGTTTTCGTTGATGATGGGCAGAACGGAAAGCTCCAAAAGGCGGCTCATTGTGTTCTCGAAATTTTGGTGGCGGTCGTCATGACGCAGATCGTCTGCAGTCAGAAGTATTTGCGCAACCGTGTGGTTGTATTCGGAAAAAAGCTTGTCATACGTGTACATCAGCTCGCACTGTCCAACGGCAGCGGCGGCCTGCTTGCCTGCCACGTCACGCGGACGCGCGGAAAGCCCCAGCTTGCCCACACCCATGCCGATTGCGCCCGAGGATACCAGAATGATCTCGTGTCCTGCGTTTTTGAGGTCGGAGAGCACCTTGCAAAGCTGCTCGATCCTCTTGATATTCAGCCTGCCCGTTGCATGCGCCAGCGTGGAGGTGCCGATTTTGACAACCGTTTTCATGATACGTACCCCTCCTTTGATGAAGGATTTTAGTTGATTAAAATAGTTATCCTCATTATAGCATACAATTCTGCGCGGTGCAAGAGGGCGGAACAAAAAAAGGCCGGATGATGCAAAAAAGTGAATTCACTAAGGACTTATTGTATCTCCGACAGACAGAAAAATCTTGACGGAGCGGGGGAATTGTGCTATACTGAATTCAATGAATGAAAAACAAGGAGGCCAACTATGGATTTTATGAAGCTTTGTGCCGAGCGTTACTCGGTTCGCTCGTACCTGTCCGATCCCGTATCTGCCGAGCTGCTTGACGAGATTTTGCGCGCAGGTCAAATTGCACCTACTGCGAAGAACAACCAGCCGCAAAAGATTTTGGTTATGCAAAGCCCCGAGGCAATGGAAAAGATGCATCTTTTGCATAATTGCTACGGTGCGCCCTTGGCGCTTTTGGTATGCGGTGACGAGGAGATCGCCTGCAACCGTCCCGTGACGCATCATTCCATGGCAGAAATGGATGCCTCCATCGTGGCAACGCACATGATGCTGGCGGCCAAATCGCTGGGTGTGGGTTCTACGTGGATCTGTGCGTTTGATCACGACAAGGCAACCGAGGTGTTCGGGCTGCCCGCGCATGTCAAGCCGCATTTGATCATGGCATTGGGATATCCCGCTGCGGACGGTACCCCTTCGCCTAGACACACCGACCGCAAGCCCTTGGAGCAGACGGTGACGTATATTTGATAGGCGGGCGATTCGTTCAGTCGCCCCTACGGGGATGAACTGACGACCGAATTTCGGCTTTGCCGAAATAAGTCGCCCCTACGGGGATTCCCGAAAATTTAGAAAGGAGAGATCCTATGGAACAAAAGCAGATCGTGCTTTCGATCAAGGGCGTGTCCAAGCATCTTGGCAAGCGCAAGATCCTGTCGGACATCACCCTGGACGTACACGAAGGCGAAATATTCGGATTTTTAGGCCCGAACGGTTCGGGCAAAACCACCACGATCAAGCTGATCTTGGGGCTTTTGCGCATGGAGAGCGGTGAGATCAGCATTTGCGGTCACGACAACGTCAAGGATTTTGAAGCGGCCATGCGCTGCGTGGGTGGTATCATTGAAAATCCCGAAATGTATAAGTATCTGACCGGCAGGCAGAATCTGGAGCAGTATTGGCGCATGTATCCCGAGCTGCCGAAGGAGAGAATTGACGAGGTGGTGCGCTTGGTGCGCCTGGAGAGCCGTATTGACGACAAGATCTCCAAGTATTCGCTTGGTATGCGCCAGCGTCTGGGCATTGCGCAGGCGGTGCTGCATCATCCCAAAATCCTGATTCTGGACGAACCGACCAACGGCCTTGATCCCGCGGGGATCAAGGAGCTGCGTGACGTGCTCAAAAAGCTGTCGCGAGAGGAAGGCGTGGCGGTATTCGTATCCAGCCACATGCTGTCCGAACTGCAGCTGATGTGTGACCGCGTGGGCATTATCGACCGCGGTGTAACGGTGGGATATCGCTCCTTGGATGCCGAGGGCATGATTGAGGAGAGCAGCTATGCGCATTACACGCTGGAAACGCCCGACGGCATGCGTGCCATGGAGCTTTTGGTAAACAGCATGCTTTGCACGGGGGCTTCGTACGCAGAGTCCCTGACCTTTGACGCAGAGCATGAAAACGTACCCGGCATCATTTCGCTTCTGGCGAGTGGCGGCGTACGCATATACGGACTGACCAGACAAAAGAAGTCGCTGGAGGACACCTTCCTTGAAATGACCGACACCGCAGACGTGGGTACGCAGCCCGTGGAGGAAAAGCGTCGCAGCGGCAAGGATGAGGCGGCCGTGATCAAAGGAGGTGAGGACGCATGAAGCAGCTTGTGAAAAATGAACTGATCAAGCTTCGCGCACAAAAAACCTACGTGGTGCTTTCCTGCATCGTGCTGGCGCTTGTGGTCATCGTGTCCTTCTTTACCGCGGTGCTTGCAACGCCGCTCAACAATCTGATCATGCACGGTGAGGATATGCTCACCGAGAGCGCGGCTTACGATTGGGCGATCGAAAAGATTGACCAAGATCCCGACAGCGCACTTGCAAGCATGCTTCGTGTGATATTCAAGGATCCCAAATCCGATGCGGATCAGGCACGCGAGGAAGCACAGGAGTATCTGGAGAACGGACATCTGGGTATGCACGCCGAGATGATGGCGCAAGCCGAGATGTATGATTTTTGCGAGAAGAATCAAGTTCCTGCATGGGTATCGGATACGATGTCGTATCAGCTGACCGCAGCCTACAAATGGCGCAGTATAGTCAAGGATTGGGCGGACGGTACTTATACGGTAAAGAATATAGTCGAGGACTATGGACTTTCCGAGGTGCTGTACATGAACTATCGCGGATATGGCGATGCGTACGTAGAGTCCGAGTATTACTATGAGATCTACGTGACCGAGTGGGATGATAATACGTATGAGCCCAAGGAATACGTGTTCGTGCGCGTCACGCGAGATCCCTACGAGGAGGTCGAGTGCGAGTGGGCAGAGGTCCTGGGAGATCTTTACAATCACCTGGAGGAATGCGAGAGGTATATTGCCGAGCTGGAGAATTATGCCGTGACCATTGAGCCGGATGCCTATTACGACGTGCTGATCATGCAGTACAGGCAGGAAATTGAGAATCAAAAGAGCGGCATTGAGAATTACGAGGCAGAGCTGAGTCAGCTTGAGGCGGAGATGAAGGAGCAGATGCAGCCCTGGTACGATGCGCAGATCGCGGACTGCCGCGGAAAGATCGAGGATGCCGAGTACATGATCGCTGCATACGAGGATCTCAAGGAGCTGGACGCGCATCCCGAAAGCAACTCCTTTGCGCTGGTCTATCGCGTTTTGCCAAGCGTACTGCACGCTCGCAGAGATGCGATAAGCTCCATTGCCATGAATGAGGCGTTGGACGAATTCGTTCTGATCGCCAAGGCAAGAGAGAGCGGCGCAAAGCACAAGATCCGCACGCTGGATAAGGCGCTCGTCGCCATTGAATACGCGTACACACGCGATATTTTGCCTGCAAGCATGAGTGCAAGCACGGCCAAGGCTACCTTTATCAATAATTTGTCTACCGCATCGTTTTTGATCAGCGCGGTCACGGTCGTGCTTGCCAGCATGATCCTTTCGCGTGAGTTTGCAACGGGTACGGTCAGACTGTGGGTGATCCGCCCCAAAACACGCAGCAAGCTGCTTGGCTCCAAGATCGCCACGCTGCTGATCTACGTTTGCTCCATGATGGGCGCAAGCTTTATCATCACGTATCTGTTCGCGCTGGCCAACCACCTTGTCGATCTGTTCTTCTACGGGCAGAGCAATTTGTTTACGAGCAGCTACGGTGTGGTATTCGGGCAGGTGCTGCCCATTCCCGCAATTGCAGAGCACGTCTGGGCGCTGGTCATTCTGACGCTTCCCGTGATCCTGTATGCAATGCTGTGCCTGTTTGTCAGCGTGCTGACCAAGAAGGGCGTGCTGAGCATTGTGTTCGGTATGCTGGTGCTGATGTTTGCAACCGATATTCAGGCGCTTGCGCTGATTGTGGCCAACTACACGGGTGCATTTGGCTACGTGCTGCAGGCAACCGCGCTGCCGTATCTGAGCATGGATCGATTGCTGACCACCGCGCTTGATTTTGGTATCTCGTCTGCGATGATGAATTCGATGGACGGACTTGGCGTACTGATGGGGCTTGAGGATATGCTCATGTCGCAGATCTGGGGCGCAGCTCCCTGCGTCTGCTCCACTTTGGTGGGCGCCTTTGTGCTTGTTTTGCACATAGCGCTGTTGATGTTTGCCGCCCTGTGGGCATTTAAGAGAATGCAGATCAAGAATTAATGCAGCTTTGAGTCTGAGTCGTTTTTCGACTCAGACTCTTTTGTATTCAGCCTTGCAACCGGTGAGAAAATATGCTATAATTAAGGCAGAAAGTCATGGGAGGTGCCTTATGCAGCCGTTATTCATTTGTCATCCCGATTTTGCACACGCTGTGCCGCAAAATCCGTTTCATAAGCAATTCGGGGAGCATACCCCTATGGTGCAGGATCCCGCCCTGCAAAACAGGCACGTGCTGTTCCGCCGCCGCGCCTTTCTTCCTCCGTTCAAGAAAGCCACGCTGCGCATCACGGCCGACGATTACTATAAGCTTTACGTAGGCGGCCGCTTTGTGACTATGGGGCCTGCGCCTGCATATCCGCAGCACTATTTTTATAACGAGATCGATCTGACCGACTATCTTGTCGAGGGCGAGAACACCTTTGCGGTACACGTGCTGTATCAGGGACTTGTCAACCGCGTTTGGGTGTCGGGTGACGGGCGGCATATGCTGTATTTCGATCTGTATCTGGATGGCAAGCGGGTGCTTGTCAGCGATACGGACTGGCTGTGTGCCGATCATACTGCTTATAGCGCTACGGGCAAGGTGGGCTACGATACCGCGTTTTTGGAGCGGTATGACAGTCGCGCGCCTGAGGTTGGGTTCGAGCAGCCCTTGTTTGACGACAGCGCCTGGCAGCACGCAGCCGTGTTTGCTCGGGCTGATTACAAGCTGCAAAAGCAGCCGACCGCGCAGATAGACGTATACCGCATATCACCAAAGGAGCAGCGCGCCATTGAGGGCGGTGTGCTTCTGGACTATGGCAGAGAGGCTGTCGGATACCTGTCGCTTTGCGCCAAGGGACGCGCAGGGGACGTGATCACGGTGCGCTGTGCTGAAGAGCTTGACGGGCAGGGGCGCGCGAGATATCAGATGCGCTGCAACTGCACGTATGAGGAGGAATGGGTGCTTTCGGGTGGTGACGATATACTGGATCATTTTGACTATAAGGCCTTCCGCTATGCTGAGGTGCTGCTTCCCGAGGGTGTGGAATTGACCGATGCGGCTATGACCGTGCGGCATTACCTCTGTGCCGAGCGCGCCGAATACCCTACCGAAAACCAAGACCTTACGCGCGTGCTGCGCCTTTGTGCCGATACCGTCAAGTACGGCACGCAGGAGATCTATCCCGACTGTCCCACGCGTGAAAAGGGGCAGTATCTGGGTGACGTAGCTATATCCGCAAGAGCGCAGGCGACCTTGACGGGCAATACCGATATGATCAAAAAGGCCATGCGCGATTTTTGCGCCACCTCCTGCGTCTGCCCGGGGCTTTTGGCGGTTTCCACTAGCTCTTATATGCAGGAGATCGCGGATTATTCCTTGCAATTCCCGGCACTTGTGTGTTGGATATACGCCAAGGACGG
Source organism: Eubacteriales bacterium (assembly GCA_045633665.1). Lineage (GTDB taxonomy): Bacteria > Bacillota > Clostridia > Oscillospirales > CAG-272 > SVQP01. The sequence goes on along the minus strand of JAZQYT010000006.1, from coordinate 3,417 downwards.
GGATCTTGATTTTGTGCGAGAGATCCAGCCGTATGCCACGGGCGTGTACCGATACTTTTTGCGCTATGCGAACAAGGACGGCTTGCTGGACGGCGTGAGTGATAAGTGGAATTTGGTGGACTGGCCTGCCAATCTGCGCGACGGATACGATTTCGAGCTGCCCTCGGACGGTGTGAAAAGCGGCCTGCATAACGTTATCAACGCCTTTTGGTGCGGTCTTTTGTCGGCTATGGATGAAATCTACGGAATCCTCGGCATGCCGCCCACCGGTATGACCGAGCAGGTCAAGGCCGCGTTTGTGGATGCCTTTTACGCGCCCGATCTGGGACTTTACGTGGATACTCCCGGCAGCAGCCATGCTGCCGTGCATTCCAATCTTTTGCCGCTGCTCTTTGAGATCGGCACGCAGGACAAGGCGCGCTGTGACCGCCTTTGCGATTACGTTGTGCAAAGGGGACTTACCCCGATGGGCGTGTACATGGCCTATTTTGCGCTGGCTGCGCTGATCAAGCATGGCAGAGAGGCGGATGCCGTGCGTCTTGCTACCGATGAGGGATGCTGGCTGAATATGTTAGCGGAGGGGGCAACTACCACCTTTGAAGCATGGGGCAAGGATCAGAAGTGGAATACCAGCCTGTTCCACCCCTGGGCAAGCGCACCCTTGATTGTGTTTGCGAAAAATAATCGCGTGTATTAAGGGAAAATCCGCTTGCATTTGCTTGTATATTGTGCTATAATGAATCCGTATCAAATATATGAAAGGAATAGCTTTTATGAAATCCTTTGCAAAAATCATTTCCGTCATGCTTTGTGCGATCATGCTGGCGGCAGCGATCAGTATGGCTGTATACGCTGCTGATCAGCCCACGGGCATGGACAAAAGCGCAACCGAAGAGATCAAGGTGGATGGCCAGAGCACAGGCGTCAACCTGACACAGTATTCTTTGACCTCGGGATCTGTGTATGCCAACAGCACGGCAGGCCTGCTCAACGTCATTGAGGTCAGTCCCTCCAATAAGGACGTATCCATCAAGGTACTCAACTGCGGTGATTACACCTGGTCCAAGGACACCATGGGCAACGCGGCAGTCAAGTACAACGACGCAACCGGAAGCGGTACGGTCATCGCTGCCATGAACGGTGATCCCTGGATCGTTTACCACACCGACTACGACGGTGACGGTGAAGCGGCAACAGGCCCTTCCGTCAAGCACGTATCTGTTTCCAGAGGTCTGATGATCAAGAACGGCGAGATCTGGGCAACTGCGCAGATCAGCGACGAAAACTTCCTTGCAAAGAACGATAACGCGGAGCGCGGCTCGGGTGCTGCAAACCAGCCTATCTTCGGTGTCAAGAAGGACGGCACAGCTGTGATTGGTTGTCCCAATATTCAGATCAAGATCAGCAATACCAATACCTCCAAGCAAATGTATGCGGCAGGTATCAACCGCCTTCCCGCACCCAACTCCACGCTGATCTATAACCAACGCTGCGGTACCGAATCCTTTGCATTTGCCGATGCGTATGAAATTTACGTCAAGTGCAGCAATACGGCGTTCGGTATTGGCAAAACGGTCACCGGCACGGTTACCCATATCTTTGAGAGCGGTGACGAGAGCGAGCGTCCCGCGCTGGATGCGCAGACTATCGTCATTTCTGCCAGAGGCACTGCCATCAATCAGCAAAAGGGCAAATATTCGGTAGGCGATAAGATCAGCATCAGCTGCAACGTCAACACCGATAAGATCTATCTGAGCCAGGCCACCGATTGGAAGGACGTTGTGGAAGCAACAGGTGGCTTCTACACTCTGATTGAAAAGGGTGTACATAAGGGACAGGAGCTGAATACCAACTATCCCTGCACCATCGTGGGTGTCAAGAAGGACGGCACCATTATGCTGATCTCGACCACCACACAGGCGGACGGCTCCCGTGCCGCATGCCAGATGAAGAACATGCAGGAGCTTGTAAGCGAGCTTGGCTGCTATACCGCTATCATGTTTGACGGTGGTGGATCTACCCAGCTGGTCACGCTGGAGGGTGACAATTATGTCAGAAGATGCTCGGTATCGGACGGCACCAACAGCGTGCGCGGCGTTATCAGCGGTCTGGCTGTCGTTTATAACAAGGCAAACGAATCTCCCAAAAACTGTGACGTACAGGGCATCAAGTTCTTGGACGGTCTTGGACTGGAATCCACTTTCGGGCAGGAAGAGGAAGCTCCCGATCCCAACAAGCCGCACCTTCAGGCCGGCCCCTCTTACGCATACTATTACGTAGGTGACGTTTCCTTTGTCAATGGCAAGGGTGCCAACGGTACGGATGAAGCGTATACCGATCTTGTCGGTATGAGAGATCCGAGCTATGATTCCTCCTGGCCTGCAGATCAAAAGGCAGAGGCGATCCAACCTGCAACGCTGGACGGCAGCACGCTAACGCTTGGCGAGGACAATCTCTTGACCATCAGCGGCTATGCCTTTGCAAACGGCTCGCAGAAAAAGATTTTGTACTCCTTGGATCAGCAGAACTGGTTTGAGGTACAGGGCGGTACGTACAGTGATGCCTCCGCAGAGCTGACGCAGCAGGTCATGGCCAACGGCTGGATCAAGTCTGCCTCTGCAGGACACGCGGTATTTGAAAACGTGGGCGTGGATCTGAGCGAATACGTCGGTCAGACCGTGACCGTTTCGTTTGCCGTTACCCCCGGAGCGGACGATAAGGCCTTGCACTTCCTGACCATTGAAAACCTGCTCGTACCCGCTCCCGCTCCTTCCACCGAGGAGGAAACAGAGCCTCCCACAGAGGAAACGACCGAGGAGATGACCGAGCCCGAATCAAGTGAGCAGGTCACCACAAGCGCACCTGTGACCGAAGCCCCCACCGAACAGGTCACCGAGCCTGAAGCAAAGGGTGGCTGCGGCAGCATCGTAGCAGCTCCCATTGCGGTGCTGGTTGCTGTTCTGGGTATGGCACTCACAGCAAAGAAAAAGGATTGATTTCCGAAATAAAAAAGACAGCCGTTCGGGCTGTGTAATGAGCGAATAAATAAAGCAAAAGCAGAAGTCTTTGATAGGCTTCTGCTTTTATTATGAAGGGTAACGCGTAGAAACCGTTTGGATTCGCGCTCTCCCCCCCCTGCGCTTGGCACGGGGCAGCGCATATCTTCCCCCCTCCCGGAGGGGGATAAACGCGCGCCGGCTTGTCCTTGGCGCAGGGGGGAGAGCGCGAATGGAATGGGTTTATGACGCTGATGCGGCAACGGAACCCGAAACGATATTTTTGTAAGACGAAAACCCCGCCATAGTGGCGGGGTTCAAAAGAGGTTAACCGATGAGAAGAAAAAGAATAAAGAATTAAGAAGAAAATAAAAAAAGAGAGTTTGTAGGGACAGGCGTCCTCGACTGTCCGAGAAAACAA
>JAZQYT010000005.1:0-18113 GCA_045633665.1 Eubacteriales bacterium | reverse complement strand
GATGTCTGCGGACTGGCAGGTCAGCATCAGCGAGTTGACCGAGAGTGAGGGCGAAGAGGATGAGCAGGACAACGAGCGTCTGCCTATGCGTCCAACCTACACCGTATCGGATCCGGGCTTTGCGATGCAGGACTACCTTGACTATATGAACATGCAGCATCTTATGGGAAGCTATACGGGATACGGCATTACCGTAGCTGTCATTGATACGGGTATTGATACCGACCATCCCGAGTTTGCAGGGCGTATCAGCGAGTATTCGTATAATGCCACCGAGGATAAGATCGTCAAGGACTACGTGCTTGACAACGGTGAATACGACTGGTCGCTGGTCGAGGACGAGCAAGGACACGGTACAGCTGTATCCGGTGTGATTGCAGCCGGTGCGAACGGTATAGGTACCGTTGGTATAGCGCCGCAAGTCAATCTCATCGTCATCAAAGCAGAATGTGATGAGAAGGGAACCTTTGAGCGCACCTCTGACCTTGTGTTTGGTTTGTATTATGCCATCGAGCGTGACGCTTCGGTAGTCAATATGTCGTTTGGCATTAAAACGCCGGAAAATCCCTTTGCCACAGCAACCAAGTTGGCAGTAGACAGTGATATCATTTGTGTGGCAGCTGCGGGAAATTCGTCTGTCGCTTGTTCGACCTGGCCGGCAGCTGACAAAAACGTATTTGGTATTGGCGCCTTGGCTGCGGACAGCTGGGATTTGGCAACGTATTCCAATTATGGTGAAAACGTGGACTTCGTGGCTCCCGGCACGACGTATACCACTTGTATGGGCGGTGGATATGCTACAAAGAGCGGCACGTCCTTTTCGTGCCCAGCCACAGCAGGCGTAATTGCGCTGTACCTCTCCGCAAATTCCTATCAGGAATTTGCAGAAGTGGAGGAGCTTTTGCGTGCTTCGAGCTATGATCTTGGAGAGCTTGGTGCAGACTGGTATTATGGCTACGGAGCGATTGACGCACATGCCTTGATTGCCGAGCAGCGCGGTACAGTCACCTTCCACATGATGACCGATGAGTTGGATAACACGGAGCAGGTGTTTATCCGTAACCACACGTTGCAAAATATGCCGCAGCCCGAAAGATTGTATGCGATTTTTGATGGCTGGTATTGCGATCCTCAGTATACAAAGGAGTTCGCGTGGTACGAGGACGTACTCACAGCGGATCGTACCCTGTATGCAAAATGGGTCAATGAAGACGACGGTGTGCCGTATACGTACGCAGAGTTGGAGGACGGTACGATTGAAATCCGATCTTACACGGGGCACAGACGATATATCACGATTCCCGACTACATTGATGGAAAGCCCGTTTCCTCGATCGGCATGGGAGCATTTGCCTACGAGACCAATTTGCGTGAGGTCAATCTTCCCAAATATTTGATGTATATTCGTGACAAAGCATTTTTGGGTTGCTCTAATCTGATTAGTATCAATATCCCCGATACCGTGACTGAGATAGGCAAATACGCGTTCCGCGATAACGTGCGGTTATCGTCGGTCGCGTTTGGCGCGGACAGCCAACTGACCGTCATCGGAAGCTTTGCGTTCAGCGGTTGCGGAAAGCTGAAATATTTTACCGTGCCTCGAGAGGTTGTAAGCCTTGACGGCTCTGCATTCTTTGGCGATACGTCCATGCTCGCGTTTTCCGTGCATGAGGAAAACACAAGCTTTTTTGCGCAAAGCGGCGTGCTGTTCAACTGCACCATGACCACCGCAGTAGCGTATCCTGCGGGACGAAACGGGGAATTTGCGCTCCCCGCAACGGTGTATGAGGTCGGAGCATACGCGTTTGCGCTTGCCAAGATCACCAAGGTGGATCTTGCCCACGTGCAGGCAATAGGCGAAGGTGCTTATCTGGGCAGCGATCTGGAAGCCGTGGTCATCCCGGACAAGGTCACGCAGATGGGTAACAGCGCATTTGCCGAGTGTATGTATTTGGAAACCTTGCAGATCGGGCGCGGACTTGCAAAAATTCCCGGCAGTGCGTTTTCCGGGTGCGGTGCGCTGCAATCGGTGGAGATCCCCAATACCGTGCAAAGCATTGACGGCGCTGCATTTAAGAGCGCCTCTTTGCACAAGGGGCTGACCTTTGAAGCGGGCAGCATGCTGACCTGTATTGGCCCGATGGCGTTTTCCTGCACCAATTTCGCTTCCGTCGAGATCCCCGCGTCGGTCGTGACGATTGACGAAGCAGCCTTTAAGGGCAGCTGCGGCAGCATGCTGGCCTCGGTTACGTTTGAGCAGGGAAGTGCGCTGTGCACGATTGGCAAGTCGGCGTTCGAAAAGACAGTCATTGCAGAGATCGCATTGCCCGCACGCGTAGAAAGCATTGGTGCACTTGCCTTTGCCCAAACGCAGCTGTATGAGATCACACTGCCGCAAAGTGTAAGAGAGCTTGGCGGTGCGGCGTTTGCGCTGTGTCCCAACCTTGAAAATATTTTCGTGGAGGACGGCAACCCCACCTACACGGATCTTGACGGTGTGGTTTACACCGCCGACCTCGATATGCTGGTGGCATACCCCACGGGCAATCCGAGAGCCGCATACACCGTGCCGAGCGGTGTGACCAAGATCGGCGAGTCCGCTTTTTACGGAACGTTGTATATGAGCAGCGTAGAACTTCCTGAAACGCTGGAAGAGATTCGCATCTCAGCATTCGGGCGCTGCCCAAATCTTTACAGAGTTGCCATTCCTGACAGCGTGGTGCAAATCGGCAGGCTCGCCTTTGCCGAGGATTGGCAATTGCGTAGCGTGACCTTTGGAGAAAACAGCAAGCTGCCGCGCATTGGCTATGAGTCTTTTGCGTATTGCGGTCTGTATTCCTTCCGCGTTCCTGCGGGCGTATCTACTATGGCGCAGGGTGCTTTTATGGGATGCGATGACCTCTCGTCTTTCACCTTTGCCGAGAACAGTAAGCTGGAAAGCATCTCTGCCTATATGTTTGATGGCTGCACAAGCCTACAGAGCATTACCTTTGAGCAGGGCAGTGCGCTGACCTCGATTCAGGCGCATGGCTTGCAGGGCATGACCAAGCTGACAACACTGGATCTGGGCGGTGCAAGCCTTACCAATATCGATAACTATGCATTCTTGGATTGCGAGTCGTTGCAAAGCCTGACTCTTCCCGATACGCTGACCAATATCGGACGCTTTGCATTTTATAACTGCGCATCCTTGTCCGAGTTGACCATCCCCGCGCTGACCGAGCATATCGGCTCGTACGCATTTTTAGGCACAAAAAATTGCAGCCTGTATTTCAAGGCAGACGAGCTGCCGCTGTACCTGGATGAATACTGGGATCACAGCCTGCAGGCATATTACACGGGTGTTGTTTCTATCAAGGAACATGGCGACTGGAAGTACGCCGTCAAGACCAACGGCAATATTGCCATCATTGCATATTCTGGCAAGGATACCAAGATTGATCTTTCCAAGCTCAAGTTGGGTGGCGGCAAGATCGAAACCGTTGGCGGTCACGCCTTTGAAGGATGCGGGATCACAAGCATTACCTTGCCCGATTCCTTGCTTGAAATTCAACGCTACGCGTTTGCCGATACCAAAAATCTTTCGTCCGTCGTTATCCCCAAAAACGTCAGATACATAGCCGATCACGCGTTTGCAGGTTCGGGCATTGCGTCCGTCACCTTCAAGGGCGGCAGAATCAACGTTATTGAATCGTATGCATTTGCGTACACGGATAACCTGAAGGCTGTGGAGCTTCCCGGCTCTTTGACCAAACTCGGCTCTTATGCGTTTCACAGAAGCGGTATTGAGAGCCTGCAGTTCGGAAAGGACTTCTCTTTGACCAAGATTCCCGAGGCGGCGTTCTCGGAAACCAAGCTTACTTCGGTCAAGATTCCCGATAGCGTCACCGAGATCGGCTACTCTGCATTCAGAGACACCCGCTCCTTGAGGCAGGTGGAGCTTGGCAGGGGAGAGGATCTGATCATTTCCTCCAATGCGTTTTATAACACGGGTATATCCGAGATTTATATTCCCGATAACGTGGCGCACGTTGGGGAATACGCCCTGATCGGACTGGAAAACCTGACCGCGTACGAGGTCAGTAGCCAAAACAAGACTTATACCGCAGTTGACGGTGTGCTTTACAATAAGGATAAGACCAAGATCATCGCATTCCCCGCAGGCAGAACGGGCAGCTATGAGATTCCTGTGTGCGTGGAGTCCATCGGCTTTGGTGCGTTTGAGAATACCAAGCTTTCAAGCGTAACGTTTGCAAAAGGAATCAATCTGCTGACCATCGGTTGGAGAGCCTTTTACAACGCAAGCAACCTGACTGAGATCACAATTCCCTCAAGCGTGGTGTCCATTGATTATTATGCTTTTGCAAGCTGTAAAAACCTGACAACGGTCAATTTCTCCACCAACGATAGTCTGAAAGGCATCTATGAGGGTGCGTTCTTTGGCTGTCAGAAGTTGAGAAATATCACCATCCCCGATTCGGTCGTGGAGATTTCGGACTATGCATTCTACGGCTGTATGTCTTTGGAGGATATCCCCGTTTCCGAGCATACGCAGCTCAAAGGGATCTACGGTCACGCCTTTGCATACGCAGGACTGACCGAGCTGAATATCCCCGAGACCCTGATCGATATTGGCAGCTATGCATTCCAAGGCTCACTTGTCACGAAAGTGACCGTACCCGATACCAACGCATGGGACCTTGTGATCGGCATTGGTGCATTTGCGGATTGCAATCAGATGGAAGAGATCACGGTGCCGTTCATCGGCGCGTCCTTTGAAGATCCCGATATCACTTGGTTTGGCTACATCTTCGGTGCGGGCGGCTATGAGGCAAACGCAACCTATGTGCCCAAGAGCCTGAAGAGGGTGATCATCACCGAGGGCATCGCAGAAATTCCTCGCGTAGCGTTCTATGGAATAGAGCAACTTGAAAGTATTGACGTACCGTATAGTGTTGTGCACGTGGCTGATGGTGGATTTGCAGGCACAGTAGCGAAATATGAGCTGAAATATGATCTTGTGTTAGAAGTGAATCAGCTGGATGGACGGTTTGGTCGAGGCATGGCCGGACACGTTACGCTTTTCAAAGGCGATGCAACAAGAATCCCGGGATATGCATTTCTCGCTTGGCGTAACTTGACGGGAGTAACGATACCTGATGGCATTGAAGTGATCGAGCATGGTGCCTTTTTAGGATGCAATAACTTGAGGGAGATAGTCATTCCTGAAAGTGTCACAAAAATCGAGTCCTCTGCCTTTGATTCTTGCTATGCACTTTCAAGTATTGTCATTCCGGACAATGTGATAAGTATAGGGGATAGAGCGTTTCAAATGTGTTTTAGCCTTACGAGCGTGACGCTTGGAAAAAGTGTAAATACAATAGAAGAGGGGGCTTTCTTCTATTGCCAAAAGCTGGATGTTATCATCAATAGGAGCAAGCTTGAGTTGACTTTCGGTCGAGAAGATTTACACGGTGCAATTGCTTACAATGCCAATGTGATTGAGGATGCTGACGGGAATCGCAGATACAGGAATGAGAGTGTTTACGTACAGACTGAAGATGGATTCACGTTTATGGATAAGGATGGAGAGTATACGCTCATTTCCTATACGGGTACGAAAAAGGAAATAACGCTGCCGCGCAATTACAATGGCTCCGAATACAAAATTGAGGATTTTTCAAGTAATGCGACTGCTATCATAATCCCTGACTCTTTTACAGAGATTCATGCAAATGCATTCAGATTCAGCCCGACTCTTACAAGCATCGTGCTTCCCGATACGATTACGTTGATTGGGGATCAAGCATTTTACGGTTGCAGCAATTTGACGGATATTGAGATTCCGGACGGTGTAACGACCATAGGAGAATATGCCTTCTTCGGTTGTTCCGGTTTGACAACAGTCTTTATTCCGGACAGTGTTACTTCTGTTGGAAGAGATGCCTTTGCAAATTGTACAGCTCTTAAATCTATAAGGCTTTCGGAAAATCTTACTGAACTCAGCAACGGTTTGCTTAGTGGTTGTGGGCACTTGGAGAATATTTATATACCGCAAGGTGTGACGAGAATTGATGATTTGGTGTTCCAAAACTGTACAACGCTTACAAGTATTACAATTCCTTCAAGTGTCAAGGAGATAGAATATGGAGCATTCAGAACTTGTAGCGGATTAAAGAGCATCATCATTCCCGAAGGTGTTGTGACACTTGGGAACGAGGTTTTTGAACGTTGCTATAATCTCAGGGAAGTGAGCTTCCCAGATAGCTTGGAAGAGATCGGAAGCGGCACCTTTAGAGACACAGCGGTGGAGATCATTCATTTGAATGAATCCAATGTGCATTTTGAGCTATACGGTGGAGTTTTGTACACAAAGGGCTGTTATGAAATTGTGGCGCCTCTTCCCGGAATTGCTGACGTTGTGTTGCATCCCAATGTTAAGTCTATTTCCGACGGAGCATTTTACGGTTCCAACATTGAGCGTATCACACTTCCCGATGGTATTACGTACATAGGTTCACGGGCTTTCGCTGAATGTAAATATCTGAAAGAAATCCACATGCCAGACAGTGTAATGCAAATTGGCTATAGTGCTTTTTGTGGCTGTTACCGACTTTCAGATGTAACACTTTCTGCCCAACTGAAAAATATACCTTGGCAAGCTTTTGAAGGTTGTAGAAGCTTGGGCAAAGTTGTGATTCCCGAGGGGGTGGAAACCATTGAAGCTCGTGCTTTTATGAGTTGTGAAGACCTTGTCAGCGTTACTATCCCATCGAGCGTAAAGAGTATTGGATATGAGGCATTTAATTATTGCTCGAACTTGTTCAAAGTCATTAACAAGAGCGCTATTGAGTTGACCTTTGAGGGCGAGGATCACGGATATGTTGCTTTTTCTGCTATGATCATTGAAGATGCTGACAGAAATAAGCATTTCAAGGATGGGTTTGCTCAGCAATACTTGCTGACAGAAAATGAATTCTTGTTTAGCATTAGTGAGCGCGGATATTGTCTTGCTGCATATGTTGGACATCAAGATGAGGTTACGCTTCCCAAGGACGTCAATGGAGAAGCTTATGAAACATCACGCTTTAAGTCTGCAGCTACATCCATCATTGTTCCGGAAGGCGTAACAAGTATAGGCTCCCTGGCATTTTACAATTGTAAACCGCTGAAAAGCGTTACGCTTCCGGACGGCATAACGAACATAGGATTTCAGGCATTTTTGGATTGCAGTTCGCTTGCAAATGTCAATTTTCCCGATAGCATCATGAGTATAGGTAGTTGCGTTTTGGATGGAACCTCATATTATAAAGATAAAGATAATTGGGAAAATGGCTGTTTGTACGTGGGCAAGCACTTGATTGATGTAAATGATAGCAACGTTGAAAGAGTGATTGTGCGTCCGGATACTGTTTCGATAGCGGACGGGGCTTTTGACGGATGCTATTCTCTGAAGCATTTAACGCTTGCTGGGAAAACCAAAACAGGTTTTTTGAACCTTACCAACCTTGAAACATTGACCTTTACTTCGTCGCCCACCGAGAGCCTTGTCATGTATTACTTTAATTGGGACGTTCCGCTTACTCTTTCCAGAGTAATTTTGGAGCGTGATTGCCAGATACAAAGCGACATGATCTTTTATGCACTCAATAATCTCACCATCTTCGTAGAAGGCTCCAAGGAAGATTGCCCTTGGGACAAGGTCTATCCGGGGTGGAACAACGGCAACCGCGTGATCTACGGTGACGACTGGAGCCAAGTCAGCTACTATGATGCGGACGGCGAGCTGCTCGCGGCGCATCAATATACGGCAAACGAGGTCATCAAGCCTCCGCACCTGTATTCGCACACCGATAAGCTGGATGCTTACATGTTCATGGGTTGGGATGCGGATGGTGACGGTGTTGCCGATGCTCTGCCCGCAACGCTCAACCGAGATTACGAGCTGCGTGCCGTTTATCAAAAGACAGCGGCGCAGTATCGTGTGGAGTATATGGATAAGGACGGTAAAACCGTACTGCAGTCGTATCTGTTGCCCTACGGTGCCGAAATTCCCACCGTGGCAGCCCCCGTCAAGAAGGGGTATATCTTTATCGGTTGGTCGGGCATCCCCGCTATGGTGACGGAGGACGTCAGAATTTACTCTGAGTGGAGACACACGGGCAGCGGTCACGAGTATCAAACGACTGTTGTCAATCCCTCTTGTACTGAGGACGGATATACCTTGCACACCTGCTCGGTCTGCGACGAAAGCTATAAAACCGACGTCATCAAGGCAAAAGGTCACGTTTTCGGTGATTGGGACATTACGAGTCGGGCAACCTGCAAAAAGCAAGGCTCAATGTATCGCGAATGCGCTTGCGGTGAAAGAGAAACGCAAGTGATCGAGCGTACCCCGCACGAGTACGTGGAGACGCACAGAGTCGAATCAACCTGCAAGCAGCCCGGCAAGCTGACCTTGTCTTGTAAGCATTGCAACGATAAGGCAAAAAGCGATCTGCCGTTGCGTCCGCATGAATATCACGAAAAGCACGCCAAGCGCCATGCTTTAGATAACTTCTTGAAAAAGTATGATAAGCTGGTGTATGGCATGCGCGGTGACGATGAAATTTTCTATTATGAATGCAGCGACTGCAACCGCGTCCGTACGTACGAAAATGAGCGCAGCGAAAGCCACGGAGCGGCAGGCATTCTGTCTGCAGACTGCGCGCACGTGCCGTCGGATTGGCAAATCATGCTCGCGCCCACCTGCGCCGAGCTTGGCGTAAACGTGCAGACTTGCGCGCTGTGCCAGGAAATTTTGGAGGTGCAGTTTGCAGAGAACTCTGCAAATAGCCATACCCCTGCAGATACGGTGGAAGAAAATCGCTCCGAGCCGACTTGTACCGATATCGGTACGTTTGAAAATGTCGTTTACTGTTCCGTATGTCATGCAGAGCTGAGCCGTGAGCAAATGACTATCCCCGCAACGGGGCATAGCCACGAGGCGGTTATTACAGCTCCCACCTGTACTGAGCAAGGTTACACCACGCACACCTGCCATTGTGGCGATAGTTACGTGGATAGCGAGGCCCCGGCACTTGGTCATACTCCGAGCGATTGGATCGTGGATGCTGAGGCGCAGATTGGCGTTGCGGGTAGCAAGCACAAGGAGTGCACGGCTTGCGGCAAAACGCTGGAAACCGAGGCTATTGAGGCTTTGACCGAGGCTCCAACAACCGAGGCTCCTACGATTGAATCTCCCATAACCGAACCTGAAAGCGAACAGGGAACAGCACCCGAAACCGAGTCCAATACTGACTCCGAGAAGTCGGGCGGCTGTAACGGAACGATCAGCGCTTCCGTGGCACTGATTGCGCTGCTTGGTTGCTTTGCAGCAGCTTGGCGTCCGCGTAAGGATAACTAAACAAAAAACAACAACGCCCCCGAGCACAAGTTTGGGGGCGTCCATGTCGTCTAAGGTAGGCGCAAAGGTATTAATTTTAAGTTCATAACCCAAATTACCAAATCATTGATTTTGTTTTTGGGGTTGGTGAAGGGGATCTCGTAAGTTTTGCGATTTTCTGCGAATTTATGCTCTGAATACGCACAAAAGCCCCAAAAGCAATACGCCTTATGGCAAGGATAAGTTTGCTATAAGGCGTATTTGCTTAATTTCACGGTTTACGTGTAAATGAATGGTGGACCCGAGGGGAATCAGAACCCATATTTGCGCCAAAAGTCGTACAAGTCAAAAACTTAACCGGCGCAAATCAGCATATCGCGGTGCGCTGCACCGCTTATGCGGGGGTTCAATTCGTGCAGTTTCAGCAAAAAGAAGAACAAGGATGCGAATGCACCTTTGTTCTTCTTTTTGGTGGACCCGACCCGTGATCATTCGGTATCACGAAAAAAAGTATATGGGTAGCCTGGCTATCATAGGGCTAAAACCTGGGATGACAAGGATCGTCATAGAGGTGATTTAGAGTGAAGAACGAACTAAATTAAGTAGAGCAGAGCAAACATTGATCATAGTTTTGCTAAAATGGAATGCTTAGGTCACCTGTGACTATCAATATCAGCAAAATTGATCGGGAGAGGCTTTAGCGACGCTGTCTTAGCCATCTCGGCTGCAGAAAAAGGCAGAAATTCTACTTTTGTGACGCTGGTGGAGAGTAGCGCAACAATGGGGGCAAAAAAATAGATGCCCCTGCTTGTTGCGGCAGGGGCTATGCTTATGCGATATTAAGTGTTACGTTGACATCTTCATTGGATACTAAAATCGAGGAAATAACGCTTTTGAGGTATTTCTTGGTTTCTAAGACATTGGATGTTTCCAGCATCTTGATGATGTCCTTGCAGAGCTGAAGACGGTCATCTTCACTCATTGTTTTTTGTGTTGCTACCAACCTTTCTATCTCTGTTTTGATGTTTTTCTTTTGCTGAGATACTTCTTTCAGTCGGGCACACGCATCTTTATATGCAGGAGTGTTATATGTCACGGTAGTTGTATTTAATAAGCTCTTGGTTGACATCTCAAGTCCTTTTAGCTGAGCTGTAAGAGCCTTAATTTTATTATACTCATCAGAATTGTTATACAGGCTGACCAGGTCATCACGATGGAAGATATCAGATACTACGGAGCGGATCACGAAAGGTTCGATAAGCTCAGCACTGATGCCCACGCAAGGACATTTGTCTTCACCTTTATTGTCCCTGTGCTTGGGGCAATAATAGTATTTGTACTTCTTGCCGTGGCTGCTGCTGATCGTTCCAATCAGATTGCTACCACAGTAAGCGCATTTCAAGAAGCCACCGCCGCTAAGCAGGTAGAAATGTCTGCTCTTAGTTGGTGCTGTGCCGTTCTTTCTCGATGCCATGATCTCCTGCACGCGGTCAAACTGCTCTTTTTCGATGATCACCGGGACAGTATCTTTGAGAATAACTTGTGCATCTGTGGGCTTATGCTTATGGTTATTACGAGTGCCTTTACTGGTCTTTTTGCTCGCTCTGTTCCAAATATACGTGCCGGTGTATTTTTCCTGGCGGAGAATAGATGAGAAGGAGTTGGTTGTAAAAGGCTTTTTCTGTTTGTTGGAGTATCCCTTGCTGTTCAGTTCGTCAGCCATCTGGCTATACGAGAACATATTTTCGTACATATCAAAGATCAGCCTGACGATCTCAGCCTCGTACTCATTTATGACTAACCGATCGTTTACAATATCATAGCCAAGTGGAGGTCTGCCGCCGCAGTGCTTGCCTTGGGTTGCTTTTTGTTTAAGACCTGCGTGTGTATGCTTAGCAAGATTTCTGCTGTAATACTCATTTAGCAGATTTACGATGCCTCGCATCAAAAATCCTTCGTTGGAGTCATCAAATTCCTGTGTGACGCTCACAAGCTCGATTCCAAGATCATCAAGCTCAGCGGTGTATTTTGCCGCGTCGGTACTGTTTCTTGCAAATCTGCTCATATCATAGACTAAAACTTTTGACCAAGTGGGGCAATCCTTGGAATCAGCGATCATTTCCTGGAAGCCTTCACGCTTGTCCGTTCTGCCCGACTTAGCTTCGTCTATATACTCACAAACTACAAAATATCCTCTGTGATAAGCATAGGTCATAATAGCAGCTCTCTGATATTTGATGGACTCTTCATCTTGGTTTGCCGAGGAATAGCGCATATAAGCGGCTACGTAAGCATTATATTTCTTGTTATACTGCGGTTCAAATGTGGTTTTCATGATGTTTTTACCTTTCTTATATATGTGATGTTAGATATGGCACTGCCAGCCGTGACCGGCAGTGCCATAGGTGGTTAAGCTTTCTTCAGAGCTTTCAGTAGCTCTGCAAGAGCCTCAGAGTCACGTGAGTCGGGTGTTTTGCCGGACACTTTTTTCACGCGCTTCTTATACTCCTTAGCCTTGAGTGCCTCGCGGTCAATCGTTAAGCTCACTGTCATTGTCAGCCTCCTGTTCTGCAAGCGGTGCAGGAGTGTTTACGCCACTTGCCTGAGCGTTCATGACTACGATTGCTGTCTTGATGCCTTGCAGGGTAACAAACACTATGTTGCTGAAGCTGTGAGAAGTACAGTTCTCATAGTCAAGATCAAAGGTCTCGGCTAAGAAATGCACAAGGGCTGCGTTGTAAACGATGCGATCCTTTTCATTGCTGAAGGAGTAGGATACCGAGTCCTCATCAATTGCAGCAGGGCTCAGTGCAATCCAGCCGTTTTCAGCATATACGGTGATGTAAACGCCGGTAGTCAGTGCTAGCTCTTCTGCAAGCTTCTTCGACACTGTTAAGCTCTTGCGGTTGCGCTTTGCACAGACAAGATTTACGGAATACTTACCGCCGCCTCTTCTGGTTTGAGCGGTAGTGGGGATTATTGTAGCCTTGGCATCTGCCAGGCAAGTAGTAGTAATAGACATATCATTGTCCTCCTTTGATTTTAATGTTGTTTTTTGTTGTCCGGGAGGGGATTGCCTCCCGGTTAGTTAGTTGTCTGCAAGTAGATTTTTTAACTGCTTGCTCTTTTTCTTTGAGTTGTATTTGGCTTTCTTTGGTGGTGCGGGATCACTATCTGGGTAGAAACAAAAGCAAAGCGGTTTCAAACTCCCGTTCTGATAGGTCTTTCTAAAGCGATCCCCAAAATACTCAATCATTTTTCGCCGATGAAGTTCATGAAGGACATTGGGAGATGCATCCAAACCGTGTTGGAGTAGCTGTGCTTCAAATTCTTTAACGAGAACCCAAACACAGGAACGATTTTTATACCTGTCTATGAATCCTTGGGCGTTGCATAACGCGCTGGTATCAAACCCTGAACAGCTTACTTCCGGAAATTCCTTACGATGTTTCGCTATGTATTGAACAAATGCGTCACGGAATTCTTCAATCTTATCAACACGGGAAGCGTTGTGCTCATATACGGTCATAAGATGATCGATTACTTGCGAGCGGTCAACGGTCATATTCCACGCTTTGAGCATGATGTCTGACGACAGCAAAAGCATTGCCAATTTCTTGATGATGCGAATCTGAATGCCTGTGAATTTTTTGTTTTGCCAAGTGTCTTCTTCAAAGCCATTGCGTAGGGCAATAGCTTTTCGTATTTCTTCAGCTGCTTGATCAAATTTTTCGCTTAGCTCTGTATCGGTTATGATGGTCATGTAATTCATCAGTTGCAGCCACGCCGTACCATAGCAGTTTGAAACAAAGTAATTAATTTTGTCCGGCTGCTTTTCATCAGCGAACCATTGAAAATCCAATTCAACCAGGCGAGCATGTAAGCCTCCATTGCCGTTGGTTCGATGAAACATAGAGGTTTCACCCGTGAAGATCACAGCTCCTGACCATGTTTTTCGCTTCTTGGGCGTTCCGTCCGGATTGCATCGCCCTCCTTCACGTGATAGAGCAACGGTATAAATGGCCTTCGTGAAGTCCCAGGTTACTGCACTGGTCTCGTCTATGAAGTTTGGATAGCCCTCTTTACAAGCCAACGATGCAAAAAAATATTTTTCCGTACCGGTAAGGTTATCAATGATTCCATGACCCGAAGGTCGTCCCCATGCACTGGCAGACAATCTCAAACTTGTCGTTTTTCCTGTGCTTGATGCTCCAATTAACGCCCAAAGCATTGTTTCATCATGCTTTCCCACAAGCTTTAACCTTGCAGCCACGGGAGCTGATGCTCCCATGGCTAAGGGTAGGGTAAGCAGAGGGTTCGTTGTAAGCTCTTGCTGTACGAATGTAGCCCACTCGCAGAATGCTCCTGCGTAAGAGAGGTCTTGGTCGCCTACATATACGGAATCAAGCCTGCCGCTGATTTCCTCACTGCCAAAGAAGTACACGCCATTCTTGATTTTTTGATAACCAAGCTTGGTGTGACACTGTCCTAATGGCAATGCGCTCTCTTGTTCTAAC
This sequence comes from Eubacteriales bacterium, assembly GCA_045633665.1. Taxonomy (GTDB): domain Bacteria; phylum Bacillota; class Clostridia; order Oscillospirales; family CAG-272; genus SVQP01. Next base: position 4,211 of record JAZQYT010000005.1, on the reverse strand, counting down.
AGGATCTCAGCCAAGGTTACTTCATTCACAGCCGTAGCTGCAAGGGAGAACCCCTTGTCTACCAATTCAGGCAGGAATTTTTCAGCCAGTAGCTTTCTGTCAATGGTTACGGTTTCAACGTGTTTGTTAACGAAGAAGCTGATCTCAAGGTAATACTTGCCGGTAGCAACGTCTTTGTATCTCTTGTCAACACTGATACCTGGGCAAAAGTAAAAGCCTCGTCCTTTTGCGTTATAAACGTAGATATTTTTACCTTTGAAAGACCAGTCAGAAAAGTGTGTCATTTACAGCCTCACTTATAGCGATCCTCATAGTAGCCCTCGTCGTAGTCATCGTATTCCTCGTAGCTATCTTCATCTTCTTCCAGTCTTGGAGGCTTTGCTATCAAGGTGCGTTTGCCAACGATGGGGTGTTCCATGCCGCCCAGATAGTCAAGCGTGATGGTTACTTTTTCTCTCATACCAATCAGCTGCTCTTCGAGCTCATAGAAGATGCCGTTTGTTTTTAAGTAGTCGAAAAATGCATCTGCCTTGGGAGAGCCGGCTGTGCAACAGTAAACTTCGGAAAAATTGTACCCATCAAGGCTGATGGTGTTGACAAGCTTGTACTTTATCACGATGCATCCCAGCACTTCGTCAAGCGGGATATATTCGCAGTCGATGATCTTGGAGTAGTACTCGCCCAGGGGAGGGAGCTCTTCAGTTAGGTCTACGATGGGTTTACCAGTGCAATAATCTAATAATTGTTTCATGGATATCCTCCTTAAATAGATAAGTTAATAAATGTTGTATTTGCTGAGCTAAATTCATTGCTAAGCGTAGGTTGTCAGGATGCGCAGCCTGGCAACCTCGCTATGCGTTGTGGTGGATGGGTGGGAGGTGGTGCCCATTGGCATGATGGGTGTCCTCTCGGCGTACGTGCCGACGACGCAAGTTAACTTGTTATCGATCGTAATATTATACTATCATAATTCCCGAAATCCTACAATAGATATCAGGAAAAGGAACGAAATGCCAAGAAATGCTTGACAATTGTCACTTTTTGATATATGATTATCGGTGATGTCAAGTAAAACCTATGACAAAAATTGACGATTTTAACTTGGATGAGGTGACAAATGAGTGATGAAAAGCAAAATATGAAAGAAAAAAAGAAAAAATATAAGGATTATATTGAGGATGTTACATCGAACGTATGTAAAAAAATAAAATATCCCAAAAAAAATGATTATGTAAAGGCTATTGTTGATATAAAAAATGAAGCTGATGGGGTGCAAGATCAGCCTTACACAACAGAGAACCTGAGATCGGGTATCTCCAAAGCTCTTGATAGCTTGGTTAGCGAAGGCAAATATCTGTGTATGAAGAATGAAGCAGGAAAACTTTATTATGTACCAAACCGTGGCAAGTATAAGCAGAGATATCATAAAGACAGGATTTTTAATGATATAAAAGATAAGGTCATAGTTGTTGATAAGGATATCCTAATTGTTTCATATAATGTTTGTGCAATTAAGGTAGCGCCGATAGGCGATGTAAAGATCAAAAAATTATTTGAAGATTGTCTTGAAGGTTATTGCTACCATATATTAAAAAATCAAACTTTTGTATATATTACGTTAAGGTCTCAAAGCGAGTTGCTTGAAATACCGAATGAAAAAAGTGATGAGTATGTAGTGATTAAAGCATTGGGACAAGCGATAAGAAAATTGTACAATATTCAAAATAATATACCGAACAAAAAAACAAAAATCAAGCTTTCTAAAATAAACGAAGAGTAGAAAGACGGGGCAAATCACCCCGTCTTTCGCTTTTCGTATATCTCCCGTCTACTGACCTCGTAGGTCGTATCAAGAGCAGGGAACAGGTCAAGTCCGGTCTTTAGGGTGATCTTGACCGAGTATGCGCCAACCTCGATGCGGTCAATGAAAGCGCGTATGAACTCTTTGTATCCGGGCGAAGCAGGGGAGTCCTTGACCTCATTGTAATCGGCAAGTATCATCTGCGGATCAATGGTGACGGCAACGCTCCCGAATTGCTCTGCGGTTGCGCTGTTGCACAGTTCCTTTTTGCGTCTCTCCAGGTCTTTGAGCCTTGCTGTGAGGATGTCCGAAAGCAGCCCTGCTTCTATTGCCTCTGCCACGTTTTTGATGGCGGCATCTATTTCCCTTAGCTCTCTTTGCCGTTGGCTCTCTGTGGGAATCTGTGCTGTTTCTGCGTGTTTCTCGACCTTCCTTTGCAGCTTCTTCAGCGCACTGGCATTGAGGATCTGCGACTCAATCAGCTCACGCACGTAGTCTTCCAAATAATCGCGGTTAATTTCCTTATTGCAGCAGCAATACTTGCGACTCGGACAGCGATAGGTCACGTGCAGTAGCTTTGACCGTCCGGAATGCCTGGAGTTGCCAACCATAGCCTTACCGCATTCACGGCAGTAAACTTTCCCCGATAGCAGATAGCACTCCTTTGCATTGGCTCTGCCACCGGTATGCCGATGCTCGGTTAGCTTGGCTTGAACCTTTTCAAAGATCTCTGTCGGCACGATCTGTGGGCAGCCATCCTCCACAAAGACAATCTCGTCATCATCTTTATATAGATGCGTGTTTCTCGTGCCTACGCTGCTTTTTGCGGAGCATCGGTTAAAGACATACATGCCTTGATATTTCGGATTGGACAGGATGGTATAAAGGCTGTTCTTGACAAAATCCTTTCCCATCTTTGTTTTATAGTTAAGCTCATGTAAGCGGTCAAGTATAGCGGAATATCCCTGACCTTGGCTATACATCTCAAATATGAGTTGCACCGCCCGTGCCTCGTCTTGATTGATGATCAGCTTTCTTGAAAGGGGATCCACGTCATAGCCAAGAGGAGGAACACCGCCTGTGTGTTTGCATTGTAAGGCATTTTCTCGCAAGCCTTTCATGGTTTCTCTTGCAAGGTTTTGGCTGTAGTATTCTGCCATACCTTCCAATACTGCCTCCATCATGATGCTTTCGGGGGAATTGTCCAGGTTTTCAAGAACGCTATATACTGTAACGCCATTTTTCTTTAATTCACGCTTATATACCGCTGAGTCATAGCGGTTACGCGCAAAGCGGTCGAGCTTATGTACGAGCAGAATATTGAAGCTATGCGTGGAGCTGTCATTGATCATCTGCTGAAAGGCAGGGCGGCGATCCGTGGTGGCACTCTTGGCTTCATCCACGTAGGTTTCGACAATGACGAATTTGTGTTGCTCGCAATAGGTGCGCATGGCGCGTAGCTGCGCATCAATGCTTTCCGAACGCTGATTGTCGGAGCTAAATCGGGCATAGAGCGCGACTTTGTTGGATGTGCGGATCATAGGCTTTTCACGCCTCCTTTGCATTTTTGTATGCTCCCACAAGGTCATTGTGGGAGCTTTTCTCACTCGGTTTTATCCTTAGCATCAGGCTCAAAGTTAGTAAGTTTCCAGTGCATAGAGCATGCTGGTGCAAGGGGATGGAGACCATTTCTTTTTCCATCACTGATGACTCTGAACTTTTCTTTGTAAGGAGCAAGCAGTTCTATGATTTGATTGGCACGAGCCAGAATGCGTGCATTGTTTTCAGCTGATTTTCCCCAGGCTAATATTACGATTGAAGCTTCTTCAGCTGCTTTCTTGATGTGCTTGTCATTCTCCGGGTCATTGATGTCTATGTCACGAGCCCAACGCATTTGCAGTTTGGGTGTCAATAGGGAAAACAGATTAACAATACATACGCCTCCATAAGATTCCAAACGACAAATATTATTTTCGACTAATCTTGTGGTCCTGTCCGTAACAATATTGTCGCTCATGTTTGGGTTGATCATTATTACGCATGCCATTGGCTTTTCCTTATCCCAAATCCTTCGCCAAGAGAGGCGGTGGGTTCGGTCTTCATTGTATACGCATTCACACTTAATAGTTGCTTTCTCAGTAATCATTTCTTTTACTCCTTTAATTAATTTCTTTGATAATTTCAGTCGGCGCATCACCTTCGGATATGATAATCAGCACAACGTATTCATTATGCAAAATATACATTGCAACTACGAGCGAGCCAAACCTGTCTGCCGACTCCGCGACATGCTTCGTGTAGTCAAAGCAAGCTTTGATGTCTTCGCTGTTCGTGCCTAGTGTGCAATAGAGTACAAACCCGCCATCGTCCGTATCAACGTTTCTATCCTCGCCATACTCGTATGACAATA
>JAZQYT010000004.1:0-3282 GCA_045633665.1 Eubacteriales bacterium | reverse complement strand
CTTGTAGGGGCCGGCGTCCTCGACGGTCCAAAAAGACATAATTGCTCCGCAGAAAACAAATAGTTACCCCCGACAGAGTTAAGGTCTGTCGGGGGTAACTGTTATTTCAATACAATACCTTCTGCGTTTATGCGAATTGGGTAAAATAAATTGAAAACTTCCTCTTAAGGGTGGATTTTTTCATTACATCGCATAATTCTTATCGATCTGCTTGAGCTCGTTGAAGGTGTCGATCTCCACGATATCCGAGAAGGAGCATTCGCGCACGCGCACGTCGTAGTGGTCAATGCTGTAATCAAACACAACCTGATCCCAGTAGCGTTCCTTGCCGCCGGGGGTGTTGTACACGCGCTCGATATCCTTTTCCAGATACGTACCGTCCTCTGCATTCCAATAGGAAATGCCGTACATGTGGAAGCAATCCGTGCCGCCGCACTTCAGACTCTTGATCACACCGGAGGCATTGGTAACAAAGCACCAGTCCTCGGTGCGCTCGGTAGGCACGCCGAGATAGTTTGTTTCATACTGGTATTTGGTGATCAGTTTGGGGTTATACAACAGCAGATCCGACTCAAACACGTATGCATTGGCAAACAGATGGCGCGCACAGTACGCGGACGAGATATTGTTTGTTTCATTATACACGGGATTTTCGATAAAGGTAATGGTAGGATACTTTTTGAGCAGCTGATCAAACTGCTCGGACAGGTATCCGCGCACCAGATAGATCTCCTCAATGCCAACCGCAGTCACGGCATCCAGCAAGGAATCGATGATCCTCTTCCCCTTGACGCGTACCAAGGGCTTAGGCGTGTTGAGCGTGATGGGAACAAGACGCGAGCCAAAGCCCGCTGCCATGAAAATGGCGCGCTTGACGCGATACGGCTCAAGTGCGGCTATGCCTGTCTCGGTGATCGCACCGTCCTGCACAAATCCCTGCTCGCAAAGCTCGGTGACAAGCTTATTGACCGTGCCTACGGAAAGCCCCGTGGCATTGGCGATCTCGCGCTGGCTGCGGCTTTTGCGATCCGACTCCAGCAGCTCCAAAATAGTAAATTGCTTTTTGGTCAGTTTCATGATTTACTCCAAATCTTTATTTGCGGCGGGCGGCTCGTGCCTTGATCTGCTCCACCACGATCTTGATAATAACATTGACAATCAGAATGAGAATAGATACCACCGCCACGTACTCGTTGTTATGCTCGTTGAACTGGCTGATCATCAGTGAGATGGGCTTATTGGTGCTGTTTGCCAGGAAGGACACGGCAGATATGGTCATCATACTGTTGACAAACAGATAAGAGAACATCTCTGCGAGCGTGCCGATGCTCTGCGGCAAAAGAACGCGCATAAGCATGCGCACGCGCCCGATGCCGAGCGTCTGCCCGACGGCCTCCAAGTTTTGGTTCATTTTACCAAAGCTGTTGTACATCATCAGGTAAGGCGAGGAGATAAAGTGCGCGGTATTGACCATGACCAGAATGACAAGCGTCCCAAAAATGGGCATTTCTGCAAAGGTCATCACGTAAGAAATACCCAGCACCATACCGGGGATCGCCATGGAGCTGATCGCCAGAAGGTGCAGTCCGCGCGAGAGCGGTGAGCGCATGCGTGCGCTCAGGTATGCCGTGACAAAACCCAAGGTTACACCCACAAGCGAGGTCAAAAGCGCAATAAGCAAGGAATTGGTCAGATACTTCGCCCCCTGCCCCTTGAAGATATAGGCAAAGTTCTGCAAGGTCAGCGAAAGATCAATGGGATAGCGCTTGACAAGCGCAAGAAATACAAATACGCCGATGGGCAGCAGCGCAAACAGCGACATGAGCGTGCAGAACGCATAGGACAAGCCCTTATGCAGCGGCTTTTGGCTGCCTGCTTCGGTTTTGGTAACAAAGCTGCTGTTGCTTCTCTCCTTGCCCAAAAGGTCGATCAGAAACGCGACCACGGCAGGCAAAAGCAGGATCACGCCGTACACAGCGCCGCGGCCAAACTTTTGCTGGTCGATGGCTGCCTGGTACATCAGCGTGGAAATGGTATAGTTATCTGTCCCCGACACCATGAGCGGCACACCGTAATCGGTCACGATCATGGCAAAGGTGGAAAAGGCGGCCGCGATCAGCGGCTTTTTCATATAAGGCAAAGAGACGCGCAAAAAGGTGCGGAATTTGCCGATTCCCAACACGCGGGCGGCCTCATAGACCGACATGTCCTCATAGCGAAGCACGTCTGCCAGCATGATATACGCAACGGGAAGCGCGTACATCACAGAGCCGAGCACGATGCCCGTGCCGCCGTAAATATCGATCGTACGGCCGATCAGATTTTTCAATATACCGTTCTGTCCGAACAAAATCAGCAGCGCCATGCCGTGCGAGATGGACGGGATCAGCATAGGCAGGATCAGAATGATATTCAAAAACCGCTTCCCCTTGACTGCCACGCGTGTGGTGCATATGGCCAGCAGATATGCCAGCACCACCACGATCAGCGTAGCAAGCGCGGTATAGCGCAGCGAATTCCATACTGCGCTGCCAAAATTGGGGTTGTTGATCACGTCACGGATGTCGGCAGGTTGGATCTGCAAGAACATGGACAGAATGGGCAGCACCACGACGCAAAGCAGCACTACTGCCACGACTGATTTGACCGCCCACGAGCTATCGTGACGCTTTTTTATCGTAGCCGTCATACGCTCTTCCCCAACGCCTTGTTCAGAGAATCGATCTTGGTTTGCAGATTCTCCACCACAAAGCTTTTCACGTAATCGTTCGCGGGTGCGCCAACAATCTCGGCAGGCGTGCCGATCTGACTGATGCGTGCGTTTTCCATGACCATGATGCGGTCTGCCATGGCAAACGCCTCCTCCTGGTCGTGCGTGATATAGATCATAGTCGTGCCGAATTTGGCCTGAATGTCCTTGATCACGGTGCGCAGCTGCAATCTTGTTGCCACGTCCAGTGCCGACGCGGGCTCGTCAAACAGCATGATATCGGGATTTAAAATCAGCGTGCGTGCAATAGCCACGCGCTGCATCTGACCGCCCGAGAGAGAGACGGGATACTTTTTTGCATAATCCGCAATGCCAAGATCCGCCAGCAGCGCCAAAGCACGCTTGGTGATTTCCTCCTTGCTGCCGCTCTTTTCGCGCTTTGCCTTCAGATATGCTGCATAAGTCACGTTTTCAAGCACAGTCATATTCTCAAACAGCGCGTAATTCTGGAACACGATGCCAAGCGAGCGCTTTGCGGGGGGTGCTGCGGTGATGTCCTTGCCGTCCAGCAG
>JAZQYT010000003.1:0-9472 GCA_045633665.1 Eubacteriales bacterium | reverse complement strand
GAGATTCTATCTCTGTTGGGCGAAAACGGCAGTGGTAAGACAACTCTGATGAATATGCTTTCCGGTATCTATTTCCCCGATGAAGGCAATATTTTCATCAACGGTGAAAAAGTTGTAATTCGTTCCCCGAAAGATGCTTTTGATCATGGCATCGGTATGATTCACCAGCATTTTAAGCTGGTTGATGTGCTGACTGCCACAGAGAATATCATTCTGGGTCTTGAGGGAAAACTGGATCTTAAAGCCGCGTCCAAGAAAATTCGCCAGATCTGCGACGCTTACGGTTTTGAAATTGACCCCGATCAGAAGATCTACGATATGTCCGTCTCCCAGAAGCAGACTGTAGAAATTGTGAAAGTTCTCTACAGAGGCGCCGACATTCTGATTCTGGATGAACCCACAGCTGTTCTGACTCCTCAGGAAACCGACAAGCTGTTTGACGTGCTGCGCCGCATGCGCGAGGATGGCAAATCCATTCTGATCATTACGCATAAGCTGCACGAGGTCATGGCCATTTCCGACCGCGTGGCCGTACTGCGCAAGGGCGAGCATATCGCCACCGTGGAAACGGCAAATACCAGCCCTGCCGAGTTGACCGAAATGATGGTTGGTAAGAAGGTGGAGCTGAACATTGATCGCCCCTGGCCGCACGATGTGCGCGACCGATTGGTGATCGAGGGACTTTCCATGACCGACGTGGAAGGTGTCAAGATCTTGGACGACATTACCTTTACGGCAAAAGCCGGTGAGATTCTGGGCATTGCAGGTATTGCGGGAAGCGGACAGCGAGAATTGCTTGAATCGATCGCCGGCTTGCATCACCTGCAGGGCGGCAGCATTACCTACTATAACCCCAAGCAGGATAAGCCTATTACGTTCTATCATAAGACCTTTGACCGCGTCATGGAGCTGGCAAAAGAGGGCATGCTCCGCTATGCCGACGGCAGAGAATTCACGGGCAAGGATAAGAACGGAAAGGCACTTTCCAAAAAGACCATTTGTGCGCAGGTGGAAGCGGGAGAGATCCTGTTCAAGCAGGACGAGGTGATCAACCTGCGTGAAAAAACACCGCTGCAGATCCGCGAGCTTGGCGTGCGTCTTTCCTTTGTACCCGAGGACCGTCTTGGCATGGGCCTTGTGGGCAATATGGATATCGTGGATAATATGATGCTGCGTAGCTACCGTCGCGGCCAGTCCGTGTTCGTAGACCGCAAAAAGCCGGGTGATCTGGCGCATACCATCGTGCATGATCTGGAGGTCGTGACTCCCAGTACGCACACGCCTGTGCGCCGTCTTTCGGGCGGTAACGTGCAAAAGGTGCTGGTCGGCCGTGAGATCGCAGCTGCTCCCACCGTGCTTATGGCAGCATATCCCGTGCGCGGACTTGACATCAACTCCTCTTACACCATTTATAATTTGCTGACAGAGCAAAAGGAGAGAGGCGTAGCCGTCGTATTCGTGGGCGAGGACCTGGACGTGCTGGTTGAACTTTGCGACCGCATTCTGGTGCTTTGTGCCGGCCGTGTGACCGGTGTGCTGGATGCAAGAAGCACCACCAAAGAGGAGATCGGCCTGTTGATGACCGGTGACCGCGCATCCTCGGATACAGAAACTGACAAGTAAGGAGGAATAAGCGATGAAAACGACTGAAAAACGTATGCGTGAACCGCTGTTTCACGTAGTCAAGCGCGATTCTCTTCCTGTCTGGAAGGGTATGCTGATCCGTGTGATCGCAGTTGTGGCGGCAGTGCTGCTTTGCGCACTGCTTTCCGTGATCATGCTGGAAAACGTAGATCCCATAAAATTTATTACCACGCTGTTTGACGGTGCGATCGGCTCGCAGCGACGCCTGTGGAAGCTGGCCAAGGATACCTCCGTGCTGCTGTGCATCTCGCTGGCCGTCACGCCTGCCTTCCGTATGAAATTCTGGAATATCGGTGCGGAGGGACAGACGCTGATCGGTGCGCTGGCATCGGTTGCGGTTGCATATTACCTCGGCGGACAGGTTCCCGAACCCATTTTGCTGATCCTGATGCTGGCAGCTTCGGTGCTGGCAGGCGCGATCTGGGGCGGTTTCCCAGCAATTTTCAAGGCAAAGTGGAATACCAATGAAACGCTGTTCACGCTGATGATGAACTACGTGGCAACCGGCCTTGTGGCATATTTCCTTGCCTTGTGGTGTCCGAGCAACGGCAGCGTGCTTGGCAGACTGGACTTTGGCCATCTGCCCGTCGTGCTTCACGAATATTTCCTGCTCATTGTCGTGACGCTGGTGCTGACTGCGGTGGTGTACGTGTATCTGCACTATACCAAGCAGGGCTATGAGATCAGCGTTGTGGGTGAGAGTGAAAATACCGCGCGCTATATCGGTATCAACGTGGGTAAGGTCATTATCCGCACCATGATCGTGTCGGGCGCGATCTGCGGCCTGGCAGGATTTTTGATCGTGGGTGCGCTGGACCACTCCATTACCACCACCTCGGTCGGCGGACTTGGCTTTACTGCCATCATGGTTTCCTGGCTTGCAAAGTTCAATCCTCTGATCATGATCGGTACCAGCTTATTTATCACCTTTTTGCAGCAGGGATGCGCTGAGATCGGCTCTCAGGTAGATCCCTCGTTCCCCAATATCATCGTGGGTATCGTGCTGTTCTTTATCATCGGCTGTGAATTCTTTATCGGCTATAAGCTTCAGTTCCGCAAATCCTCGAAAAAAGGAGGTAGTGCATCGTGAATCCGTTTCTTGATTTTTTAGTTACGGCAATTCCGCTCGGTATCACGTTTTTGTACGGATGCGTGGGCGAGATCTTGACCGAAAAGGCAGGGCATCTGAATCTGGGTATTCCCGGTATCATGTGCGTGGGCGGCACCTGCGGCTGTATGGCACTCAAGCTGCTGCGTCATTCGGGCATGCCTTGGGTTGTGATTTTGTTGATCGCCATCCTGGCAGCATTTGCAGGCGGTTTGCTTATGGGCTTGATCTATAGCTTTTTGACTGTTACCCTTAAGGCAAATCAGAACGTGACCGGTCTTGCCATGACCACGTTCGGCGTTGGCATGACCAAATTCGTCATGTCCAAAATGGCTGCAGGCGGCGGTATGTCCTACCTGTATGCGTGCGATTATTTCCGTTTCCCGTTTCATCAGAGCAACAGCGCACTCAAATATTGCGGTATCATGGTGTTCCTGGGCATCGCCATCGCCCTGATCTCTGCGTTCGTGCTGAATAAAACGCGCGTAGGTCTGCATCTGCGTGCCGTGGGTGAGAACCCCGCAACTGCTGACGCGGTCGGTATTAACGTGGCCAAGTATAAGTACGTGGCAACGCTGATCGGCAGCGGTATTGCAGCAATGGGCGGCCTGTTCTACATCATGGACTATGCAGGCTCTTACGAGGCATATAAGAGCATCGAAGGCCTTGGTTGGCTGGCTGTTGCGTTGGTTATCTTTACGCTGTGGAAGCCGCACATGAGTATCCTTGGGTCGTTCGTATTCGGATTTTTGTATATCGCAGGCTCGAGAATCCCCACGCTGCTGGGTATTCAGCTGGATATGAGCGCAACGCCGCTCTTGCAGATGCTGCCTTACGCAGTTACCATCGTTGTGCTGATCATCACCAGCGTGCGTAAGAAACGAGAGCATCAACCCCCGGCATCGCTTGGCGTGCCGTATTTCCGCGAGGAAAGATAAATGAATAGATCAACCTCTCGGTGAAATTATCAATTCATCGAGAGGTTGATTTTCATTTTTTGTTTTCGTTCTTGACAAACCTTCACATCTGTGCTACAATATACAAGTCATGCGGGTGTGGCGGAATTGGCAGACGCGCCGGATTTAGGATCCGGTGGTTATCCGTGCAGGTTCAAGTCCTGTCACCCGTACCATATCGAGTGTTCATAACGAAAGTGATGAACACTCGATATTTTTTTGCCTATATTTGATTGTTTTGAGCAGGATTATCTGCTCTTTTTCTTTTTTATGCTGTGGTGGGCAGATAGTTTACCGCTACGCCTTGTCTGCTCTCAAGTGTGACCTTACGTTTTCTGTGCCATTCGGGGATTTGCAGGCAGCCAACAAAGCGATAATGGATAATCACCCTTTGAGTACGGTTCTTTCCCGTTCCCTCGATCTGATAAACCTCAATCTTTTCGACAAGCTCACGAAGGATCACGGGATTAAGCGTTTTCATTTCCATAAAACTGCGTACCGCTTTAAGAAAGTTATCCTTGGATTGCCTCTTTCCCTCAAGGCCGTCAAGCTTCTCTTGTAAGGCAAGGGTGTTTTTCTTGGTTTCCTCCATCTCTACCTCGTACTTGTGAGAGAGCTTCATAAACCATTCGTCCGAGACCTTGCCGTTTACGTTGTCCTCATAGATACGCTCGTATAATCGCTCGATCTCCTTGACTCGCGCTTGTGCGGTAGCAAGTGAAGATTCCGCAAGCTTTTGCTCGGTTGCAATATCTTTGTTGGTCTTGGTTTCAAGCAAGGTGGCAAATGCCTCCTCTTCCTCGTCAAGAAATCGTGCAATAGTTTGAAGCTCGGCGATCACCACCTGCTCAATAGAGTCGGCACGGATATAATGGGTTGACGGGCACGTACCGCGATTGGCTCTGTAATTGGAACAGTTGAAGTATTGAATGGACTTATTGGGATGATTTACGTTGAACCATAACGGACTTCCGCAATCGGCACAATAGAGCAAGCCACAAAACATATTCTTCTCGCCGTTCTCCTTCTTGGGAGCGCGGCGTTTTGTTTTTGCTACAAGCTCCTGCACCATTTCGAATGTCTCACGGTCAATAATCGGCTCGTGAACGTCCTTGAACACCGCCCAATTCTCTTCGGGATTATCAAGTCGTTTCTTATTACGGAATGACTTTGAGTAGGTCTTGAAATTGATAATATCCCCACAGTACTCTTGTTGAGCAAGCATCTTGGCAATGGTGGTCTTGCACCATTTGCACGGATTGGGTTGCGTTTTCTTTCCGCCGCGTCCAAGCCCCTTGCTTTGCCAATAAGCCATCGGTATTAAAATCTCGCTTTCTTGCAACAGACGGGCAATTGTTTCATTACCTTTACCCTCAATGCACCACTGAAAGATCTGTCGAACAACCTTCGCCGCTTCTTCGTCTATGATCCATATCTTTTTGTTCTCGGGAGACTTCATATATCCGTATGGCGGTGGAGATAAGGGTTCTCCCGCGTTGCCTCTGAGACGGTGAGAGCTTCTGACCTTACGGCTGATGTCCTTGGCATACATCTCGTTCATTACGTTACGGAATGCGCTGAAATCGTCCTCTCCGTTTTCGCTGTCAATGCAATCGTTGATAGCAATGAAGCGGATGTTGTGCTCGGGAAAGTAGTAGTCTGTGTACTGACCAACTTCAAGATAGTTTCTTCCAAAACGGGATGAGTCCTTAACGATGACCGTTGAGATATATCCCATTTCCATATCCTCAAGCATCTGCTGAAATCCGGGGCGGTTAAAGTTCGTACCCGTATATCCGTCGTCCACGTAGAACTTGGTATTACTAAAGCCGTGTTCCTTAGCATACTTGGATAATAGCTTTTTCTGATTGGCAATCGAGTTGCTCTCGCCCTCAGCACCGTCATCGCGAGACAGACGGCAATATAGCGCGGTAATTCCCATTGGGTCTTTATTCTGTTTGGTTTTGGTCTGCATATTCCTCCTCTCCGGCAGAGTCCAAAACATATTCTGCCTGTATTTTATCACTATCGGGAGTAACTTGCAAATGTGCCGCAGACTTTTCGATAATTCTTGCAAACTTTTCTTGGGGCATCGTTAGCTTTTCGTCCTTGAGTGATTGAAAGCGCGGCTCTACGATATAGGTGACGTTGTTGAAGTTATACTCCCTTGTGCCTCCAAGTACATTTGACATAAGTCCGCTGAGCCAACCGTATTTCTTTTTACCTCGCATCTCGGTTCTCCTTTCTGCGCATCTGCTCCAAGCGGCGCTTGTGGAGTAAGTTCTTAATGTCCACTACAATATCCTTCGGGAGCATATTTCGGGGATAATACTGTCTAATATCGTCCATATAGATTACAATACGCTCACGTTGATTCGCTTTTTCTTCGCTCATAATCTTTCGGATTGCATCCTCACCGAGCGCACCTTCGTCTGCAAGCTTTCGCATACGGACGGTCTGTGAGTAAGACGGCGTAAGATCATCCATATCGCAGATCTCATAGATAAGCTTCTGTGTTTGCCAATGGAGTTTTGAAAGTTCTACCGCGGGAGTAAGAGCGATCTTGCCCTCGTCCACAATCTGTAAGAGTTCGGGGATAAGACGCGTAAGGCTGATATACCTCTGTACTTGGCTTTTGCTCTCATCACTCTCGGCGGCAATCTTTTCCACCGAGGTCAACCTCTGCCCAAGTTGGGCAGAAGTCAGATCGGTGCGCTCCCCTTGTCGTTTGATAGCATCGAGCTTCATTTTATAGGCAAAGGCTTTTTCGGATGGGAGGATATGATCTCGGTGGAGGTTGGCATCAACCATTGCGACGATTGCTTCTTCGTCAGTCATTTCGCATACAGTGGACGGTATCTCGATCATACCAAGTCTTTGGTACGCTCTAAAGCGGCGGTGCCCCGATATGATTTCATAACCGCCCTCAACTCTCGGACGGACGATGATGGGAGATAGCAATCCGCTTTTCCCGATGCTTTCACACAGCGCATCCATCTCCATATTGTCCTCTACTTTGTAAGGGTGATCCTTAAACGGGTGTAACTCTGAAAGAGATATATTTCTGTCAGTTCCTTTGATCAATAAGATTCACCTCCGTTCATAATAACCGCATCAAGCTCGGTGGGTTCTGCCATGACCGCGTTCTGCTGAGAATCGTACCAAGCGAACAAGATCTCAATGATTTTGTCCTTAACCTCTTTCGGTTTCATATCGGGAAAGAAATCGGAGATCTCGTCAAAGGCAAACTTCACGCTCTGCTTCTTGGGCGCGTTTTCTTTTGGTTCGGTGGCGTTGCATTTGAAGTAGCCGCGAATATCCTCCTCGGTAAGCTCTTTGGTTTTACTCGCGTTTTTCATTTCTTCGGTTTTGTCTGTCGTGATAGACATAGACTTATCCATAAGCATCATCCATACTGACAACTGCTCAAATTGGCGCAGATAGGAATAGTTCACGCCTGCTGTCAATGAAACTATCCCCTCATCCACCATCTTCAAGAGCTCGGGGATAAGATAGGTCAAGCGGATATAACGCTGAATCTGTCTTGCGCTATCGTCAGCATTCTCGGCAAGCACTTCGTCCGAGCGCTTCGTGCCATCTTGGCACGAACTTCCTTGATGGCGCAGCACGTCCATTTTCATTTTGTAGGCAAAAGCCTTTTCAGACGGTAGTATTCTTTCGCGTTGGAGGTTGGCATCAACCATCGTAAGGATTGCTTCTTCGTCGGTAAGATCGCGAACAATGGCAGGAATGTCTGTAATGCCAAGACGCTTGCAAGCTTCAAATCGGCGGTGTCCCGAAACAATCTCATACTTTGCTTCACCTTCAATGGGATTGGGGCGCACAAGGATCGGCACGATCACTCCATATTCCTTGATACTCTCCATAAGCTGCTGCATATCACCGTCATCGCGCACTTGGAACGGATGGTCGCGCATGGGAGTAAACATATCCAAATTGTAATTAACGGTGGTCTCGATTCTTTTGTTTGAATTGGTTATCATCTTTGTTTTTCCTCATTTCTTTTAATTTTAGGTTGGATTTTTGCTCCCGTTTCTCTTGGGAACATTTCTTGTTCTTGCTCCATTTCGATGCGGAGCTTTTCTTTTAGATTTTCGATCATCGGGAATATTCCTTTCGCCAAGTTGATATCGTGGCGCAGTGCCTTGAGCTCTTTTGAGATTGCTTTGCGCTTACGGGAGCATTCGTCCTTCTCAGCTTCTGTTGATGCTCTGCGGCGGCGGTTATCTATCTTGTTACGTGCTGACAGTAACATAGCCATCTCTGCTTCTTTATCAGCAATGAACTCTTGAACACGCTCCGTTGTACCGAGATCGTTGCGATTGATGAGATTGACCGTTTCCATATAGCGCTCTAAATAGATCTGCTCTTGACGCATCGCGGGAGATAGCGGCTCTTGGTAGTTATCATTCTGAATCACCTTACCGCTTGTATCAATGCCGAACAGTACAAGCACGATCATAAAGATAAGTTCTATGGTGTTGTGTTGGTCGTATTTCTTACGATGCTCCCAAATTTCAAAAAGCGGTGGACAGCTCGGATAGTACGGTGTTCGATATTCGCGCCTCGAAAGAATCCTTTTCTCAATGGCTTCAGGTGTGTAGCGCTCTCCAAGGTTGTCGATACGAACAGGACGCTGCCATCCTTTTGCGATCACACAAGGATGTTTGTATTCCTTCCCGCGCAGATAGGTGTAGCCGCGTCGAGCCAATGCAAATTGAAAATGGCTTGGCAGCATACAATCCGCGATGGCATCATCAATATCCATTTTCAAGAGCGTTCGATGTGACGGCTTACCTTTCTTCTCAGCCATATACGCAACGTATGGTGCGCGTTTTCTCTGTGGGTTCTGAATTATCGAAAGATTGTGTTCGAAGCAAAGCTTGTCCGACTCTGGAGCCATCACCGTGTCGTGATAGTATGGCGGACAATGAAACTTCTCGCCGTCCTTAAAACTAACGCTGTTGAGAATAAAATGGTTGTGTAGATGTTGGTGATCCCTATGACTTGCGACCAAGACCTCATACTTGTCGCCCCACAACCGTTTTGCAAGCTCCACCCCAAGCGTGTGGCATTGCTCTGGTGTAACTTCACCGGGTTTGAAACTTTGGTATCCGTGGTAGGCAACGATACCACCGTACTTGCCATACCTCCTCTTGGTTTCCATCATACGTTCATAGGCGAGCTCGGGCAAACAGTTCACTCCGCTGATCAAATACCGCTGTTCCGTCTTGTCGGGATTTTCGGCGTAATCCATAAGACGTCGTAGATCTTCTTCGTTCGGGTTCTCGGTCTTTTCGGGATTGGCAGCATAATCCAAAGCATCCTTGATTGAACGATGCACCGCCCATATTGACGTTACTGCCATTAAGCACCTCCCTTGTAGAGTGAACGAATGAGATCAATTAGTGCTGCTCTCGTTTCTCCATCTGCTCCCGCGCAGATGCTCTCCAGGCGCTCAATCGTCGGATACCAATCCACCGGACGTTCTCGGCTCAACTTTGAATTGACAGATTGAC
Organism: Eubacteriales bacterium; assembly: GCA_045633665.1. Lineage (GTDB taxonomy): Bacteria > Bacillota > Clostridia > Oscillospirales > CAG-272 > SVQP01. The sequence continues at coordinate 224 of JAZQYT010000003.1, read as the reverse complement.
GAAGATACTCGGATACCGTAAGTCCTCGCTTTTCGGCAGCGCGTTCAATTTTTGCTTTATGATCCGTCGTTGTCTTGAAACGGATCACTTCTTCTTTCTTTTTGTTTTCGATAATATTGTCCTCCTTTGTTGTAGATTCCGAGGGTATTAGGGACACCTCCCTAAAGTGTCTTTGCGCCAAAGCAAAGACGGGCAAGCGGGCGTAGCCACGTTTGCTATGCTTG
>JAZQYT010000002.1:0-18906 GCA_045633665.1 Eubacteriales bacterium | reverse complement strand
CAGCGTGGAAATACCGGTGCTGGCGGTGTCATAATAAATTTCAATATTTACCAGTAGCTGGTTAAAAAAGTTTTGTAATGCTTGCATATTTGAAAATCTCCTTTATAAAAAGCCGGTCAACAAAAACTCGTCGATGCCGTTCTTTTTCAGTACTGTTTTTTTCAGATCCGTGCCGATTTTGGAAAACGTGTGGAACGAAAGGCCAAATTCATTCATGATTTCAACGAACCACATGGGAACCGCTCCGGCAAACTTGACTTCAAGCAGCGCAAGATCCGGGGGCAGCAGGGGATCGCCGTACCGTCCGCTCTCAAGTGAAAGATCATGCCTTCTTGTCAGTATATCAAAGTCAAACGTCACGCGGAAATTTGGATCCTCCTTGCCAAAGTAAGCATACCGTTGGTAGCTGACGTATGCAACCGGCTCGACGGGCGTGTGCGAGAGATAATAGTCTATCTCACGCAGCACCTGCGTGTTGATGTACTTGGTATCCTCAGGATACGCACGACGCTCCAGAAAAGCGTAAACCTCGCTGAGTTTGAGCTTTGCGCGCCGCTTGGTTCCAATGCCTTGCAGCTTCTTTTTCAGTTCCAAAAAAACCTTTGTATCCGCATCAGGCGTGCCGTAGCTGCGCAGTCTGAGCTTTTCTTTGTATTTTGGAAGCTGTACCGAATTTCTGATCACGTCATTGTTCTGGTTGTCGAAATAGAGATTGCAGATCGTATAAGGCTTGCCGTCCTTGTTATAGGGATCGGCATTCATGAATTCTTCGATCCTTTGCCTGAGCGGTTCCGCAAGGCTTGCATCGAACAGTATTTTCTTTTCTCTGCGTTGGAACGTGTTTTCTGCCAAACCGTCACCTCCCCATGTCAATCTTTGGTCATTCTACCACGAATAGTTGAACACATGGTGAACTTGGCATGAACGCCCTATGACTTTTGATCGATTTGCATAAATAGATAAGGAAATTAGTCAGCTTTGGTCAGAATGTTGCGCAAATCTGCAATCTGCTTGATCACACTTTGCGGTGCAGGCCCACCATAGCAGGCGCGTCCTGCAACACAGGTATCGGGATCGATTGCTGCATATACGTCATTTTCAAATATGGGATCAGCTGCTTTGTACTCTTCAAGCGTCAGAGTTTCAAGTGTTTTGTGATTCTGAATGCAATACGCTACAAGCGTCCCAACCACCTTGTATGCGCTACGGAAGGGAAGGCCTTTTTTGACCATATAATCAGCGCAATCCGTTGCGTTGATAAAACCTTTGGAAACAGCTACGCGCAGCGTTTCCGTACGGAAGGTTGCAGTTTCAAGCATAGAAGCGAATAGTTCAAGGCAGATCTTGGCAGTATCTACGGCATCAAAAACAGCCTCCTTGTCCTCCTGCATATCCTTGTTATAAGCAAGCGGAATGCCTTTCATTACTGTCAAAAGTGTTGTGAGATCTCCGTAAACGCGGCCTGTCTTACCGCGCACCAGCTCAGCAATATCGGGATTCTTTTTTTGCGGCATGATGGAAGAACCTGTGGAATATGCGTCGTCCAGCTCCACAAATCCAAACTCGGAGGAAGACCACAAAATAATCTCCTCGGAAAAACGCGACAGGTGCATCATCACGATTGAAAGCGCGCTGAGAAGTTCAATGGCATAGTCGCGGTCGGAAACGCCGTCCATGCTGTTTGCGCAAACGCTGTCAAAGCCCAAAAGATCGGCCACCATAAAGCGATCGATCGGATAGGTAGTGCCTGCAAGTGCGCAAGAACCCAGGGGAAGAATGTTCATATACCGGGCAACGTCGTCAAGTCTGCGTGCATCACGCGCAAACATTTGTCCGTAAGCCATTAAATAATGGCCAAGCGTGACAGGCTGCGCACGCTGCAGGTGCGTGTATCCGGGCATAATATCACCTGCGTGCTGTTCAGACTTGTTGCAGATCACCTCAATCAAATGATATACCAGTGCCTTGAGCTCCGATATTTCATCGCGCAGATACAACCGAAGATCAAGTGCGACCTGATCGTTTCTGCTTCTTGCGGTATGCAGACGTTTGCCAACGTCACCGATGCGGCTTGTCAGCTCGGATTCCACAAACATGTGAATATCCTCGGCTGTCATGTCAAAATCAAGCGCACCGCTATCAAGATCTGCAAGGATCTCCTTGAGCGTCTTGCAAATCAATGCAGCATCCTCTTGCGAAATAATTCCGCAGTTGCCAAGCATGGTGGCATGCGCGATGGATCCTGTAATATCTTGCTTATACATTCTGCAATCGAAATGAATGGATGAATTGAAGTCGTTCACACGACTGTTCAGCTGCTTTTGAAAGCGGCCTGCCCACATGGTATTCATGATTACGTGTCCTTTCTATTAATCAAACGAGGGGTGTCTTTGTCGTAAAGACACCCCGAAGTAATTATTTATTCTTTTGTGCGTCCAGCATAGCCTTGACCTTGATCGGCAGACCGTACAGATTGATAAAGCCTGCGGAATCTTTTTGGTCGTATGCACCGCCATCCTCACCAAACGATGCGATGGTCTCGCTGTAAAGGGAGTTGGGGGAAGTAACGCCTGCGTTGATGATATTGCCCTTATAGAGCTTGAGCTTTACATCACCGCAGACACTTTCCTGCGTCTTATCAACAAATGCGGAAAGAGCCTCACGCAAGGGAGTGAACCACTGGCCGTTATAAACCAATTCACCAAACTTGATGGCGATCTGCTGCTTATAATGCTGGGTGTCACGGTCAAGCGTAATGGATTCCAGCACCTTATGCGCGTGGTACAGAATGGTACCGCCGGGAGTTTCGTAAACACCGCGGCTCTTCATACCGACCAGACGGTTTTCAACCAGGTCAAGCAGACCGATACCGTGTGCGCCGCCCAGCTCGTTGAGCTTCTCAACCAAAGCAACGCTGTCCATTTGCTGACCGTCAATTGCAACGGGAATGCCTTTTTCAAAAGTAATCGTCAGATATGCGGGAGTGTCGGGTGCCTGCTCGGGAGCTACGCCAAGCTCCAGGAATCCGGGCTTGCTGTACTGCGGTTCGTTTGCAGGATCTTCCAGATCAAGTCCCTCGTGGGAGAGATGCCAGATATTCTTGTCCTTGGAATAGTTGGTCTCACGGCTGATCTTCAAGGGGATATCATGCGCCTCCGCATAATCGATTTCCTCGTCACGGGATTTAATATCCCAAACACGCCAGGGAGCGATGATCTGCATATCGGGGGCGAATGCCTTGATAGTCAGTTCAAAGCGTACCTGGTCGTTGCCCTTACCCGTGCAACCGTGGCAAATCGCGTCAGCACCTTCCTGAATGGCAATCTCAGCAAGACCTTTGGCAATACAAGGACGTGCATGGGAGGTACCCAGCAAATATTCCTCGTAAGAAGCGCCTGCCTTCAGGCAGGGATATATATAATTCTCAATGTAGTCCTTTTTCAGATCCAGCACGTACAGCTTGGAAGCACCGGTCTTAATGGCTTTTTCTTCCAGACCGTCAAGCTCTGTACCTTGACCTACGTCACCGGAAACAGCAATGACTTCGCATCCGGGATAGTTTTCCTTGAGCCATGGAATGATAATGGATGTGTCAAGACCGCCGGAATACGCGAGAACGATTTTTTTGATTTCTTTTTTCATGGTAATTGCCTTTCATTTGGGAAAATTCAAAATATGAGTATATTATACTGCACAATACTGCAAATTTCAATAGTAATATTCAACAATATTGTATATATATTCATATTGATTTTGACCAATACTTACGGATTTCATTCCCATGCAATAATCTGACAAATCTATTCATAATAAAGGAGAAAGGAGTTGATTACGTGCTAAAAAACACAACCGGTCGACTTTTGGCAGCTTTCTGTATATTTTCGATAATATGCAGTATATTATGCATATATGCAAGTGCAGATGCATCTTTGCATTGGTATTGCAAGCGCAACTCGCAGCACAAGCAACCGGTGCTTGATCCCGCCTATTCCGTGATCGAAGAATACCGTGGCGTATACGTTGATAAAGCCCATGACGAAGCATCCAGTGATAAGGTGATCTACCTTACTTTTGATGCGGGCTATGAAAACGGAAACGTAGAAAAAATCCTTGACGTTCTCAAGGACGAGAAAATATGCGGAGCGTTTTTTATTCTTGGAAATCTTATCAACAGGAACCCTGATCTTGTAATGCGCATGGCAAACGAGGGACATTTGGTCTGCAACCATACAAGCAACCATAAAAATATCACAAAGCTTTCAAAGCAGAACCTTATTAAAGAGATTGAAGAACTAGAACAAGCCTATACGAATTTGACAGGTAAGAAAATGGATCCTTACTTTCGGCCGCCCGAAGGTACGTTTAATCAAAATGCATTATCCATAATCAATGATTATGGGTATAAAACGGTTTTCTGGAGCTTTGCCTATGCGGATTGGGATAACGAAAATCAAATGAGTCATCAGGCTGCAAAGAAAAAGATATTTGATAATTTGCACAATGGTGAGATCATGCTGCTGCATCCCACGTCTGCCACCAATGCAGAGATCCTGCGCGACGTTATCGTTGAGTTGAAAAACATGGGATACAGATTTGGCTCTTTGGACGAGCTTTCTTTTGGTGAGTCATGAAAAGAGTATTGTCAATTATCTGCGCTTTGCTTTTGCTCTGTCCGCTGATGGGCTTTTCGTGCTCTGCAAAAGAGCACGAAAAACGAAAATTGATCGCTCTGACGTTTGACGACGGACCGCATCCAAGACAAACTAAGCAGATTTTAGAGGTGCTTGATAAATATGACATCAAGGCAACGTTCTTTGTCATCGGAATCAATGCAAAGAATTATCCGGGCATTGTTGAGCAGGTTATGCAGCGCGGTCATGAAGTCGGAAATCACACCTATACGCACTCACACGCTGCCAAGATGGACGCAACAGCCTTTGAGCAGCAAATTCTGGATTGCGAAAGGGAAATCTTTATGCAAACAGGGAAGTCCCCTGTATTGTTTCGCCCTCCCGAAGGTGCTATCAGCGCCCAAATGAAAGGCATCGTACACGATCTTGGCTACGTCAACGTGTTATGGAGCCTGGATACGCTTGATTGGGCGCATACACCACCCGAATTAATCAGCACAAAGATCGTAGAAAACGCCACGCACGGTGATATCATTCTCATGCACGACTATATCGGTGCAAACAGTCCCACCGTGCAAGCCCTGGAAATGTTTATTCCACAGCTGCTTGATATGGGATTTACGTTTGTCACGGTCAGCGAATTGCTGGAATATAAGTAAAAACCAACCGCCCCAAAGCGGTTGGTTTTATTATCAGTCTTGTTCGGATTGCTCAGCTGCATCTTCGCTGTTGACGGTGACGGGATCGATCATATGCTTTTTTATGATTGGATATGCAGCATAGACCGAGATGAACCCGATCAAAGCGAACATAATGAACGCGGGAATGAAGAATAAGAAGCCCAAATTATACTGCAATCCGACAATGCCAAGTGCTGCCCAAAGCGTCAGACAAAGCACGATGCCAAGTGCAGCCATCAGATTTCTTTTGATACCGAGCGCTGTAAAGATCAAAGCGTTTTTCAGCATTTTATAGATCGAAATATTAAACGTCACCATCATCAGATACATATACATTCTCATAAAGAGATATACGATGATCAAAGCTGTTATGATAAAGAACATCAAATACGACCAGTAACCGGATCGCATGCTCCAGGTGTACATAAAGTCAATGATCAGGATGATGATCGCACCCGCATCCAAAAGTCCCAAAAGCAAGCCTTGCTTGAAATTTTTTTTGATCGCGTAAATGTAATCGGAGAACATGAACACGCCGTCACCGCGGACAAGTCCGCGAAGAATATAGGTAACTGCCGTATTCTGCCACCCCCAGGTAAATGCAAGAATACCAAGCAGTACGTACGGCAGCCAGCTTGCATAGGAATTATAGGTAATAAAGTTGATCTGCGGCAGAAACTGCATCATTTTTGTCATAAGCTCGGTGCCGGTAGCCCCGGTCAAGTGGCTACCCATGAGAACCGAAAAACTCGGACTGTTCAGCGTCGGCATTTGCGGGCCGTTAAAGAATACGTAGATAGCGATCACAATAGGTAGTACCATACCGAACATCATCAGATTAAGCGTGAGCAAATTTGAGAACTTGCGGAAAAAGAGCTTGAAGAAATACTTCAGGTTAGGCGTGGTATCTTCGCCGGGTTCGACGCCTTTGCCGTCGCGGTTCATATTAAAGATATTGGGAATCTTGAACTTTTTTTGCTTTTCCAAAACAGTGAATTCCTTTATAAGTATTGATTTTGTATAATGTTACTAACTATTGGGGGTATTCTGGTGCAATACCTCAAATGCAATGACAGTTGTAGCAGAGGCAGCGGAGAGCGAGCCGTTGAATTCGCGGCCATAGTCGATGCGCACTATCTGATCGGCTTTATTTAAAATATTACGTGAAATGCCGCGTTTTTCGCCGCCAACGATCAACAAAAGCGGCTTATGCAGATCAGCTTCATATATATTCACCGAGTCACGGATTCCTGCACATACGATGCGATAACCGGCCGCAATAAAAGCATCTATGGCAGCATCTTGGTCATCGACTCGGATATCGAGCATCTCGGATGTACCTGCAGACGATTTTGCAACTGTACCGGCCACACCAAGTCGATTGTGCGGTGGTAATACCACACCGTCAACACCGGATGCATATAAGGATCTGAGCGTGTAGCCGAGGTTGAACGGATCTTCAATGCCGTCCGGCATAACCCAGAATCCATCGGACGGTAATATCTGACAATCGGAATACGAACGATCACCGCATAATGCAATGATCCCACCGTGCGTCGTACCTTGTGTAAGCGTATCAATTTCTTGTGCAGATACATACTCAATAGAGTAATCGTGCTGTACGGCCATAGCCTTGAGATAACCGATCTCACGGTATTTGCTGCGTTTTTTATCAGCATCTATCAACACGGTATAAATAATACGTGAATTGAAGCCGGCCTCGCGTCCATGGATCAAAGCAGATATAGACGTCATACCTTCAAGCACGCATGAATATGAAATATCATGAAAAAGTGACATAAAACAACTCCTGTATGTTCATAAAACGCATGGTTGATGCATAAGTTAAAACAGAATTAAGACGTGAGGTGCGCGTATGATGTACATATCTTCAGAAAAAGAACGATGCGTATTACTTGCTAACTATCTGATCGAAAACGATGCAACCGTCAGAGCGGCGGCAGCAAGATTTGGAATCAGTAAAAGCACGGTACATAAAGACGTAACGCAGGTATTGCCAAAGGTGAATCGGTCTTTATATCTGCATGCAAAGCAGGTGCTTGAAAAAAACAAGAGAGAAAGGCATTTGCGCGGAGGTCAGGCAACAAAAGAAAAATACCTATCAAATCCTCCAAATAACACGAAAAACGTCCGGGGAAGTACCCGGAAGGGGTGAAAATTGCCTATTTTAGTCCCCTGTATTATACAAAACTTTGATTTTGTATAATGTCGTAGATTTCGTAAAGCACTACCCTACTGGGGCTTCTGTTTAAAATCAAACATAATTATAACATATAAAAATATCAAATACAAGACATCTGCATAAAATTAATTTGTAGCGCAAGAAAAATTTACATTAATCCCGATTTGATTTTCTGTATTCTTCCCCTTGCGTGTGTCAACCTCACTAAAATCAAAGCCACAAAACTGTATAATATCCCGATTTTCGAAAATATGCTTTACTTTACGGCAATTTATATGTTATAATAATAAAAACCGGTTGAATTTGCCGGTAAGGAGGAAATATTATTATGGCTATTAAAATGCGCGTACTTTGCACCCCCGGTAAAAAGAAACTGGTATCCATCACGCAGATGATCAAGCAAGAATTCGAGCTGAATATCAATGCAGCAGACGTCATTCCCCCTGCATACTCCTGTGACAAAGAAAGATTGGTCGTTCTCGTTGTGACCTGCAAGGGTTCTTTGAAGGATGACATTCGCTTGTTTATCAGCGAGCTTAACAAGAACCGTGCTGCGAACGTAGCTCTCATGATCGACGGCACTCCCGACGGTGATGCTTACATTCGTTCGCTATTGCAGTCTGCAGGCACCAACGTTTGCCCCGATACGCTTTACATCAACGGCGGCAATTTGTTCAATTCCAAGATCAGCGATCAGGAAAAGACCGACATCCTTGCTTGGGTAAACAAGTGCATTGCTTCTATCTGAGCAAAATAAAAAAAGAGGTGAGAGCCTCTTTTTTTATTGCTTGGTTTTCAGATATTCTATCAGATCGTCAAAGCTGCCGTTATGATACTTAGTAATATCTTCGTTTCCGGGATTTATCAGATCGCGTGTGATCAAAAATACGTCGCATCCAAGCTGTGAGGCGATCATGTCTTCCGCAACGTTATTTCCAACCATCAGGCATTTATGAGGATCAAAGCCCGTTCGCTTGAATAATTCATCATAATACATCAGATTTGGCTTGCAATAATGCGAGTTTTCATATACCGTGATCTCGTAAAAATCAGCGGGATTCAGCCCGGCCCAGCTGAGTCTGATATGCGTAGCGATGCGCGGAAAAAACGGATTTGTTGCTACGATCATTGGAATGTTTTGGCCTTTGATATAATTGACTACTTTGGCAGCGGCGGGATCAAATCCGCATGACTGACGCACCTGCTTGTCAAATGCGGTTGCGTAGAAATCTTCGATATCCTCCAGTTTGATCAGAAACCCTGTCTTTTCATAATAGGAGTTATAAAAGTCAACAAAAGCCTGTTTGTTGGAGCGAGAGCCGTCATTGGCGATAACGTAGCGCAGACTTCCCTCTAATACTTCCCCAATAATTTTAGGGGAAACGCCCATAGGGGCCACGTGTTTGATTAAAGCACCGTAAAAGTATTTGACAAAGGTCGGCTCATGCATCGGCAGCAGCGTGCCGTCAAGATCAAATAAAATTGTCTGATATTGCATACATATACCTCAATCAATGGCTGAAGAAATACGGAAAATGTGTATCCTCGATCAAAAGCTCACCGTTACGGTCCGTAATCACAATATAGTTGGCTGCATTTTTATCGCTGCCTATATCGCTGCGGAACGTTCCGTTGTTTTTGTGGATAGAATACTGCAGCACAAATTCATACTGAGTATAATCACCGAGCTTTTTGTCCGATACCTTTTTTTGTCCCATATTGGTGATCTTGATATCGTAGAGCTGTGTCATGGTAAATCCGGGATCGGGTTCAATGCCTTTATGTTCAAAATAATATTCGCTGAAGCACGCATTATATGCATCCACGTCACCTCCGATAATGGCATCTACCATATCGTAAAGTAAGGTAACGCCCATAGCCTGCTTATCGCAGTTGCTTTCATCAAGCACGATCACAGATCCGTACTGGTCACTGGATGCGTAATAATATACGTTTCTGTCAAGCGCAAGATATTCTTTATCCTTCATGATATTATGGTCATAATCAATCGGATAAAAAATATTGGTAAAGTCATTACCTTGGTATTCATTTTTTGCGCCGTCGTCCAAAACGTCCTCGATCCAAGGAAAATAACCGATCAGAGTCTGTGCGATCGAATCATATAAAAATGCCGAGAAAATGAAATACACCAATACGAACGCCACCATAATACAGAACGTAATGATGATGATCTTCTTGAGCTTTTTGGTTTGCTCACGTGCGCTTCTCGGGATATTCGCCTGTTGATTTTCTTGATTCACAAAGAGATCTCCTTACGTAACATAGATTTGTTTCATTATATCACACAATCAAATCAAAAACAAGGTTGATTGCAAGGAAAGGTATGAATATCTTGCAAATTTTTTTGGAATGTTTACGCCAAATGTGTTGTATATTTTCAAGGATTGTGGTATAATAGTATGAATATTTATATCCCGGAGCTAATTATGAAATATCTTGTATTAATCCCAGACGGAATGGCTGACGTCAAGGTCGAACAACTGAACGATCAGACTCCCATGCAAGCTGCATATAAGCCTTGCATGGATGCACTTGCTAAGGAATCCATGGTGGGCATGGTATCTAACGTACCCGAAGGCATGGTGCCGGAAAGTGACACCGCCAATATGGCCATTTTGTCGTTTGATCCTAAGGTTTATTCCCGCGGTCGCTCTCCCTTGGAGGCTGTCAGCATGGGAATCAATATGCAGACTGACGAAACTGCGTTCCGTTGTAATCTTGTGACGTTATCCGAAGAACAGGACGAATATGAAAATAAGATCATGATCGACCACAGCGCAGATGAGATCACCACAGAAGAGGCAGATCAACTGATCAAGGCTCTGCAGGAGCATTTCGGAAATGATCAGCGCACCTTCTACACAGGTGTCAGCTACCGCCATTGTCTGATCTGGAAAAATCGTCCTGATCAATATCCCTTCATGCGTCCGCACGACATTCTCGGTCAGTGTATAGCACAGCATCTTCCTTTGGCTGAAGGTGGCGAGGAGTATTATGCACTTATGAAGGAAAGCTACGAGGTACTTAATCATCACCCCGTCAATGAAGCAAGAAGAGCACGCGGCTTGCGTCCTGCAAATTCGGCATGGCTCTGGAGCCCCGGAAAGAAGCCGACACTTCCCTCTTTCAAAGAAAAATGGGGAATTGATGGTGCCGTGATCTCTGCCGTGGATCTGATCAAGGGGATCGGACTGTGCGCAGGTATGCAGTCTATTGACGTCCTCGGAGCTACAGGCAACGTACACACGAATTATGACGGAAAAGCTCAGGCCGCAATAGACGCTTTCAAATCAGGTATCGATTTCGTATATATTCACGTAGAAGCGCCCGATGAGTGCGGACACCGCGGTGAGATTGATAACAAAGTATTGTCGATCGAGCTAATTGATAAACAGATCCTCAAGCCGGTCAGCGAATACCTTGCAGATTGCGGTGAGGATTTTAAGATTCTTGTTTTACCCGATCATCCCACGCCTTTGGAGATTCGTACACACTCCTCCGATCCCGTTCCCTTTATGCTGTATGATTCTCAAAAGATCTATGACGGTGTAAATTGCTTTGACGAACAATCCGCAAGCATGACTGAAGTCGTCGTTAAGCACGGACACGATCTGCTTGAAATGGTGATCGAACGCGATTCGGGAGAGAAAAACGAAACAGAAGAAAAGAAAGAGAAAAAAAACGGATTTGCCTCGGGCCTGTTCGACTATCTTGAGATCTTTGTCATATCCATCGCGGCCGTGCTGCTGTTGTTTACGTTTGGAGCAAGACTTTGCCGTGTTGACGGGGGTTCCATGAAAAACTCCTTTGAGGATGGCCAAATGCTGATCATCAGTAACTTTTTCTACACACCGGATAACGGTGACGTGATCGTATTCCATCAGATCGAGTATTTCCAAAGACCTCTTGTCAAGCGTGTTATTGCAATCGGTGGACAAACGGTTACGATCAACTTTGAGCAAAAATCCATTGTGATCAAGGATACGAAAACCGGAGAAGCTATCAATTTTAACGACGAATTTGCTACGTATTATAATCCCGAAGAAACCGATTTCGGTGATCAGTACACCTGGGAAAACAGCTGGGAACACAATGAATTGTACAAAAAAGTAAACGCTGTCTATAACGAACAGGACGGCTCTTACACATTTGACGTACCCGAAGGCATGCTGTTTGTCATGGGTGATAACCGTAACAACTCCTCAGACAGCCGTTTACTCGGTTTTATTGACGAAAGAACCGTGCTTGGCAAAGCGATCGTCCGCGTCAAGCCCTTTGACCTATATCTTGATTAATCCCCGAAAGGAAACTTAAAATGCCCTCACAGGTAATTCAATGGTTCCCCGGACACATGGCCAAAACGCGCCGTTTGATCTCGGAGAATCTGAAAAACGTTGACATTATTATTGAAATTCTTGATGCGAGAATTCCATATTCCTCGCGCAATCCCGAAATTGGTAAGCTGATCGGGGATAAGCCCACCCTGCTTTTGCTCAACAAGGCTTCCCTTGCCGATCCTGCAGCAAGCAAATATTGGGTGCAGCATTATACCAATGATCACACCGTTTGCATTCTGACAGATTGCATTGGAGGTGAAGGCATCAAGCAACTCAGTCCCGCCATACACGACATCCTGATCGAAAAGGTAGAAAGATACAAAAACAAGGGTATGTCGGGCAGGAAGTTGCGTGCCATGGTGCTGGGGGTCCCTAACGTGGGAAAATCCTCTTTGATCAACAAGCTTTGTGGCAACAAAAAGGCCAAGGTGGAAAACCGCCCCGGTGTCACTGTGGATAAGCAATGGGTAGCGACGAATATCGGCATTGATCTTTTGGATATGCCGGGTATCCTTTGGCCCAAGTTTGAAGAAAAGGCTGTTGGAGAAAATCTTGCCATCACGGGCGCAATCAAGGACGATATCCTGGACATCGAAGAGATCGCCATGATTCTTTGCGGTCGTTTGCGCAAGCTTTATCCTTCCCTTTTAAGCGAGAGATACAAGCTCGGAGATCTTTCTCAATATGATGAACTGAGTGATTACGATCTCATGCTTGCAATCGGAAAAAAGAGAGGCTTTTTGATCTCGGGCGGCGAGGTGCATTCCGAACGCACAGCTAATATGCTGCTGGATGAATATCGCGCAGGTAAGATCGGACGGGTGACGCTGGATACTATTCCGGAGCATAAGGAGTGACGCTATTATGTTGCAATATCAACTTGAAACAGAGCTTTACGAACACGGCTATACGCAGGTTTGCGGTGTGGATGAAGCAGGACGCGGCCCTTTGTGCGGCCCTGTTGTCGCTGCTGCTTGCATTTTGCCGTGCGGTCTTGTCATTCCGGGACTGAATGACTCCAAAAAGCTTTCCGAAAAAAAACGCGATCTTTTATTTGAACAGATCAAGGAAAATGCAATCTCTTACAGTATTGCTTGTGCAACCGTGGAAGAGATCGATGAGCTGAACATTTTGGAAGCGACACTTTTGGCTATGCGTCGTGCGATCGACGGCTTGGAACCTTGCGCGGATTTTGCCCTGATCGACGGCAACGTAGCAAGAGATTTTCAGATCGATGCCAAGGCCATCATTTCAGGTGATGCTACATCGCCTTCCATAGCGGCTGCGTCTATTTTGGCCAAGGTCACGCGTGACCGTATGTGTATCGAGCTTGACGCCGCATATCCACAATACGGCATTGCCAAGCATAAAGGATATGGAACAAAAGCACACATGCAAGCCTTGCGAGAATACGGCCCTTCCCCCATTCACAGAAAACAGTTTATCCGTTTTCTTGATAAAGAGAAGCATGAATAAAGCACAGGTCGGAAAACGCGGTGAACAGATCGCAGCAAGATATCTGAAAAGACACGGATATGATATTATCGAACGTAATATTCACGTTTCGCATCAGGAAATCGATATTATTGCGATCAATCGTGAGTGTATCGCTTTCGTCGAAGTGAAAACGCGTGTCCTTGATCCCGGGCGAGCCGATCGGTACACGGCTCCTGCAGCCGCAGTAAATGTCGAAAAAAGACGATTTCTTTTAAAAGCCGCCTCCGCATACATGGCGGAGCACGGATACGAACTTCAGCCGCGCATGGACGTTGTTGAGGTCTATTTAGCGCCGGATCATCAGATTCAGGCCCTTTCAAGGTTTTGGGAAAAGCTGACCGGATTCGTCGGCGTCCCACAAAGAAAGGTTCTGCGTATCAATCACATTGAAAATGCCTTTGGCTTGAACGGATACATACCATAAAACCGGAACGGAGTACAAAACATGAAATTATCCTTATTTGATACACACTGCGATACAGCGTACGAGCTGTATCACCGAAATCAGGGACTGTGGGAGAATACCTGCCACATTTCCCTTTCCAACGCACAGGATTATGAGAAATACGTGCAATTATTCGCAATATGGTCTAACCGCAGACTGGATGACCAGACCTGTTGGGAGCATTTCTTGAATATTGCCGATAACTTTGATAAGCTTATTCTGGAGGAAAGCAGCAAAATCGCACGAGTTACGAACGCTGATGATTTGCAAGCAACACTTACATCAGGCAAAAGAGCTGCAGTGCTTGCCGTTGAGGATGCTCGTTTGTTGGCAGGCGACATTGAACGACTCAACGTACTATACGACAAGGGTGTGCGCTGCATGACGCTTTTGTGGGGTGGTGAATCTTGCATTGGCGGCTCACACGACACTTCTTTGGGCTTGACCGATTTTGGTAAGCTTGTCACAGCAAAGTGCTTTGAGCTTGGCATCGTACCCGATATTTCGCATGCATCCGAACAAAGCGTTGACGACTTGATCGAGATCGCGCATCGGTATCAAAAACCTTTTATCGCAACGCACTCCAATTCCTATTCCGCATATGCGCATTCCAGAAATCTGCGTGACCGTCACCTTGCAGAGCTGATGTCCCTTGGCGGCATTGTGGGTGTGAGCATGTGCTGCATCCATTTGCGTGATTGCTCGCAGCAAAATGCGGGAATTGATGATGTAGTAAGGCACATTGACCGATACATGGAACTGGGCGCGCAGGATCACATCTGCTTTGGCTGTGATTTTGACGGCACAGACCTGCCCGTAGGCATTACGCACGTTGGCGATCTTCAAAAAATCGCAGCTCGCCTTTCTTCTCTCGGCTATAGTCAGGAATTGCTTGATAAGCTTTTCTGGCAAAACGCATATACTTTTTTCCAAAAGCAACTTTTAACAAAATCGGAGACCAAATTATGAAATTCCAAAGCACAAGAGATTCAAAACAAGAAAAGTATACGTCTGCGCAAGTCATTCGCAAAGGGCTTGCCGATGATGGCGGTCTATTCGTCCCTGACAGCATTCCGTCTTTGAATAAGGATGAAATCACCGCACTTTGCTCTATGGATTATTCCCATAGAGCTGCATACATCCTCGGTAAATATCTGACTGATTACACGCACGATGAGCTTCTTGAGGATTGTACGAAGGCTTACAACCCCACGTCTTTCGTCGGTGGCGCTGCTCCTTTGTGCAAAATCAGCGATAATGTATATACGCAAGAGCTGTGGCACGGTCCCACGGCAGCATTCAAGGACATGGCATTGCAGATCATGCCCCGCCTGCTTTCTCGCGCTCTGAAAAAAACAGGAGAAGACCGCAAGGCCTTAATTTTGGTTGCAACCTCCGGTGACACCGGAAAGGCAGCATTGGAAGGCTATCGCAACGTGGATCAGGTATGTATCTCTGTGTTTTATCCCGTCAACGGTGTCAGCAAGATCCAAAAGCTGCAGATGGTGACGCAAGAAGGCAACAACGTGAACGTTTGCGCGATCCACGGGAACTTTGACGATGCGCAAACAGGCGTCAAAAAGATCTTTGCAGATACCGATGCTGCAGAAGAGCTTGATCAAAAGGGCTTTTTCCTTTCCAGCGCAAACTCGATCAACTGGGGCAGACTTGCACCGCAGATCGTTTACTACGTCTCCGCTTACTGTGATCTGCTCAACAATAAAACGCTATCTGACAGCCAATGCTTCAACGTATGCGTACCGACCGGCAACTTTGGCAATATTTTCGCAGCATATCTTGCAAAGCAGATGGGTATTCCGATCGGTAAACTGATCTGCGCATCCAATAAGAATAATATTCTGACGGATTTTCTGAATACGGGTACGTATGATCGAAACCGTCAATTCCACCTGACTATGTCCCCCTCCATGGATATTCTGATATCCAGTAATCTGGAACGCCTTTTGTACTTTGTTGCAGGTGCGGATCAGACGAGAGAATATATGGAGTCACTTTCAAAGACCGGTGCATATACTGTCAGCAATGCGGTCAAATCCCGTATTGATAGCGATTTTTGCGGATATTTTGCAGATGAAGAACAAACATCGCAAACCATTCGTAAGTATCAGGAAAGCGGCGATCTGATGGATACGCACACGGCTGTCGGCGTTTGCTGTGCCGAACAGTATATGCAAAACAGCGGTGATACTGCAACGCCTCTTGTAGTTGCATCTACCGCAAGCCCCTATAAATTCGCTGCAGACGTATACACCTCTCTGGGCAAGAATGCCCCCGAGGATCCGTTGCAGTCCCAAGCACTGCTGTCCGAGTATACCGGCACACAGATCCCTTATCCGCTTGTTGGACTTGGCGAGCGACAGGTAAGATTTGACAAAACTGTCGACGCGCAGGATATTCTTGCAGAGGTGTTCAGATTCGCCGATACGCAAAACTAAATAAAACGGACATCGGCCATTGGCCGATGTCCGAAAAAAGGGTTACAGCTTGTTCTGATCCTGCTTAAAGGTCGAACAGATCGTGTCGGTAGAAGTGGTCGCGTGAGAAGGGCCGATTGCAATTTCGCCTGCTGTGCAATAGCAGTCACCGTCGTGATATACGCAATTCATAACGTCGCATTTTACATCCTTGATGTGCTTTTCACATCCGCATCCGCGTTTATTATCCATTTTAGCATCTCCTTTTGTCAATATGACAATAGTAGTATGCTGCAAAAATCACGTATTATTCTGCAAGAAAGGAGGCCTACATGGCAATTTATACCATTGCCGATCTGCATCTGTCTATCAATGATCAAACCAATAAGTCCATGGAAGTCTTCGGTTCTCGTTGGCACGGATACGTGGAAAAGCTGGAGCATCATTGGAGAAACACGATCGGTGATCAGGATACGGTCATCATTCCCGGAGATATTTCCTGGGCATTGACATTGGAGGAAGCCAAGCAGGATTTGTGCTTTTTGAATTCCCTGCCCGGAAAAAAGCTGATCGGAAAAGGAAACCATGATTTTTGGTGGTCGACCGCAACAAAGCTGCACGCTTTTTTTGCTGAAAATCAAATTGATACCATATCATTACTGCATAACAACGCTTATTTGGTCGAAAACAAAATCATCTGCGGTACAAGAGGCTGGTTTACCGATGACAGCCAGCAGCAAACCGTTTCTCAAACCGATTATGCAAAGATCGTTAACCGCGAAGTGATCAGATTGGAATTGAGCTTGCAGCAAGGATTAAAGCTTCAAAACAGTGAAAATCCGGAAGAAATGCTTGTATTTCTTCATTTTCCTCCGATATGGGGCAACTTTATATGTCCCGAGATCATTGCAACGCTGCAGAAATACGGTGTCAAAAACTGTTACTTCGGGCATATACACGGCGGCTACAATCTTCCGAGTGTTCTCTATTATGAGAGCCTTCGCTTTGTCAGAATATCCGCTGACCACCTTTCCTTTGTTCCCTACCCAATAAAATAACACATTTTCCTTGGTAAAATCATGTTTTCTATTGACAAATCGGCATAAATTGTGTAAAATTAATAGGTTGTGAAAATTAAAAATTAAAAATAAATCAATTTTTTGGAGGATCAAAATGAATCTCGTAAAATCTGAAAAGAACGAAAACAACATGCACTATCTTGAGTTTGCCATTGATAAGGCGGCTTTTGACGCAGCTGTTGAAAAGGCTTACCGCAAGCAGGTAAAGAACATCAACGTACCCGGCTTCCGTAAGGGCAAGGCTCCCAAGGCCGTCATCGAAAAGATGTATGGTGCAGGCGTATTCTACGAAGATGCGATCAATGATCTCATTCCCGAGAACTACGAAGCGGCTGTCAAGGAAGCAGGCATTACTCCCGTAGCTCAGCCCGAGATCGACGTCGTTTCTCTTGACGACAACGGCCTTGTGCTGTCTGCTAAGGTTACCGTAAAACCCGAGATGCAGATCAAGGACTACAAGGGCATTGAGGCTGAAAAGAACGTAGCAGTTGCAACCGATGAACAGGTTAACCGTGAGATTGATATGCTCCGCGAGAGAAACTCCCGTGAGCTTGAGATCACCGACGAGGCTGCACAGATGGGTGACATCGTAAAGATCGACTTTGACGGTTCTGTTGATGGTGTTGCATTTGATGGTGGAAAGGGTACCGATTACTCTCTGAAGCTTGGATCCGGTTCCTTCATCCCCGGCTTTGAGGAGCAGATCGCTGGTCATGTGATCGGTGAGGAATTTGACGTAAACGTTACCTTCCCCGAGGACTACCACGCAGCAGAACTTGCAGGCAAGGCTTCCGTATTCAAGACCAAGGTCAACGTGATTACCCGCATTGAGCTTCCCGAGCTTGACGATGAATTTGCAAAGGATGCATCCGAATTTGACACCATTGATGAATTAAAGGCTGATATCAAGGCTAAAATTCAGGAGAGACTGAATGTACAGGCTGAAAACGAGTATGAAGAGAAGCTGATCGAGGCTCTGATTGAAAAGCTCGAGGGCAATATTCCCGAGGCTATGTTCGTAAATGAGACCGAAAACTTCGTACGTGATTTCGATAACAGACTCCGCAGTCAGGGTATGGATATGAACCTGTACCTCAAGTATACCGGCATGACTCTCGATGCTCTGCGTGAGCAGATGAGACCTCAGGCTGAGCGCCAGGTCAAGGCAAGACTTGCTCTTGAAACCATTGCTTCTATCGAAGGCGCTGTTGCTACAGAGGAAGAGATCAATGCAGAGTACCAGAGAATTGCTGATGCTTATCACCTTGAGGTTGAGCAGGTCAAGTCCATGCTGGACGATGCTTCCATCATCGCTGATCTCCAAGTTAAGAAGGCAATGGATATCGTAAAGGAATCCGCTGTTGTAAAATCCGCTGAATAATTCGCATTCCCACTATTATTGAAACGAGGTAAAAAAGATGTATTATCCGCAATATCCGAGAGACGCCCTTGTCCCGACAGTCATTGAACAAACCGGCAGAGGTGAGCGAGCTTATGATATTTTCTCCCGTCTGCTGGGTGACCGTATCATTTTCCTGTCTGACGAGGTCAATGATGCAACCGCTTCTCTGATCGTTG
>JAZQYT010000001.1:0-4548 GCA_045633665.1 Eubacteriales bacterium | reverse complement strand
AGGTCTGCACGGGCAAACGGTTGCCGGGGGCCTGGTCGAGGATCGAGATATCGCGAATGCCGCCCATAGCCATGTTGAGCGTACGGGGCATGGGTGTTGCGGAGGGGGACAGCACGTCAATGTTGCCTGCCATCTGCTTGAGCTTTTCCTTTTGCGCCACGCCAAAGCGCTGCTCCTCGTCCACGATCAAAAGGCCAAGATCCTTGAATTTCACGTCCTTGCCAAGCAGGCGGTGCGTGCCGATGATGATGTCAAGGTCCCCCCTTTCCAGCCTGCGCAGGATCTGCTCCTGCTGCTTGGGCGTGCGGAAACGGGAAACCATATCGATGTTGACGCCAAAGGCACGCATGCGTGCGGTGGCGGTCTGAAAATGCTGTAGCGCAAGAATGGTGGTGGGAACTAAGATCGCCACCTGCTTGCCGCCCATGACGGCTTTGTAGGCCGCGCGGAAGGCGACCTCGGTCTTGCCGTAGCCCACGTCGCCGCAAAGAAGTCTGTCCATGGGGACTGCCTTTTCCATGTCGCGCTTGATGTCCTCGGCCGCGTCCAGCTGGCTTTCGGTTTCGTTGTAGGCAAAGGCAGCCTCAAAGTCGCGCTGGAAGTCCTCGTCGGGCGGGAATGCGTGACCTTTGACGCGCATGCGCTGTGCGTAGAGCTGGATCAGCTCCTTGGCCATGTCCTTGACGGCTGCCTTGGCGCGTGCCTTGGATTTCTGCCAACCGTCCGTGCCGAATTTTGAGAGCTTGACCGTGCCGTCGTCGGCACGTGCGCCAATGTATTTGGACACCATGTCCAGCTTTTCCACGGGAATGTAGAGCTTATCGGCACCTGCGTATTTGATGCCGATATAGTCGCGCTTGGCACCCGATGTGCTCAGCGTTTCAATGCCTGTGTAAATACCGATACCGTAGGTTTCGTGTACCACGTAATCGCCCTCGCAAAGATCGGCATAGGAAAGAATGGCAGCCGTTCCCTCGCGCTGCTTTTTCTTGCGCGCGGGCTTGGCTTGCACCGAGAGCGTGGCGGTCTTGCCGTCGGGATTGGTAGAGAGAAGCGCGATGCGCGGCGTGATCAGCTCGTAGCCAAACAAAAAGCTGCTCCAAACAACGGTGATCTCGTCCTTTTTGAGCGCGTCTGCCTGCAAAGGGTGCTTGGCGGATTCCACCACCGCGTCAAAGCCGTGGTCGCCCAGCATTTGTGCCAGGTTTTTGGCGGCAGTTTCGTTTTCGGCCATGACGGCCGTGCGGTAGCCGCCGCGCATGTAGCCCGTCAGATCCTCGCAAAGCAGCTGGAAGTTCTCGGCATAGGAAACCATATGGCGCGTGCGGAAACCGTAAATACCGCCAAGGCGTTTGCCGGACATGCCGTAGGAGAGCGAGTCCACGTGTACGGTCACACCTGCGTCCAAAAAGCGCTCGAATTCGACGGGGGCTTTCTGGTATTCCGCCCAGGTCGAGGATATGGTGCCGGATTCCATCAGCTCGGTCAAGGTCAGATCCATCTGCTTGGCAGAGGCCTTGAGGCGGTCGGTGACAGCCGAGGTAGCACGCACTAAAATAAGCGGCTTTCGGTCAAAGTAGTCGGTCAGCGAGGCACGCTCGGGGTAGACCAGGGAAATGTATTTGTCAATGAAATGCAGATCTGCAGCACCGTCCTTCTCTTCCGTACCCAGCGCAGCCAATTCAGAGGAGAGCGTCTGGCGTGCATCGTCGTCACGGCAGGTGCGCAAACGGTCCTTGACGGCCTTGGTCAGCGCACGGTGCGCCTCGGCATTGCAAAGGATCTCGCGTGCAGGGGGGATGGTCGCGGAGCTGATAGAGGTGACGGTACGCTGGGTGTCAAGGTCGAAAAAGACCATGCGGTCGATCTCGTCGTCAAAAAGCTCGATACGCAAGGGGTGCGAGCCGCTGATCTCCTTGCCGTCCTCGTCGACAAACGTGCCAAAGGGGGGATAGATATCAATGATGCCGCCGCGACGGGCAAATTGCCCCGCACCGTCCACCATGTCCATGCGCGCGTATCCCGCTTCGATCAGGTGGCGGGAAAGGTCTTCGGGCTCGATGCGCGTGTCAAAGTCCAGCGCCAGGGTTGCGTCTTGCAGACGAGAGGAGGGGATGGTATAGCCAAGCATGGCGTCGGGGGTGGTAATGACCGCGTCAAAAGCCCCCGAGAGAATCCCGGAGAGAACGCGAATGCGCTCATGCTCGTATTCATGCGAGGCGGAAACGTTATAAAAGGTAAGATCGCGTACGGGGTAAAAGGCGGCGGTAATGCCAAAAAGCGCGAGCATATCCATTGTGCGCAGGCATTCCTTTTCCTCGGAGCAAACGATCAGGGCAGGGGAGGGCGTCAAGGAGGCGGTATCCTGCAGAAGAGAGGTGATAAAAGCATCCGAAGCACCCTCGCAAAGCCCGTTGGCAAGCAAGGGGAGGGATTTGTCGCGAAAACCGCGCTTGACGGCAGCAAGCAGCTGCGCATATTCGCCATCCTGCCTGATGGCATCGGTAAGTAAGTTCATAGGTTTTCCTTATGTCTTTGGTTAAGTTTCGGTTTTGATTACGTGTAATAGGATGAAAGTTTTCGCCCGCCTTCACCCAAGCGGATCACCTCCACAGGATGAAAGTTTTCGCCCGCCTTTTCCAAAAGGCGGCAGGGTACGGGGCAGAGCCCCGAAAAAACGCCATTTCTTTGGTTCTTTCTTTGTGGCTACTTGCTCAAAGAAAGAACGGAATGAATTAGGATGTGTCACACTGAGAAAGGCTAAACACCGAGAATGTTTTCGCGCCTGCGGGCGCGACGAGGGCACCGCCCTCGACCTGCGACCTTTTTGAAAAAAGGTCGATCAAAAACTTTTATCCTGTGGAGGGAGCCGTTGGGGGGTTACTCTTTATAGGTGTGGGAGTTGCACTGCATCTGTGCGTCCTCGAATTTGCCCTGCAGCAGCTTTTCAATGCCTTCGTATGCCGTTTCAAAGCAAGAGTACAGCATCTTCTGCTCCTGCTTGTTGAATTCGGACAACACCCAGTCCTTCATGTCAAAATCGGGATGCGGCTTTTTGCCCACACCCATGCGCAGACGCGGAAAATTCTCCGAGCCAATGCGCAAAATGATGTTCTCCAGTCCCTTCTGGCCGCCTGCCGAGCCCTTGGCACGCAAACGCATGCGCCCAACGTCCAGATTGACGTCGTCGGACAGCACCAGGATCTTCTCGGGCGGGATCTTGTAAAAATCCGATGCCTCCAGCACCGCTCTGCCCGAAAGATTCATAAAGGTCTGTGGCTTGACCAAAAGGCATCTCTTGCCCCCGATCGTGGCCTCGCCCACCAGTGCCGAAAACTTGGCTCTGTTGACCTGCACGCCGCACTTGGCGGAAATGTAATCCATGCATAAAAAGCCCGCGTTGTGGCGCGTCAGCTCGTAGTCGCGTCCTGGATTGCCAAGGCCTACGATCATGTATTCGATCGGCCCCGTGCTTGCTCCTTGCGTTTCAATTTTCTTGAATATGTCAAAAATGTTGCTCATAAGTACCTCTTTTGCAAATGACCATAAAGCGAGAGAAAAGCTCCCTCGCCGTCAATTTCACTATTTCGGATATATTATAAACGAAAAAATCCCCCCTGTCAAAGGTTTTTTGTGCATTGTGACCGTGTTCAAAAAAAGTTTACAATTATGGTTGGAATAATTATTTGAAAAAACTTGTCCAAAATGGGGAATTATGTTATAATGGACAATGCCGTAAAAGGGTTAACCGTTCCGGTATAGCTTTTTTGCGGCCACTGAACATGTTTATAAAAATTTTATTATATGGAGGTATTACCTACATGGCTAAGAAGTATTGCTACCTGTTTACAGAAGGCAACGCTAACATGCGTGAGCTGCTGGGCGGTAAGGGCGCAAACCTTGCAGAAATGACCAACATCGGTCTTCCCGTTCCCCAGGGCTTCACCATTACTACCGAGGCTTGCACCCAGTACTATGAGGATGGCAAGCAGATCAACCCCGAGATCATGGCTGAGATCAACGAGTACATCGTAAAGATGGAAGAAGTGACCGGCAAGAAGTTCGGCGATCTTGAGAACCCCCTGTTGGTTTCCGTTCGTTCCGGCGCACGTGCATCCATGCCCGGTATGATGGACACTATCCTGAACCTGGGTCTGAACGAGCAGGTTGTTGAGGTTATGGCTGAAAAGTCCGGCAACGCTCGTTGGGCATACGACTGCTACAGAAGATTTATCCAGATGTACTCCGACGTCGTTATGGAAGTCGGCAAGAAGTACTTCGAGGAGCTCATCGATAAGATGAAGGAAGAAAAGGGCGTTAAGCTCGACGTTGAGCTGACCGCTGACGATCTCAAGGAGCTGGCAAACCAGTTCAAGGCTGAGTACAAGGCTAAGATCGGTACCGATTTCCCCTCCGATCCCAAGGAACAGCTCATGGGTGCCGTTAAGGCAGTCTTCCGTTCTTGGGACAACCCCCGTGCAAACGTTTACCGTCGTGACAACGACATTCCGTACTCTTGGGGTACCGCTGTAAACGTACAGGCAATGG